>CAMXLV010000208.1 GCA_947244675.1 uncultured Clostridium sp. | reverse complement strand
ATATTATATAAGGAAACTTGTGAAAATCCTGTTAAATTTAATTCAGTAGCTATTTCTGTAAGGACATTATAAAAGTTTAATTCATTTAATGATATAACATATCTTTTAGGTCTATAATATTTTTTATAGTTTTTATTAGAAGAATATGAACTATAAGTGTTTTTTTTAGTTGTTTCTTTTTCTTCTTTTGGATTTTTTATATCTACTACTAGATAAATAAGTATAAGTACTAGTATTAATATCTCCTTTTTCTTTTGTTTTTTACATTATATCGTATAAAATTTATTTATTGAGTATCCCATTTGGATTACATACAAGGCTTGTCTACATAATTGTGATATAATAAATAATGAAAGGGGGGTATATCTTGAGAGAATATACTATATATATTCGTCAAAATTCTGCTAAACCTTATATGATACATTTTTTCGATAATATTGATAGTGCTAAACTTAAACTCTATGAAATGATAGCTTTAGAAGAGGAAAGAGGACGTCCATATTTTGTTGATAACAATTTTTTTGTTAATAAATATCATATGGCTGGAAAATTAAAATATTATTGCATTAAAGAAAGAGAAGTTTCAGAATGGAAAAAATATTCAGAAGAAGAAAACTTAAATATAAATAATAATAGAATTATTTATATAGATAATTTTAGAAAAAGTATTGACAAAATAATTCTATTATGATAAAAGAAAGATATACTAAATAATTTATAAATCTTATATTTGTATATTTTAAAGGGGGAGCATTTAGTTCTTCTCATTATTATAAAAATATAACATTGCACAAAATCAAAGTTTTGTGCAAATAGAGATAGGATCAAAAACAGAACCATACAAATATAGTCCTATCTTTGAAATCTTCCTAATCCTTCAATAAAGCCTGTTTTAGATTATTATTCTAATAACAAACTTATATTACTTTTTTATAAAATTGCTTTAAAATTGATTTTAGAGCTTCATTATTTTTGGTTGGATTTTTTTTCATTATTGCAACCAAATATTTTTTAAAAAATTTATATAACTTTAGATTATTTTATCAAAACTTTCAAAATCCTTATATTTCAGTATTTCGCCTTATTTTCAGACAACAAACTATATGCCTAATTTTTAAAAACGGCTTAAAATCCATTCTCGTGCGTCGATATTTTATCCATTTTTTCAGCACTTTTAATAAATGCCTAAAAATAAGTATTCTAACTAAATTCATATTATAAATATGACATTTTATTAAATATATTATAATTTTAAATATAAAACTTTGTTGGACATATTATTAAAATGCCTTAAAATTGATTTTGAAGCTTCATAATATGAAATTATATTATGAATTAGTAATCTAAATTTATATAATTATTATATAGAATTTTATGAATCATTTATAAAGTTATAATAAAAATTTTTAGTTACAAACGCTCATAACAAATGTTCGCTTTTTTAAAATTTATATATAAAATTAACTTTACACAAAATTTTAAAAATCTTATAAATTTATATTCAAAATACTTAATTTTTATTTTTTAAAATCTCTAATTTTCAAAGTTGTTCCTCTCTCCTACTCTGGCATTTTCTATTTAATTTAACATACTTCTATGAATTTTTGAAATATTTTATTCATATCTTTATTATAATCAAGCATTAATTCTGGATGCCATTTTAATCCTAAACAAAATTTATTATTTTTTAGTTCAACAGCTTCTACATAACCATCATCTGAAAAAGCAGATATTTCTAGATTTTTAACATTTTCCTTTAAAGCAAACATTGTATGTATACTATTTACTTTTAATTCTTTATTACTCATAATACTATATAATAAAGAACCTTTTGTTAGAATATTAGTATGAGCATATTGTCCATCTTCTTTATTATGTTTTAAATTATTTTCAATTAAAAATACATTTCCTCCCATAGCTCTTATAATATTATTAAATCCTGCACAAATTCCTAGCAATGGAATATCATTCTTTATTGCATATTTTGCAGCTTCTACTTCATAGCTTGCACTTGATAGTCCACCTTCCAAAATTATTCCATCACAAATATCTAATAACTTATATAAATCTTCAATTTCTTGTACAGTTAATTTTGCTTCATCTAATTCATCATTATCGCAAAACTTATTAGTTGCTTGAGTTGGCATAATTCCAATAACAATTCCACCGTTTTTTAATATAGCACATCTTACACCATCATATACAATTTGTTGTGTGTATAATTCATCATCACAAAATACATTTGGCTTGCTTATAATACCTATAATTGGCTTATTAGATTTTTTCACAGTATTCTCCTTCTATAAATTTTCTTGACATTTCTTACATAAATAACTTATAAAATTTGCATTATCTTTTGAACTGTCGCAAATTTTACTACAGTTGGAATATCTTTTAATTCTTCACTTAAAGCACTATTAATATGTTTTTATATCTCTATAAAATAATTTTGTTAATTGCTGTCTATTTAACCATACAATTTCCTCCTTTAAGTTAATCTCTAACTTTACACCTTGATTTTCAAACATAA
>CAMXLV010000207.1 GCA_947244675.1 uncultured Clostridium sp. | reverse complement strand
AGCTTTTAATGCCTTACTAAAAACATTAGAAGAGCCACCAGAACATGTAAAATTCATATTAGCTACAACCGAACCACAAAAATTACCAGCTACCATCTTATCAAGATGTCAGAGATTTGATTACAAAAGAATCATGGTAGAAGACATTGTAAAAAGATTAGAAATTGTATGCAAACAAGCAAATATAGAAGCGGAAAAAGGAGCTTTAACCATCATTGCAACCTTAGCAGAAGGTGCTATGAGAGATGCTTTATCCATATTAGAAAGATGCCTGCAAGATGGAGAAAACAAAATTGAAGAAGACAAAATAAAAGAGTTAGTAGGCATTCCTAAACTAACCTATATCCATGGTATCATACAAGCAATGATCGAATATGATATAGAAAAAGCCATTGAAAAAATAGAAGAAATCCTAAAAGAGGGAAAAGATCTAAACCAATTCATTTGGGAAATGATAAAATACGTAAAAGACATCCTTATATACCAAGTAACTAAAAAAGTAGAATTATATAAAGAAGAAGAGCAAAAACAAATAAAACAATTAGCACAAGAAGCAAATAGAAATAGGCTAGTAGAATTAATCTACCAGTTATCAGAATTAGAAAGTAACATAAAAATATCTACGCAAAAAAACATCATGTTTCAAGCTGGTATCATAAATTTATGTAATCAGCAAGTAAGTAACAATAATCAGTTAGAAGAAAGAATAGAAAAAATCGAAAAATACTTAAAATCTGGAAAAAGTGTTATGATAGCACAAAATCCAAATAACCAACCAATCATGCCAACAAGTGCTAATAGGAGTTCTATCCCAGTAGCAAGAGGAGAAGAAGGGAAAAACGTGAAAAATTCTGGAAAAGCAATAGATGCCAATAGTAAAATACCGAAATTTTCTAATAAAATAGAAGAATATTGGCCTCAAATTGTGCAAGAATTAAAACAAAAAGGAAAAATCGTATTATATACCAATCTAATAGGAACAAAAGCAGTTCAAATTAACGATTTAATTATAGGAATTGAATTTATAAATGGTATGACATCTTTTGGAAAAACTGTATTAGAAAAACAAGAAAACATAAAAGAAATAGAAACACTAGTATCAATAGCATGTGGAAAAGAAATGCAAATCAAATATCTAAACAATACCGAACAAAAACAGGTAATGACAAAAGAAGAAACCATACAAAACTTTGCAAACGAATCAGACATACCATTTAACATCATAGAATAAAATAAAAACAATATTATCTTAGAGAAAATATTTAAAAATTTGCAAAAAAGAAAAATAATCAAACAGAACAAAAAAAGAAAGGAGAAACAAAAATGAGTAAAAGAGGAGGATTCCCAGGAGGAATGGGAGGATTTGGTGGAATGAACATCAATAATTTAATGAAAGAAGCAAAAAAAATGCAAGCAGACATGGAAAAATCACAAGCAGAATTAGCAAGCAAAGAATTTGAAGCAACAGCAGGAGGAGCAATAAGTGTAAAAGTATCAGGAGAAAAAGCTATCAAAGAAATAAAAATCAATCCAGAAGTAGTAGACCCAGAAGACGTAGAAATGTTAGAAGACTTAATATTAACCTGTATCAATGAAGCTTTGCGTAAAGTAGATGCAGAGCAAGCATCAGCCTTAGGAAAATTCAACATACCGGGATTGGGGGACGTTCTTTAAATCCCTCCTAAAAGGGATTTAGGGACACTCTTTCTTAAAAAAGCAAGAAAGGAAAAACAAAATGTCATTATATTCACCATCCATTGAAAAATTAATAGAAAGTTTTGAAAAATTACCAAGCATTGGTCATAAAACGGCTGCAAGGCTTGCTTTTTATATATTAAATTCTTCTGAAGAAGAAACAAATGAATTTATAGCCTCTATTGTAAATGCAAAAAAGAATTTAAAATATTGTAGCAAATGTTACAATATATCAGATACTGATCCATGTTCCATTTGTGGAAATCCAAAACGTGATACTTCATTAATTTGTGTAGTAGAAGATGTAAGAGATATTATAGCAATGGAGAAAACGCATGAATTTAAAGGTGTTTATCATGTTTTACATGGTTCAATATCTCCAATAAATGGGATTGGTCCAGATGATATTAAAATAAAAGAATTATTAGCAAGGCTGATGGACGGAGATGTAAAAGAAGTAATACTTGCAACTAATCCTAGAGTAGAGGGAGAAGCAACTGCTATGTATTTATCCAAATTAATTAAACCACTAGGAATTATTGTAACTAGAATTGCTCATGGTATTCCAGTGGGAGGAGACTTAGAGTATACAGATGAAATTACACTAACAAAGGCATTAGAAGGAAGAAGAATAATATAAAATTAATATTTTATGATACTGTTAAAAAAAATGTTAGTATCAAATTATATAGAAAAGTGATTATTAAATGTAATCACTTTTCTTTTGGTATGTTCTGAAACCATTTTACCCTATTTAAGGATACATAAAATTGACAATATTATGTCTTGTTACCCGACAGTTTTTTGAAAAAAGGAGAATTGCAAAAAAACACCAA
>CAMXLV010000206.1 GCA_947244675.1 uncultured Clostridium sp. | reverse complement strand
GGAAACCGTTGCTATTACTATATTTTATACCATAGTAATAATGTAATACCATTGTGATTATTAATGCAATTAGTGTGATTCCTTTGTTTTTTTGTTTCATTTTTTCCCCTTTCTATCTTTTGTTATAAAATTTCTTATTTCGATGTATCTATTTACTATTCAACATTTCGTATGATTTTCTTAATTGATTTTGCTTGGATTATATCAATAATCCAATAATATGTTAATAAGGTATTACGAAATCTTATTACTAATACTTTTTTAAGATTAAAATTCAAAATGTCTTATTGCCTGACAGTTTTTTTAACATAAAAGATTGCAAAAACACCAACTTTGATAAATTTATATAACAATGGTTCAGAAGAATATAAAACAAAATTAATAGAAGAAGGCACATAAAGTAAGTAAATTAGAAAGACACCAAGAGGCACTTTATGTATTAACAAATGGAAAAGTAGAAGATGGAATTAAAAATTATAGTTATCGATTTGGATCCATAGAATGTATGTTTAAAATCAAAAGTCAAACGCATTTTGATTAGAAAGCATAGCAATGTTATGGCTAACAATTTTAGGAATAGAATATACAGAAAAAGAAAGGGATGAATTTTAAGAATTATGTAAAAAAGTAGCTACTAAAAATAGTTACTTTTCTTGTCTTGTAAAGAAAAGTAACGCTATAATGAAAAAAAGAAAAACAAAGGAGAATGGGAAAAAAATGAAGCAAAAAAACAAAGGAATCACGCTAATTGCACTAGTAATAACTATAATTGTTCTTTTAATTTTAGCAGGTATAAGTATATCAATGCTAACAGGGGATAATGGAATTTTAACAAAGTCATCTACAGCCGGAGAAGAAAGCAACAAAAAAGAATATGAGGAAATATTAAAATTAATAGGAAATGGTTTAAGAGTGGACAAAATTATGAATAATTGGAATCATAAAAAATATTTAGATGAATTCGAAAAAGAAATAAAAAAAGAAGATAAATTTAAAGAATCAGAAGTTAATAAAAAAGATGATGAAACAATAATAGTAATAACAAAGGAAGGATATGTATATAAAATAACAGAAAATAAAGTAGAATATATAGGAAAACAAGGAGAAACAGAAATACCAAAATTGGAAGAAAGCAATATTAGTTTTGTGTATAATCCATCACCAGAAGAACAACCATGGATAAACGGAAATGTAAATGTAAATATTTCTACACAAATATCAGAATATCAACTACAATATTCACTAGACGGTAAAAACTGGAAAAATTACGAAAAAGAGGTTGAAGTACAAGAAAATTCGGCAATATTTGCAAGATTAGTAAATAACTTATATGAAACAATTTGTCAGGCAACAGGAAATGTAACAAATATCGACAAAACAAAACCAACCGCTACAATTACTTTTGATAGTACGAGTACAGATACAGTATCAAGTATTGTAGCAACAATAAAACAAAAAGACAATCAAAGTGGTATAAACATAACAGAATGTAAATGGGTTTATAATACAATTAGTGAAAATATAGGTACAAATGAAGAAGATTATACAGGTGGGAGTTTTACTACAACACCAGAAGAAATATCATTAAAAACACAAACAGCAGGAACTTATTATCTTCATGTATTATCCATAGATAATGTAGGAAATAAAATAGAAACACTTTCAGAGGAAATAATCGTGGAAAGAATACCAACCGTTGCAGATTTAACAATAAATAACTATGTAAATTATGTAGCTCCAAATGGAAGCATAATAAAATGTGCAGTATTATGGGATTCTAATTCAATATATGGTAAAAATGGAGTTCAAGTTGTTGCTATGAATATCGTTGAACAAGTAACTTTTGGAAGTGGAAATGGTTGGAAGGTAATGGCAAATGCGTACAATGGAGCAATTACAACATTAAATACAAGAGCAAGTGCATATTTGAATACAACGTATGCAAATAATGCTAGGTGTGTAGGAAGTGTACCAAACAATCCTAGTTCAGAATCAAGTGAATATTATAAGTATGAACTTAATACATCTCCATCTATAAAAAAAGAAGATTTTAACTATCAAGCAGATTATAATCAAATGAATTCATTAGGAATAACTAATATTAATACACAATATTGGTTGGCTTCTAGAGCTTATTGGAGACATGAAGCAACATCAAATTACACAGCTGGTTGTAGATATATTACCACAAGAGGAGAATTATTTACACCAAAATCACCTACAATAACAAATGAAGGATCTAAAACTATGATATCAATAACAAAAGATGGTACTTTTGGATATGTATGGTATGAAGCAAACGAACAAACTCTTGGACTTCGACCAGTATTTACATTAAAATCAGATGTAAAAATAATAGGTGATGGAACATCTAGTAATCCTTATGTTTTAAGTATTTAATAAAATTAATAGTATTATTTTGAAAAATGAGTTCTGTATATTATGCAGAACTCATTATATTTCATATAATATGATTACATCTGAGAGAGTATAGAAAAAGTTGTGTAAATAAATCCTTCCGTGATAAAATAAAAAATA
>CAMXLV010000205.1 GCA_947244675.1 uncultured Clostridium sp. | reverse complement strand
GTATAATTGATGAAATAGATAATGAAGATAATATTTCAACAGATTCAAACATAAATTCATTAAATATGGATTCAGTAAATCCAAATTTAAATGGTATAAATCTAATGGATACAAATATGAATAGCATAAATTCAATGGATACTAATATTGATAGTTTAAATCCAATAGATACAAATTTAAATAATGTCAATTCTATAAATTCGGATTTTATAGATGAAAATAATTCTAAATCATTTGATGAAACTATGATATTTAATACTGAGAATAATAATTTTTCAATTAATAAATTAGAAAAAGAAATAGATGATTTAGATAATTTAGATTCAGATATAAAAGAAACTAATATAAATGAAGAAACAGATTCTTTTATAGAAGAATTAAAAAAATTTAAAGAACCAGAAAGTACTTTTGAAGGTTTTTCTGTTGCGACAAATGAAAATGGAGAAGGAAATTCAAAAACAAAATATACTAAAAAAGAAGATTTAGAAGAACAGCCAATTATAGAAGAGATGCCAGAAGAACTTCCAGTAGATTATAATTTTCTATTTCAAATGGAAGAGAATTTAGAAAAAGAAAAAAAGGTTTCTAAAAAAAGTACAACAAAAAAATCAGCGACAACAAAAAAATCAACAACTAAAAAGAAAAAAGAATAGTTTTATTTAGAAAGAAGGATGTATACTTTGGACGAAGAACAAAAAAGTGAAGAGATAAATACTCCAAACAAAAAAGGTCATATGAGTGAAAAAACTAGAAATATAGTGGAGTGGGTTATTTGTATAGTAATAGCAATAGTTTTAACATTATTATTTAGATATTTTATAGCCACTCCAACAGTTGTAAAACAAGTTTCTATGTATCCAACACTTGTACAAGATCAAAGACTTATTGTTAAGAGAACTTTTAGAATAACTGGAAATATGCCTAAAAGAGGTGATATTATTACTTTTGAAGCACCTACACATACATATTCATCAGGAACAGCAGATCAATCTAATCCAGTTGCAATATATATGGAAGATGATAGAAATTTAATAGAGAATTTTGTATATAATGTGTTAGAAATTACTAAAAAAAGTTATATAAAAAGAGTAATTGGTTTACCTGGAGAGCATATTGAAATAAAAGATGGAAATGTTTATATAAATGGAAAACTTCAAGAAGAAGAGTATTTATCAGATGATATAATTACTGAATCTGAAATTTTTACAGATTTTATTGTTCCAGATGATTATTTATTCTGTATGGGAGATAACAGAGGGAAAAGTACTGATTGTAGAAGTTTTGGATGTATTCCTTATGATAAAATTGAAGGAATAGTGGTTTGTAGATTTTGGCCATTAAATAAAATTGGAACTGTAAAATAAATTTGTACTTATTAAGGGGAAAATAAATTGAAATTTGATAATGTAATTGGAAACTCAGAAGTTAAAAATTACTTAAGAAAAAATATAGAAACAAGCAATATTTTGCATAGTTACTTATTTATTGGTACAGAAGGAATTGGAAAATTTTTAATTGCTAAGGAATTTTCTAAATATATACTGTGTTTAGAAAATTCAAAAGAAAATTGTAAATGTAAATCTTGCTTATGCTATGATGGAAATAATCATCCCGATTTTAAAATTATAAATGAAACTGGCGAAACTATTAAAATTGAACAGATAAGAGAACTTGTTGAAAAGGTAATAGAAAAGCCAATTGTTTCAAATAAAAAAGTGTATATTATAAATGATTGCGATAAAATGACAAAAGAAGCACAAAATTGTTTACTAAAGACATTAGAAGAACCACCAGAATTTGTTACTATGATTTTAATAACTTCTAATGAAAATATGATTCTAAATACTATAAAATCAAGATGTATGAAAGTAAAATTCAAGAATATCGAAAATAAAATTTTTTATGATTATGCAATAAATGAAATAGGATATGAAGATATTTCTGAAAATTTATTAAAAACATTTGGTGGAAGTATTAGAAAAGCTATAAATCTTAAGGAAAACAAGGAAAAGTATAAAGATATAGATACACTAATGAATAAAATGAAAACGGATGACATTATTTCTATTTTTTTAACTTCTAAATTTATGTATGATAAAGAAAAAATATTTGAAATATTGGACTATTTAACAGTGTGTTTATATTCAAAAGCAAAAGAAGATAAAAGATATTTGAACTGTTTAAAATATGTTAGTGAAAGCACTTTAAGATTAAAATCAAATGGAAATTTTGATATGAATGTTGATTCATTATTGTTTAATATTTGGGAGGAGCTAAATGAAAAAGGTAACAGGAGTTAGATTTAAAAAATCTGGTAAAATATATTTTTTTGACCATTGTGAATTAGATTTACAAAAAGGAATGAATGTTATTGTAGATACTGCTATGGGAGAGGAATATGGAGAAGTTGCTATAGTAGATAAAGAAGTTAAAGAAGAAGAAATAACAGAACCCTTGAAAAAAGTTGTTAGAATTGTAACAGATAAAGATAAAAAAATGTATGATGAAAATAAAGCAGATAAAACTATAAATATTCCCAGATTTATAAA
>CAMXLV010000204.1 GCA_947244675.1 uncultured Clostridium sp. | reverse complement strand
AAATCATTAAGCAAGAAAAAATCTTTAGTAAAAGATAAAATTGCTGGAATATCAGAACTAATATAATTCTCATCTGTTCCTTTTCCTATAACCATTGGACTATCTTTTCTAACAACAAACATTTCATCCATAAAATCTTTACTCAATACTTCAATTGCAAAACTTCCCTTTAATTTAAGTACAGTTTCTTTCATTGCATTTAAAAAGTCTTTAGGAGTTTTTTCATAAAAATAATTTATAAGATTTGGAATAACTTCTGTATCTGTTTGAGATAAAAACTTATATCCATTTTCTTCTAAAAATTTACGAAGTTCTATGTAATTTTCTATAATTCCATTATGTACTACAGCTATAGTGTTTTTATTATCCATATGAGGATGAGAGTTCTCAGCAGAAGGTTTTCCATGAGTTGCCCATCTTGTATGACCTATTCCTATTGTACCTTTTAAATTATTTTTTTCTGTAATTTCTAATAAAGAAGCCACTCTTCCTTTATTTTTTACAACCTTAATTCCATCTTCTTCTATTGTAGCAATTCCAGCAGAATCATATCCTCTATATTCTAATCTTAAAAGACCATTAATTAATATTGGCTCTGCATTTTTTCTTCCAATATATCCTACTATTCCACACATATATAAATCCTCTCCAATCTTCACTTTATTTTAAGCTTAATGTGTTTTGTATTATTATAATATTCAAAAAATTTTAAAAAGTCAATGTAATTCACATTTAAGTTTCAAACATTTCACATTACTATAAAATACTATACTAAAAATTTTCTATAAAATAAGTAATAATGACTTTTAAAATATATAAAACCTAAACTAAAATATAAATAATTTTTTTAAAAGAAAATTTATGAATTACTACAAAATATAAAGAATTTTTCTAATCAAAAATTAATAATTAATTAAAAAAATATTTAAATAAAAATTATAACATTAAAAAATCTGACTTTAACTACATTTTTATTGTTAAAATCAGACTTTTTATTTTATTCTGTTGATTTTGTTCATTGTACTAAACAAAATTTGACTTTTTGATAATTTTGTTTAGTATACAATTTATGTTTTTAAGAGTATCTATATTAAATTAAACATAACTTATAATTATTTCTATCTAATAAATAACCAAAGTTTTATAGCTTATCCACTTTATATTCCTTATCTAATTTCTCATTCAAATATAACCTAGAAACAATTTCAAATTCCCTCAAAGAATTCTCTGACAAATTAAAAGAAAAAATTTTTTTTGCATCAGCTTTTGTAGAGTAAATAATTGCATTTTTTGTAGCTTCATTCAAAGCAAAACTACCAGCTTCTTGCTTGCTACAATTTTCACATTTAAAACCATTATCTTTAAAACTAAATGATGTTAAATTTTCTTTAGAATGGCACATAACACATTCATTTATATTTGGTGCAAAACCTAAAATTTTCATAATGTATTTAAAAACAATTTTAAAATATAAAATGAATTTTGATTCTCAGTAGTAACATCATTTATAATTTTATTTATATGAGAAGCATACATAAGTTTATCTAAATCAGTTCTCAAATTATAAAACATTTCAATAGTTTCACAAGAATTTATTGTATATGTATCTGAACCTTTAAAAAGCATATATTCACCAAAAGAAAAAAGTTGAGTGCCACCTAAAAGCTGACTTTTCGTACGTCTTGCTCCTTTGGCACTACAACTTATTTTTCCTAAATTTGGAGTAAGCAAACTTAACATTTTATCATAATCATTAGAATTATTTTCCGAGATTACTATTCCATTTACTTTCAAATTCTTTGCCACTAATATTTTCCTCCGTATTTTTGTACTTACAAAATTCTAAATAATCGTTAATCTCTCCTGTTTTAAGGAAATTACTCCATGCTACTTTTTTATCCATATTCATTCACTTCCTACGATTATTATTTGTAATTATTTTTAGATTATACTATTTCAATTTGAACTTTTTATTAACTAATCCTTCATTATTTATCCAATCTTCTTTAACTTTTACCCAAACTCTAAGATTGACTTTTGTATCAAACATTTTTTCTAAATCTTGTCTAGAATAAGTTGAAATACGTTTTAACATTTGTCCACCTTTTCCTATTATAATACCTTTATGAGATTCTCTTAAACAATAAATAGTTGCTTCTATATGATAAATATCTTTTCCAGATTTTGTAACATTAGATTCAAATTTTTCTATATCAACATAAATTCCATGTGGTACTTCTTCATTAAGAAGTTTTAGTGCTTTTTCTCTAATAACTTCAGATGCTAATTCTCTCATTGTTTGGTCTGTATATTCATCATCTTCATAATATTTTGGTCCAATTGGTAATATTTTTTCTATTTCTTTTATTACTAATTCAACTCCATCTGATTTTAATGCTGAAATTGGAATAATTGATTCAAAATCATATTCATCTTTATAACTTTCTATTATTTTTAAAAGTTTTTCTTTAGATATTAAATCCATTTTATTAATAATTAAAATAGTTCTTATTTTACTACTTTTTATTTTTTCTAATATTTGTATATTTTC
>CAMXLV010000203.1 GCA_947244675.1 uncultured Clostridium sp. | reverse complement strand
GATTTTAAGAGCTAGACCTTGAGCAATAGCAGTTTTACCAACTCCTGGCTCCCCTATTAAACATGGGTTATTTTTAGAACGTCTATTTAAAATTTGTGTTACTCTCAAAATTTCTTGCTCTCTACCAATAACTTCATCAATCTTTCCAGAAGCAGCCATTGCAGTTAAATTAGTTCCAAATGAATCTAAAAATTTCTTTTTGTTATTTTTAGCTTTCTTTTCAACTTTAACTTTTTTATGACTAGAAGCTCCCTCTGCTGATGCACTATTATTAGAAGAAGTATTTTCTTGTTGTTCATTATTTGAATTATTTCCTTTAAAAAGGTTTAATATTCCTGCAAATGGATTACTTCCATCTTCAGTATTTTCTAAATCATTTAATATATCTAATTCTCCATTTTCATTAATTTCATTCATAAAATTTCCAAATTGTTCAGAAAGTTCTGCTATATCATCTTCAGAAATATTTGCATTTTGTGTTAAAACTTGAAGTGGATTAATACCTTTTTCTTTAGCACAATTATAACAAAGACCCTCTACTGTAGTCTTATTATTTTCTATTTTATTAATAAATACAACTGCAGGATTCTTTTTACACACTGAGCATTTCATATTCATACGTTAAACTCTCTCCTTACATCATTTTAATATTACTTATAATACAATATTTTAACGTGTTAGTCAATAGCTAAATGTGGTAAAAAACTATTCAAAATTCTCTAAAATTGAATTTAAACTTGATGCGCCATATACATAAATTCCTTCTTCTAATCTTCTAACATCTTCTTCAGATAAATATTCTGTATAAATTTCTGTTTTTTCATAAAGTGTTTTATCATAATTTTCATTTAAACGATACACTGTAACAATTCCATCTGTTGAATTAATTACAAAATGCTCACTACAAAGTCCATCCATAAGTTTATATAAAGTTACAGCGTCTTTTGAAAATTCCTTAATAGTCCAATCTGGATATTTTTCTTTAACTTCGTCTTCTGTAAGATTAGACATTTCTACTGGAAGTTCAGATTGTTTAATTTCTGTATGTTTACAATCTTCATATTTTTTTTCTAAAGATAAAGTTGCTGTTGGTAAAAGTTTTTCTTCTAAACTTGATGTTTCTAAAACTGCCTCTTCTGAATTTTCTGCTTTTGTTGTATCTCCTGCAATATTAGTACTTGTATCTGAATCTTTTTGTCCTAAAATCATTGGATAAAATTTTCCAATAAAATATCCTATTAATGCCGAAAATAAAAATATTAATATTCCATATTTAACAATCTTCTTCATAATCTATCTCCTTAGATCCTTAATCAAATAAAGCTATACAGCTATACTTAATATTATATTTTTTTCCTTAAATTTATTATGTATAACTATAATTAAAAATATACCAATTTTAATAAAATTTTCATATACTTATTTTTTCAATTTTCTTACTCATACATAAAATTTCTATAATATTCTACATTTTATTCTTTTTGTTTCATAAGTTTAAAATTTTATAAAAACTTTTATATAAAACGAACCCTTGCAGAATACTAGTAAATAGTATCCTGCAAGGGTTACTTTGATAAATAATATCTCTAAATTACCTTCAGAGATTGGAGAAGATCTGGTATTTCGTCAAAGGAATATTTCTGATAACTTAATTCTTTATAAAATGCCTGAAAATATTTTTCAATTCCTTCAGACAAATTATTAGAATCTTGCTCCTTTTTAACTTCAATCAGAGCATCAAATGTCGGACCATCTCCAAATAATCCATCATCATTTCTTTCTCCTTTTTGATGAATATTTTGGAATTGATAGCCACGGATCTTTCTATAAAATCCGCTACGCCCGCACCTAAGCCCAGTTATCTCAACAAAAAACAATTTCTCATCTTTAAATATTCCTTTTATGCAGCTCCGTTCTTGTTCTGAATCCATATTCATTATGCCTACAATTTCATTTTTTTCTTTCTGGATAAAATATCCATTAAATGATTCACTTGGATTCTGCATATACCTGTCGCTTACTAAACCTGAAATTTTAAACAACTCCATATTTCCCTCCATTTATATTCAGTATAGCCACCGGGTTACATAATAATTTTAATATAATATCAATTCTTTGTCAAGCATTCGTTTGTATATTCAATTTAGCATCTTATTCAACCAAATTTCTCCTTCTTTACTAATTATTATAGTAATTTCTCCATCTCTATCTGTTCTAAATATCTTACTTCCACATCCGCTTTAACCTTTTTAAAACCACATCATTTGGATGGTCAAATATATTATTTTCACCAACCCCAATAAGTACTACTTTTGGTTTTACTATATTTAAAAATCTTTCTGTTGATGATGTTTTTGAACCATGATGTGCAACTTTCAATATTGTAGATTTTAATATATTTGTATCTTTATATTTTTCTAAAATAACATTTTCTGCAATTTCTTCAATATCTCCTGTAAATAACATACTATAACTTTTATAAACTAATTTACATACTAATGAATTATTATTTAATATGTTTTCATTAATTATATAATTAGAAGTTGGCCAAAGTATAT
>CAMXLV010000202.1 GCA_947244675.1 uncultured Clostridium sp. | reverse complement strand
CTATTCAGGAACTGCTATTTTTACAAAAATTAATCCTATTAGCGTAAAATATGGAATAGATATAGAAGAACATGACCAAGAAGGAAGAGTTATTACTTTAGAATTTGAAAAATTTTATTTAGTTGATTGTTATACACCAAATGCTCAAAGAGAACTTACAAGATTAGATTATAGAATGAAATGGGAAAATGATTTTAGAGAATATTTAAAAGAATTAGATAAGAAAAAACCTGTTATATTATGTGGAGATTTAAATGTTGCTCATAAAGAAATAGATTTAAAAAATCCAAAATCAAATAAAGGAAATGCAGGCTTTACAGATGAAGAAAGAAATCAGATGACAAATCTTTTAGATTCAGGATTTATAGATTCTTTTAGATATTTATATCCAGATAAAACAGATGCATATAGTTGGTGGTCTTATATGGGACGTGCTCGTGAGAAAAATATTCGGTTGGAGAATAGATTATTTTATTGTTTCTAAAAAAATTCAAAGTTGTATAGAAGAAGCAAAAATTCATCCAGAAATATTTGGTAGTGATCATTGTCCAATAGAATTAGATATTAAAGAAGTATTGTTATAATGAAAGGAGAATATATGAAAGAAAAAAGATGGACACGATATGTTGCATGGTTTATATTTGCTGTTGCATTAATTGTAGTTTATAAAACAATAGATAGCTTTGGAATAATATTTACATGGTTTGGTGGATTAATTAGATTACTTATGCCATTTGGACTAGGTATACTTTTAGCATATATGCTCTATTTTCCATGTAGAAAAATAGAAAAGCTATATGGAAAGATAAACTTAAAGTTTTTTCAAAAAAGAAAAAGAAAATTTAGTGTAGTAACTGTATATGTAATATTAATACTTGCAGTAGTAATATTATTAAATGTAATTTTTCCAATGTTATATGAAAGCATTATAGAATTAGCTGATAGCTTACCTAATTACTATAATAAAGCAGTTGAATTTTTAAGTAATCAACCAAAAGATTCTATTATTACAAAAATACATGCAGTAGATTACATAAAAAAATTAGAAGATGTAGATTATGTAGCATTTGTTACAGGATTGTTCGATTTTGATAATATTGGAAAATATATAAAAGGAATTACAAGTGTTGCAGGTGTTATATTTGACATATTTATAACTATTATAGTATCAATTTATATTTTATTTGAAAGAAATGATATCAAGAGTTTTTTAAAGAATTTATTTAAAGCAACTTGTTCAGAATTAGGATATAATAAAATCTCAAGATATTATGGAAAAACTAATAATATTTTTTATAATTATATAACAGCACAGATTTTAGATGCTATTGTTGTTGGAGTTATTACTTCAATTGCAATGCTTATAATGAATGTTAAATATGCAGTTTTATTAGGATTTATTATAGGATTATTTAATATAATTCCATATTTCGGTGCAATATTTGGGGTTGGAATTGCAATTCTTATAACTATTTTTACAGGTGGTATAGGAAAAGCTTTATGGCTTGCATTAGTAATAATAATCTTACAACAAATAGATGCAAATATTATAAATCCAAAAATTTTAGGAGATTCACTTCAATTAAGTAGAATATTAATAATATTTGCAGTAACGTTCTTTGGGGCATACTTCGGAGTTTTAGGCATGTTTTTAGGAGTTCCTATTATTGCATTAATTAAAGTATTCGTATTTGATTTTATAGATGAAAAAAACAAAGAAAAAGAACTAGTCCAACTAGAAAAATCAAAAAGTTAGATAATTTAAAAAACAAATTATAATAAAAAAATAACAAATAAAACAAAGATGTGGAAAGAATAATTTAAGGTAAAATAAATAATTTAAGACAAAATTTAAGACAATATAAAAAAAGCAATAAATTAAAGAAATGCGTAGAAAAAAATCAAATTTTATACCTTTCTCACTTCTCACATTTTACCACTCACATTTCATGTAATATATTTGTAACAAAATTGCCAAAAAAGCTTGACTTTCTTGGCAATTTTTATTATACTAGTAAAGTATTATGCAAAATTAAGGTGGTATATTAGGCTTTTTTATATATACCTTAATTTTAATCAAATTATTTTATTCAGCAATTAGTTTTTTCTAATTAGTCTTTATGGTTGAGGAATTGGTAGAATAGGAACTATATTATCTTAAGGTTTTGTGGCAGGGATTTTAAGATAGTATAATAATTATTCTTCGCAAGAAGGACTTCCATAAAGAAAAAATCCTGCTAAATTTAAATAAAGGGTAAAAGGTGTTTTATTTTGAAAAAGGTAAACGTAAAAGACATTGTACATGAGAAATGTGTACGTAAGACTTTTGCTAAGATTGGTGATAGTATTGATATTCCAAATCTTATTCAAGTTCAAAAAGATTCTTACAATTGGTTTATTAAGGAAGGTTTAGGAGAAGTATTAGAAGATATTTCACCTATAATGGACTATACTGGGAACCTTGTACTAGAATTTTTTGATTACTATATGGAAGAAAGTACAAAGTATTCTCTAGAAGAAGCAAAAGAAAGAGATGCTACATATGCAACAAGATTACATGTAAAGGT
>CAMXLV010000201.1 GCA_947244675.1 uncultured Clostridium sp. | reverse complement strand
TAATATCAAATAAATAAAGCCAAAGGGAGTGGTATTGTAAATGAAACTAAGCTATAAAATAAAACCAGAAAATGAAGGAAAGCTCCTTCATCAAATCCTTACCTCAAATCTTAACTTATCAACTCGACTTTTAAACAAACTCTTAAAAAATAAAAAAATAGAATTAAATAAACAAATTACTAATACTAAACATATCGTTCATTCTAATGATCTTTTAGAAATTTATTTTGATCTCTCAGAAGACAATACCAATATTGTTCCAACTAAAATGGATTTTACAATCCTTTATGAAGATGATTGGTTTTTAGTTGTCGAAAAACCATCTGGTGTACCTATTCACCCTTCTAGGCTTCATTATCAAGACTCTTTATCCAATGGGATAAAATACTATTTTGATCAAATCGGTTTGCCAAAAAAAATTCGCCCTGTTAATCGCTTAGATTTAGATACTTCTGGGCTTGTTATTTTTGCTAAATGTGAATACATTCAAGAATGTTTCATTCAGCAAATGGCTAATCAAACTTTCCTAAAAGATTATCTATGTGTAGTGGATGGTTATTTAGAAGAAAAAAAGGCTACCATCTCTTTACCAATTGGTAGGAAAGATGGTAGTATTATTGAAAGATGTATTGATAAAGCAAATGGGCATATAGCAATTACACATTACCAAGTTTTAAAAGAATTTAAAAATTTTAGCCTTGTAAAATGTCGTTTAGAAACTGGTAAAACTCATCAAATTCGTGTCCATATGAGTGCTATTGGTCATCCTATTCTTCGGAGATACTTTATATGGAACTTCTTCTTGTTTTATCAATAGGCAAGCTTTGCATAGTTCCCAAATTTCATGTCTTCATCCTATTACCAAAAAAGCTATCACTTTCTCTGCACCTTTGCCTCATGATATTAATCAATTAATAGAAAATTAAAGAGCTGCTAATATTTCTTCTTTACTTCTTACTCCAACTAATTGAGCTTTTACTTCTCCTTTTTCTATAATCACAATTGTTGGTATACTCATAATACCATATTTCATAGCTAGCTCTTGGTTTTCATCTACATCTACTTTCCCTACTTTATAATTGTTTGCTTCATTTGCTATTTCTTCTATTACAGGTCCCATCATTTTACATGGACCACACCAATTAGCATAAAAATCTACTATAACTGGTTCTTCTGCTTGTAAAACCTCTTCTTTATAATTTTCACTATTTAATGTTAAAATACTCATTTTTTAATTTCCTCCTTATTTTTATTTTATCCATTTTTTATTTTTCTTATGTATTGAATTACTTGTTCTCCTGCTTTTGTCCCTTCATAAACAGCTTTTGAAATTTGGAGTAATCCGCCCTGTGCAATCTCCACAGGCATAAATTCCTTTTATATTTGTTTCCATTTTTTCATTGACTTTGATCTCATTTTTGCCGTGTCATAATTCCTAATTTTTTAGCAAACTCCATACTTCCTGCTACTCCTGTTGCAATAAAAATCCCTTCTACTTTTTTGCTACTCCCATCTTTAAATTGGATTTCTTCTACTCTGTCACCGTCCTAAAATTGCTTCAATTGGCTTAGTTTCCATTTGTATTTCTTTATCTTTTATTCTAATATTTGGCTTTTCTTCTCCATTTGTTAAAATAGTTATATTTCCTACTAGATTGATTAGTTCATTTACTTCTGACAAAGCATAATTTCCACTTCCAATAACTGCAATATCTTTATTTCGATAAAAAAATCCATCACATATGGCACAATAGCTAACACCTTTTCCTTCAAATTTCTCTATATTTTTTATATTAGGTCTATTTTTCTTATTTCCTGTTGCTAAAATAATACTTTTTGTTTGGTATTGATCTTGGTTTGTTTTAATTTCAAATCCATTTTCTATAATTTGTATTTTAATTACTTCTTGCTTCTTTACTTCTACTCCTATATTTATTGCTTGTTTAATCCCTGTTTGATACAGTTTACTTCCACTTATTCCTTTTTCAAACCCATAATAATTTTCAATTTTAGTAGCCTTTTCAATGGCTCCTTCGTTTTGATAAAGAATTAAAGTTTTAAGATTGGCTCTTCCGTGTATATAGACTAGCCGAAATTCCTGCAGGTCCTGCTCCAATTATAATAATATCATACATACTTGTCCCATTCCATTTCTAAATTTTGTACCTTTAATATATAAAGGTACTTTCTCTTTGATTTGTATTATATCACCTCTCACTAATTTTAGCAATCAATAATATGAATATTGATTATTATTATTTGGCATAGAACCATAAATGCCAGTAGTAGAAATGGTAATAAATTTAATAGAATAAATATCACAATACACTAAACTATCGTTTTCAAAAGAACGTAATAAAATATAACTTGCCCCTACATCTTGCAAAATTCCAATTCTATCTACTAAATTGTTTGTTCCAATTAAAAATTCTACTCTCATTAATTTTCCAATCTGTTCTCTTAAAAAAGCTGGTGTATAAATAGGATTTGTTAAAATTTCTGGTGAATTCTGATTCACCTCTACCTGTCTTGTTTCTCTTTGGTCAATTTTTTCTGAACCTGCCATAACTACAGTCACCCTTTCTTTTTTTAT
>CAMXLV010000200.1 GCA_947244675.1 uncultured Clostridium sp. | reverse complement strand
TGATAATTTTGTTAAAAATATTGAAAAATAACTTTGTTTTTATTGAAATTCGAGCAATTATACTATATAATGCTTTTCATAGGAAGCGAACTAAAAGCAGATGTGTGTTGCCACTTTACTTCATAGCCTTTTGCTATGAGAAAGTGAGGTGGTGTTTATGGTAGAATTCTTACTATTCTTAATCATAGGATTTATGATATCAATAACTATAAACGTAGCCTTATTGACAGTTATATACATACTTTGGACAAATAAGGAATAAATAAAGACACTACATTTTGCTTTGGACGGCAATGTAGTGTCTTAACATTAATATATGTGACAACACATTTCTGTGTTTCATTTCCTATATTTATTATACACACATAATTTAGATTTGTCAATTTTAATTGAAAAAAATTTTTTAAAAGCAAAATATTATAAAATCCTTTAAATTAAAGAAAGTTTATGCTATTATTATGTAGAAAAAAGATAAATTGGAGAGAAAAATGGGACAAGAAAAAATGACAAAATTTAATAAGATATTTCCTTGGTATGCTGGTCTATCAGGTGATTTATTATTTTGGGTAGCAATAGACACCTTGTTTTTAACAGTTGTAAAAAACTTTAATGCATCACAGATAGTTTCTTTAACTACAGTATCATTAATAACTTGCATAGCATTACAAGTACCACTATTAAAAATTATTAAGAAAATAGGAAATACAAATTCGGTAAGATTAGGCTCAATGTTATTGTTAGTATCTAGTCTATTGTTAACATTTGGGCAAAATTATATAGTTGTAGCTTTAGGAAAGGTTATTTATGAAATTGCATTTACCTTTCAAAATATGGCAAATGCAGTATTAAAAAATAATCTTGAATTACAAAATAAGAATAATGAATATATAAAGGTTAAGACAAAATCTAATACTATATATGCAACAGTAACAATGATTATCTCATTCATTGCAAGTTTAATGTTTAACTTAAATAATTATTTACCAATGTATGGATGCATTACCTTTTGCTTAATATGTTTTATATTATCATTTTATATAGTTGATTATTCTAAATACAATAAGATTAAGGAAGAAACTAAAATAAAATCTAAAACAAAAATAAATTATACTAGGTTAATTATAGTATTGATTGTTTCTTATGGTCTCTTCTATCCTATTGTAAACTCTGGACAATCAAATGGAAAACTATTTATACAACAAGAATTACTTTTAAACTTTGATGTGGAGAAAACAGCTTTAATAATAGGTGTTATATTATGTATTTCTCGTATAGTAAGAGTTGTTTCTAATATAGCATTTAATAAGATACATAGCAAATATAAAGAAAAAGTAGGAGTGATTTTGCCAATATTATTGAGTTTATCTGTTGTTTTAATGATACTTGGTTCGCTTATTAGAAATTCTATAATGTTAAAATTTGGTATTATGAGTTTAGGGTATATAATTATCTTATTTATCAGAGATCCATTTAAAGTATATATGCAAGATTTAGCATTAAGAAAGGTCGGAAAAGAAGGGCAACAATCATTATTAACGACAATGGAATTGTCAAGAAAAATTGGAAGAGCAATAATGAGTTTAAGTTTTACAATGATTTTAGTAAATAATCCTATGATTACAGTAATAGCAATATTATTTATATTATCAATTATAGAAATATTAGTTAGTATAAAATTATATAAATTAGTTGTAAATGGAAAGGAAGTAAAAAGTGGAGAAAGCAGTAATAGGAATTGTGAGCAAACATTATGCTAACTACAAAATATGTAAAATAGAAAGGTAAGAATAAATTATGAAAAATATATTAATTATGGGAATAGGAAGAGCAGGAAAAACAACTTTGAGTAAGATGATAAAAGATAAATATAATAATTACAATTTAATACATAGTGATGCTCTAAAATGGGCAATGATTAGAGCAAAAAACGAAGAACAATATTACAGAAAAAACGTAGATAAACAAAAAGAATTTGAACATGGAGAGTATTTTCAAAGAACTCTTTTAGAATTGTATAATTCACTAATTAAAAAAGATACAAAAGAATATGGATACATATTAGAAAGTGGTCAGCTACATCCGAAAATTGTTAAAGAAATGATAGATTTCGATAATACAATAGTGTTATGTTTAGGATTAGGAAAGTTTAAACCAGAAGATATGGTAAATCAATGCATTACATATGATACAGAAGAAAGTTGGACTTATGGTTTATCCAAAGACTATTTATTAGAACATGCACAAGATTGGTATAATTGTAATGAAATGTTGAAAATAGAATGTCCTAAATATGGAATAAAATATATTGATACTTCAAAAGATAGAAAAAAAGTATTGAGTGAAATTTTAGAAAATTTATTCAAATAAATTTCATTTTGGGAGTATACATTTTATAAAAAGTATGCTAAAATGTGTATACAGTCGATAATCGGAAATGGTGCAAGTGTGGGAGTATGTTTTTTCGCAAATAACCACAGCTAAGGCACCAACGACGTATCTGTTCGAACTTTTTACAGAACAGAGATACAAAAATCAATCAGAAAATAAAATCTGGTTGGAGAGTATAGAAAAAGTTGTGTAAATAAATCCTTCCGTGATAAAATAAAAAATAT
>CAMXLV010000199.1 GCA_947244675.1 uncultured Clostridium sp. | reverse complement strand
AATGCATGACCAAATAATGCAAAGTAAGATGAGCGTTTCAGTTATTGATTCTCCTATAGGGAAACACAAAAAAAATGATAATGTTGAATTAATGAAAAAATATATAGAAATAGCTAGAATATTCAATTACCCGTATGTTAGGGTTTTTAGCGATGTTTTTGGCAATGACATTATAGAAAACATAGATAGATTAAATAGCTTGGAAGAAATGTGTCAGAAAGAATCTATCTCTCTTTTGCTGGAAAATGAAGTTGGTACATCGTTCAATAATATTTGCGTGATGAAAGAATATATCAAATCGATGAACCGTAATATTAAGGTTTTGTTTGATGTATGCAATTATTATATAGAAAATGGAGACTACTTGAATATTCTCGAAGAGCTATATGAACACATTTCATATATTCATATAAGAAACTATTCATATGAAGAAAATAAGTTCACTATGTTAGATGAGGGGGATATAGATTATTATCAAATTAGTGAAATTCTAAAAAGAAGGAAGTTTCAAGGAGGATTATCTTTAGAGTCACACTTAACTAAAGACATGGATGAACCAATGAAAAAGGAGGTCTTTATTGAGACAGCACTTCATATGAAAAAAATATTGATATAAATATATCATGATGTGGAAGTTATAATTATTTAATAGGATGGTGGGTTAATCTTCTAAAAAAGAGCAATCAAAGAATAAGATGATGAGAGTTTGTACTCAGGATTTCAGGTAAAATGGTTTAAAAATATAGGAAGGAGTTACAATATATTACTATTGTAAATGAAAAAATGATTGAAAAAACAATGTTTGAGTCGAAAAGTGAATTGATTAAGTGGGTAAATGAAAACTATGATTTAGATATTAATTCTGTAGAAGAAACGGATTTGGGTAGTGCTAACTGTTTTTGTTTAAGGGGTAAAACTGGATTATATTTTATGAAGGAATTTCAAAGTAAGATTAATCGTGAACAATTACAAACTGAGGTAGAGGTATGTGTATTTTTAAATCAAAAAGGTATTCATACATCAAAATTCATTAAGAATCTACAGGGACAATATATATCAGAATATAAAGAAAAGTATATAAATATCCAAGAATTTATTGATGGTAAAATGTATGGCATGTACGAATTGCCTGAGGAATTACTGTATTTATCTGGTAGATATTTAGGGAAAATTAATAAGTATATGAGTGAATTAGATAACTATGAATTATCATTTCATGATGAGTGGCTTAGTAGCTGGTCAAATGAAAAAGAAATAGAAAAACTAAAAAAACTCTTGGATGAACGGAATCATGATTGCGACGCAACACTTATTCAAAAGATTACAAAGGATTTTGAGAATAAAATAGAAATATTATCAAAAATGGAAGGCTATGCACAAAAATTCCTAGGAAGTTATAAATGTAATAGCCATGGTGATTATAGTTTATTGCAGTTATTATGTGATGGGAATGAAATAAGTGCAGTGGTAGATTTTGCTTCTGTATGTTGTTTGCCACCAACATGGGAAATAATACGTTCATATACATATGCTGCCTCAGAGTGTAAAAAAGGAAATTGTATTAATTATGCTAAGTTCAAACAATATTTAGATGAATATTTAAAAGAGAATGAAATTCCTAGAAAAGACATTATTTTAATGCCTTCCTTATACTTTTTTAATTTGATAAGAAGTACATTTGGTTACAAGCAGTTTTTAAAAGATAATTCTAAAGCTAATCTTGAGTTTGCTTTTTGGAGAACGAATATATGCAAGTGGCTTTATGAACATTTACAAGAATTTGAAAGTTTTCTTAAGGAAAACTATTAATGCGATTTGTTGGAATGGAGTGAGTTATAAACAAGTTTTTGATTGAATATTTATTATAAGCAGAGGTTTGAGAGACAATGAAAAAAAAAGAATGTTATAAGATTCATATGAATAGAAAAAGTGTAATTGAATCGCTTGATAACTTCATAAATAAAAGCGAATATAAAATGAATGTTGTAGGGGATACAATTGAATTTAGTAAACAAAGTGAAAGATTACTCGTCGAAATTGCTGAAAAAGAGATGGAAGATAGAACTTTTTCTGCTGTTGAGGGAGTAATAGTAGGCGTTTTGATTCAGTTGAAGAAGTGTTCGAATCTTGAAGTATTCGAATCATTATTATCTAAAATTAATTTTATGTCAAGAAGTTATTCAGATGATGAAATACAAGCTATTATCAGAGATATGCCTATTTTAAGTTGGTATAGTCAAAAAAACAGTATTGACTTGTCAAATGTTGCCATTATTTGGAGAGATCATTTCTTGGAGGAAAATATAGGACTTTTAATGGCATTTTGTAATATGGGTATTAAGCCAAACAATATTTTGGCTTTGGATAAAGGTGATTTTACAAAACATCATATGGAAATCACAGCTACTTTTGATAAATTAGGGTTTAATGTCGATGTATTTGATAATGAATATATTGATAATGAAGAATATTTGAAAAATGTTAAAGATCGAATTGAAAGATTTATTTCTGAAAGAAAGAATCAACAAATAATTGTGTTGGATGATGGGGCTATAGTTACAAAGTTTTTAGAACATCATCAATATACCAACTTGGTGGCTGCAATAGAATTGACAGAGATGGGATTGAGAAGAATGAAACA
>CAMXLV010000198.1 GCA_947244675.1 uncultured Clostridium sp. | reverse complement strand
AATTTTATACTTGTATTTTTCTACATTTATTGATATATCGGTCTTATATCGATTTCTTTATATAATGTTACCTCCGTATTACATATCGGGAGCATCCGTGGCTGTTGCTTCGCATTGCCACGCATTAATGTATATAACATAAGGAAAGTTATTGTAACATTTTCAAAAAATATAGTATAATTATTAAAATATTTAGTGAGTTACGGAGAAAATTGATATGAATATTATATATAGAAAAATAAAAGAAGAAGATAAAGAAACTGTGAATAATCTATATGAGAAACTTTTAGATGATCATGGATGTAATGTAGGTATGGGAAATCGGATATGGATATTGGATTTGGGATAAATTATTTAGTCAAGAAAATAGTTATAATGCTTATGTTGTTTCTTTGTCAAATGATTATGGAATAGAAAGTGAAATAGTTGGTTATATAATGTTAGAATTAAATAAAAGAGAAAGTTATTCATTTATTCAAGGGTTATTTGTAGAAGAAAGATATAGACATAGAGGGATAGCTAAAAGATTAATAAATGAAGCTGAAAATTATTCAAGAAGTATAGGATGTAAAAATATAAAAGCTGAAATAAAAAATTATCTATTCGGATTTTATAACGATTTGGGATTTTCTATATGTAAAAAGAAAAATGATTCAACATATTTCATTTCTAAAAGTTTAGAAAGAATCAAAGAAATAAGCGAAGACAGAGACTTGGAACGATAATTTTTGATGAAATACATTTGACAAAATAAAAAAATGTCTGTATAATAAAGATAGAAAATGAGAGCCACATAAAAATGTGTCCTACCATATAAATTATATGTTAAAACACCACAAAGCTTGGCAGAGCATATGTGGTGCTTTTATTATTTGCTCAAAATTACTACTATTGCAATAATCAAGGCAAATGCTATAATAGTCATTCCTACTAAACCGTAGAAAAGTAAGTATATTATCATTAACATAGCTTGTTCTACCATATAGCACCACCTCCATTCTCACAGTCAAAACTGTGTATGTAAAGTGGTAGCACTCACACTGCTTATTCTCATTTTCTATGTTTATAACTATACAATATTCTTTATTAAAATACAAGCGAACAAAACAAGTTTTTAATATACTTTTTTGTGTGGCGTGTAATTATTGATTTATCAGCATTTTATAAAAATTCCTATAAGAACACTCCTACCAATGACGTATCTGCTCAAACTTTTCTTAGCTTAGTTGCCAAAGACTATGCCAATTACAGGTAAGTTAACAGATCGATACAATATCATTTTGAAAAAGATGGTATTTTTTATTTTCAGAATTTGCCAAAACAAAAGAATAGTATACATATCATTTCAGATCATGATCATTTTGTTCTTGAAAAACCATCGATTTTTTGATATAAATAATAGGAGGAATGAATAAAAATGATATATTTAAAAAAATTTGAATTACTAGATAAGGAAGATTGGAGTGGATATCCCTTTCATATATTTTTAGAAAAATGTTTTTTTAATATGGAATTTGATCCTATTACAATTTTTTATGGTGATAATGGTTCAGGGAAATCAACTTTACTCAATATTATAACGGAGACAATTAATAAAGATAAAAAAGTAATTGAAAGAAGAAAAACATTAGTTAAATCTGATTATTTTGATATGTATACAGACAAATGTAAATATTATTTAGAAAATAATATTCCTTTAGGAAGTAAAATTATTTTTAGTGAAGATATATTTGAAAATATTTTATCTAAACGAATAGAAAATCAAGAAAAAAATAATCAAAGAGAAGAATTAGAAAAACAATATATGCAATATAAATATAATCCTATTAACTATAATTCTTTAGAAGAGTTAAGCATTTCAGTGGAAACTAGAAATAAAACGCAAAGTAAATTTATAAAAAGTAGAATAGAGGAAAATGCAAGAGAATTTTCTAATGGGCAAACATCATTAGATTTTTTTGACAAAGAATTAAAAGAAAGTAGCTTATATTTATTAGATGAACCAGAAAATAGTTTGTTACCCAAATTTCAAATTGAATTGATACAGTTAATATCAGAATTAAGTCGATTTTTTAAATGTCAATTTATAATAGCAACACATTCTCCATTTTTGTTATCTATACCAAATGCTAAAATATATGACTTAGATTCAATTCCTGTTATGACAAAAAATTGGAATGAGTTAGAAAATATGAAGATATATTATAATTTTTTTAAAGAAAATAAAGATAAATTTGAAATCTAGTATATAAAAAGAGATTTGATAGACAATATTTTTAAGAAAAACGAAGATAAGCTAATTAAAAATACTAAATTAAACAATACATAGTGATACTTTAAAATAGGCAATGATTAAAGCAAAAGATGAAGAAGCATATTATAGAAAAAATGTAGATAAACAAAAAGAATTTGAACATGGGGAATATTTTCAAAGAACTCTTTTAGAGTTTTATAATTTATTAATTAAAAAGGATACAAAAGAATATGGATATATATTAGAAAGTGGGCAGTTACATCCTAAAATTGTTAAAGAAATAATAGATTTTGATAATACAATAGTGTTATGCTTAGGATTAGGAGATTTAAAGCAAGAAGATATGGTAAATCAATGCATTACATATGATACAGAAGAAAGTTGGACTTAT
>CAMXLV010000197.1 GCA_947244675.1 uncultured Clostridium sp. | reverse complement strand
GTTAGCAGAGATACCAAGCATTTCGCCGACTTCTTTTGCGGAGTAGGTCTTTTCGACTTCTGGTAGGTAGTTGCCCACATCTACACCAAATATGCCTTCAAGACCTTTCAAGCCGAACACCTGCATAGCGATAGGGGAGAGTTTTTTATTGTCTAGGGATTTCATAAGGCTGTTAAATGCTCTAGTTTGTGCATTTAATTTCATAGCTTCGGCACGCATTTTTTGTAGTTCTAGCTTTTGTTGTTTTTCGTTATTTAATGAATTCTCTTTTTTTGTCGCTACTTGTTTTAATTTTTCTTCTACCTTGATGAAATACTCTCTTGCTTGCTCGCCTCGTTCGTTTTGACAACTCATTGCTAACTTTTTGGCAAAAGAAGCGGTTAGCTTGTAGTCTTTAGTTACATTACCCTCGACATTGATGTCGAACCCCTCAAAATCAACGCCATTCTCTGCAAATGTGTTTTCAAGTATATTTGTTTTTGCCCATCTTGCAAACTGACCTTTTGATAAGTTTAAAAACTCATATAACTTTCTTGCCGTTGTTTTACCTTCTCCATCTACTTGTAACATAATTTCTATTGGCGTTTGTTTTGTTTTCTTCATTAAATTTTTCATAAATAATTCTCCTTTCGTTTTATACTTTTAAGAATATTTTTTATATCGTTTATAATACATATTATACATATAACAATACATTTGTCAATACTTTTTTTATTACTAACATTATTTTTTATATTGTATGCGATATTTTTTATATTGCAATATATAATAAATTGATATATAATATCAAAGAAAGGAGATGTATTAGTTTGTCTTTAAGTTATTCTAAACTATGGAAAATATTGATTGATAAAAAACTTAAAAAAACAGATTTGCGACAACTCGCTAATCTTAGCCCTAATACTTTAGCTAAATTAGGAAAAGATGAAATTGTTGATATGCAATCACTTATAAAAATTTGTGATGCCTTAAATTGTGAATTATCTGATATAGTTGAATATTTTCCAGAACAAAAAAAAGACTAGCAAAACGCTAGTTCTTTTTCTTTAAAGCTATATCTATTTTTTCCCTTATTAGAACAGAAGATATATCGTCTAAATAATTAATATAAACTAAAGTAATATTATTTTCCTTACTTAACTTCCATTTTAATTTATCACGAACTACTTGCTTTTTATAACTGTCTTCACCTCCAAATAATTCCACTGGTTCAAAATGTTGTTTTCCTTGATACTCTATAGCTATATTTAAACCACATATAAATACATCATATGACATTTGTCCCTTTTCACTTTTTAAGAAAAATGGACGATATTGGTATAAAACAGTATTTTCTTTAAAAAGTTTTTTGGTTAATTCATACACTAATTCTTCTGATTTCCATTTATTTCCTTGAATAGTATACTCATATCTAGGTTCATTTTTGTAATACCCATTACGAACTGCCTGCATTATTGAGCCTGACATATCTATACTTAAATTACCTGTTGTTCTGAAATATTGTCGTAGATAAAAATATTTTAAGTCATGCTCTGCTATACAAAGTTTTCCGCAAGTTTTTGTGTCTTTCCAATTATTTTTTTTATGTTCTTCTATTTTATCAATCAATAATTCTATCATTGTTTTATCACAATTAACAGAAGCATATGTAAATTCACCCATAGGAGAATAAACTATTTTATTTTTTTGATAATATGGTGAAGAATAACAATCTAATGCACACCATTCTACATCATTAGCCTTCTTTCTAGCTATTTTATGGACTTGAGGATTTTTTGAACAATAAGTAGCATATCCTGTTTTTACTCCATTAGATAATTCGTAAATAATGATGTTATATAAATATCCTTCCCATTGTTCATATCGTTCTTTCAATTTTAATTGAGGCAAATTATTATTCACATATTTTGCTTTACTTTCTATATGATAACTTGTTAATTTTTGGATTTGTTCACTTGATAATATACCATAATTTAAATCATTTATATCTCTAATAGGTTCTTCCCAATTACCATGAAATCTCTTATACATAATATAAGTAGTTTCTTCAGAAGAAAACTTTCGAGAAAAACCACTGAAATTAAATTTAAAAATACTATTATCTAGTAATTCCTCAAATACTACCATATAATTTCCAGGCTCTGAGTGAGTCGAAAAACTTACAAGACCTAAATAAATTACAAATAAATCTTGTATTACATAAACAGTTTCATAATCAGTAATTTTATAACTTGTAAATGAATAGTTTGAAATTACTTTTTCATATTCATTTACAACTTTTGAATATAATAAATATATATCTGGATTATTCATTAGGTATTTTATCTCCTTACCAAAAAATTATAAATAAAAAATTTGATAAAATTCTCCTTTTTATTCTATTGTAATTCAAATGTCCTTTTTAATTTTTTAGGTTTACTAGAAAAATCTAATAAATTTGTTACTTCTATTTCTACAGGTGATGTCAAATTATTTATTTTATAGGCTTGTTGTACTGGTATTGTTGCACCATCTTTTACTTCTTTTGATGAATTTTCATAATTATAGTATTCGTTATGATATAAAGAAACATTGCTTAATTCAATACCATCTTGAAATGCCTTTGTTGAAGCAGAAAACGAAAAAGATTTTCCTTCTGTACCAGAA
>CAMXLV010000196.1 GCA_947244675.1 uncultured Clostridium sp. | reverse complement strand
TTAACAGGAGTTCCAGCAGGAGTAAAAGATAAAAATGGAAAATTCCCATTAGGTACAATTAATTTCTTAGCTTATGAAAGATTAAAGAAATTTTCAAAAAATTCAAGTAAAAGTGAATAATTAAATTTTAGCGGTACAAAAAGTACCGCTATTTTTTTATTTTTTTGTTCTAAAAATAAAACTGCCTGCATATATAAATAGTATACCAAAGAAAAAGGAGATAAATAATGGAGGAAGTTTTAAATTATTTTCCAGAGTTAATTAGGCAAAGTATAAAAGAGAATGCTCGGAGACAAGCTTGATAAAATTGAAGAAATTAGACTTAGATTAGAAAGACCGATTATTTTAAAATTTAATGATGGAGAAAAAGTTATAAAATCAAATGTTCAAACAGAAGAAATTATTTCATGTTTACAAGCGATATGTGAGAATTCAATTTATACTTATCAAAATCAAATTGCAAATGGTTTTGTAACAATTAAAGGCGGACACAGAGTTGGCATAAGTGGCTCAGGTGTTATGGAAGATGGAAAGATTATTAATATAAATCATGTATATAGTTTAAATTTTAGAATTGCAAGACAAGTTATTGGTAGTGGAAATAAGGCATTAAAATTTATTTTAAATTTAGAAGAAAATAATATTTATAATACTTTAATTGTTTCAATACCTGGTGTGCGGAAAAACAACAATGATAAGAGATATTGTAAGACAAATTTCAAGTGGAATAAAAGAAATTAAGTTTTTAGCAATTAATGTTGGAGTTGTCGATGAACGTGGGGAAATTGCAAGTTTATTTAGAGGGATACCGCAAAATGATTTAGGAATAAAAACTGATATTATAGATAATGTTCCCAAAAGTTTGGGTATGAAAATGCTTATACGTTCAATGTCACCTAAAGTAATTGTTGCAGATGAAATTGGAAGTACAGAAGATATAGATGCGATAAAATATGGAGTTTGTTCTGGGTGTAAAGGATTATTTACAGCACATGGTGCAAGTTTTGAAGATATTTCTTTAAATCCAATTATTAAAAATTTAATTGCCACAAATATAATTGAAAGAATTATTTTTTTAGATGAACAAAATAAAGGTAAATTAAAAGATGTTTTTTGCTTAAATAAAAAAAGTGGTGAGTATGAAAGAAGTGCAGAAAAATTATGATTTTAAAAATTATTATTTGCAGTTTAATTATTTATATTTGCACATATTTAGGAATGTATAAAGCTAAAACATATGAGCAAAGAGAAAAAGAACTTAAAAAAATAAAAAATTCATTAGCATTTTTTAAAAGCAAAATAGAATTTACTTATGAACCAATTGAAGAAGTTTTTTGTTCTATTTCAAAATCTGTTTATCTACATAAAGATAATATTTTTAAAGACACAATAAATAAATTAAATGAAACAGACTTAAATACTTCTTGGAATATGGCAGTAGAAAATGCAATATATTTTAATAAAGAAGATAAAGAAGTTTTAAAAATGTTTGGAAAATTACTTGGGAAAACTGACAAAAAAGGGCAGATAAGTGAAATAGAAATTACAAATAGTTTTATAGAAAAGCAAATAGAAAAAGCAGAAAACGAAAAAAATAAAAATGCAAAATTATATAAATCACTTGGAGTAATTTGTGGCATTGGAATTGTGATTATATTTATTTAAGGAGGGAATTATGGATGTTAATATATTACTAAAAATTGCAGGTGTTGGAATTTTGATAGCAGTAGTCCATCAAATTCTTTCTAAAGCAGGCAGGGAAGATCAGGCAATGATGACGAGTTTAGCAGGAATGATTATTGTGCTTACAATGGTAGTAACTGAAATAAGCAATTTATTTGAAACTGTTAGGACGGTGTTTAATTTATAATGGATATCGTAAAAATTGTAGGTATTGGTTTTTTAACTTTAATTGTTATATTAGTTTTAAAAGAATTTAAAAAAGAATATGCAATTTATGCAAGTATTTTAGGCGGAATAATTTTACTTACAATGTCTTTTGGAACTATAAGTGAAATTGTTGGTTTCTTAAATAGAATTTCAGAAAAGACAAGTTATAATAATTCAGGATTTATAACTTTATTATTAAAGATTACAGGAATTGCGGTTTTAGTTGAATATGGGACAAGTATTTGTAGAGACAGTGGAGAAACTGCAATAGCAAGTAAAATAGATTTTGCAGGAAAAATAATTATTATTTCAATGTCAATACCAGTAATTAGTTTAGCATTAGATACTTTGCTACAATTATTACCATAAAATTTAATTATAAAGGAAAGAAAATGCTAAAAAAAGTTTGTGTTATTTTTCTTATTTTAATATTTATATGTAATTTTTGTTATGGAACAGAAGAAGTTTTTGAAGAAACTAAAAAATATTTTGGAATAAAAGAATTTACAGATGAAGCAGAAAATTATACAAAAGATGTTTTACCGAATGTTGATATTGGAGAATTAATTACATCTGGTTTAAAAGGTGATATTGATTTAAGTTTTTTTCAAAAAATAGTTACAGTAGCACTTGGAGATGAAATGATAGTAGCAATTAGATTAATGATTACAGTATTAATTGTTATTGTAATAAATTCTATTTGTAAAGCAATTTTAGAAAATTTAGGTAATGAAGAAACAACAAAAATTGTATATACACTTCAATATTTAATGGTAGTTATTTTAGTTTCGAC
>CAMXLV010000195.1 GCA_947244675.1 uncultured Clostridium sp. | reverse complement strand
AAATATATTTTTTTGACTGCAAACTTTTAATGTGATATACTAAAAATACTCAGTTAGAATAAAATGGAGATTAAAAATTTATGAAAAAATGTTTAGGTGGAAATGTTTTTACAGGAGATAAAGAAGATGAAAAATATTTATTCACAGGAAATGAAAAATTATTTATACAATTTGAAATAGATAAAAAAAGACATGGAGTTGAAAGAATGCTTTTAATAAATTCTATGCCAGCTGATTTAGTTTCAAAAAATAATATAGAAATTGAATATGAAGTAGTTGATGATTATAATGAAGAAATAATTAAAGGAGATAATACAGCTAGAATAGGAATAACTCTAACCAACTTTATGAATAAAATTGACAAAATATATTCTATATTAAATGTATACTCAAATTTAATTAAAGAATTTGATATTAAGAAAATGCAAGAATTATATACTAATATAGAAAGTATTATAAAAGATTTTAATTTAGAGCAGTCAAAGTTAGATTATAATGTAAGTCAAGCTTTACTTGAAATCCACCAGTTAATATCAAGTACAGATGAAGAAGAACTAAAATCTTGCAAACAAATAATACAAGAAATTTCACAGGAGAAAAATCCTAATGAAGAAATTTCACATATTTTTAAATTTGTAAAAAGGATTTTTGATTTAAAAAATAAAAACTACCATTATTATAGTTATTCAAATCTAATATGGATTACAGCTGAAATCTTAAATAAAGATGAAGATACTATGCAACAAAATTATAATTATTTACTTTTAGAACTTATTAAAAAGTTAGAAGAAAAAATAAAATTAAAAGTAAATGAACCATTAAAAGTATTAGTTTATCAAATTTTTAAAATTTTTTATGATGATTTTAGGTATGCAAGTAATCCTAAAAACTTACTTCAATTTTTAGTTAAATTAAAAAATAATATGGAAAAATATCCATATAATACTTACTACAAAAATATATATAAATATATCTCTAACATTGAAGATAGAAAAGTATCAGATATGGAAAAAAGATTTGAAAGATTTTCACTACAAGAAATGTCTAAAATTTTTGTAGACACTTTATTAGAAGATATTATTTATATTTTAGAAAATTATATTAATGTACCTGATACTATTACTAATACAAATATGCTTTCAACAAAAGTCTACAAATATGAACTTTCTTCTTTTAATGACTTATTCTATATTAGTAGATATTATATAAAAGAAGATGGAAATAATTTAACTACATGTAATTTATGTGGGAAGTATTTTATTACACAAGGAAAAATAACTGAACAACATTGTAGAAGGATTTATAATAAAAAAGAAAATTTGACTTGTTCTAAATATGCAGGTTTTAATGCTAGAAAAAGTAACTCTCTTAATTCAAGAATATCTAAAAAGAAAAACGAAATAAAAATGATGTTAAGGAAACGAGATTTAAAGAATAAAACACAAGAAAAAGTTAAGTTTGATGAAAAAGTTAAAACTAAAATAGATGAACTAAATTTAGAAAAAATCAAATTAGAAGAAAAACAAAGGAAATTATTAGAATGGTTAGAAGCTGAACATACTAATTTAAAAAAATCAAAATAAAATCACTTTTCCACTAAAAATAATTAAAAAGTGGAAAAGTGAATTTTTTATCTATAAATAATATTTTATATACATACTTTTAATATACTTTTTTTGTTATATTTTGAAACCTCTAAATTTAACATATAGTACATTACACTTACAATAAAGCATATAATAAAAAAATAAGTTATTAAAAATTTTTCCACTTTTTCACTTTTTATATAAATTTAATTTAGTGAAAAAGTGGATTTTGTAATTATTAATAACTTAATAATTACAAGATATTTTTTATATTGTAAGTTTGCAAGTATGTCAAGCATTTTTTATTATGCCACTATCTCTTTTAATTCCCTCTTATATAAGTAATAACTGTTTCTTGATATACCTACTAACTTTATAACTTCTTTATCTGCTAAAGTACCATCAAAATCTTTAGAATATTTAATTATTAGAGGTTTAGCTTCTTTTTCTTTTTTAGTTGTTAATTTAGTTCCTTTAGTCAAACCTATTTGTTTACCATCTAATCTTGCAGTCAATATTCCTTCACTTGTTCTAGTATGTAAATCTTTTACTTCTTTTTCTGCTTGGTCGAATGCTTTTTTAATCTGTTCCTTTGCTAATGCTAATGTATATTTATTTAATGCAGATATAATAGTTTGCATTAATTCATCTGTTGCCTTATTTCCTGTGTTTAATACAATATTAATTTGATTATCTAGGGCTTTTCTATATACCTCTGTATTAATATATCCCTCTTTGAGAAATATTAGATTTATGCCTTTATTGAATAAATCCTCATACAGATTACAGCCTTCTTCTGAATTTCTACTCATTCTTGAAACACTATCAAATATTAGTGTATCTCCTTTTTTTATTATCTTTAGTAGATTTTCAAATTCTTTTCTTCCTTCTAATTTAGTTCCAGTATAAGTTTCTCTAATTATTCGTGCATTAGGATATTTTGCTAATATATTTCTAACTTGTCTTTCTATGTTTTGCTTTCTTGTACTAATTCTTCCAACTCCATATTCCATAATTTAATTCCTCCTACCTCTTTATTAGTACCAAATCTAACCTTCGTTTCTTTTGGTACAGTTAGCTTAACACAGCTCTCCCAAGCTATTCA
>CAMXLV010000194.1 GCA_947244675.1 uncultured Clostridium sp. | reverse complement strand
GAAGATACCATAAGCGGATTGGGTACAAAGAAAATATATGATGGAAAAATAAAAAAGATTATTAGTAAAGAAAAAAGTAAAACTTACGAAGAATTGCATAGTTTAGTAGATGCAAATGAGGATAATAGTTTAGTAGTAAGTTCTGAATTTGTTAATTTCTTTAAATATGATGCAAAATTAATAATGGAGTGTTTGCTTAGGTACGATTCATATGATTTGACAGGCAAGTCAATTAGTAAACAGATTGAAGAATTAATTACACTATATAATCATAAATTCAGTAGTGTAAATCCGTACGAGAGGAGTTTAGGGGCAAATTTTATAAACAGATATGTTGAGATTTGTTTTAAATATAAAAAAAGGTTATATCATACTTTTATAAAGGAGGATATTCCTCGTTTACTTGAATATGAGTTACAAGAAGATGCCCTAAAAAAAGTAGAAGAAGATATTACAAAAATATTGGATATAGTCCAAAAAATGTATGATTACTTTACTATAAATAGTTTTATAACACAACAGCAGCATACGGTGAATTTAGAGGAAAAAGCAAAAAGGACTATAGAGAAGTTTTCAGAGTTATATGAAAAAGTATTAATATTTGAGACGCCAGAGCAAGACAAAAAACTGAAAGATGTGTTTGTATGGCCGGAATATAGAACTGCATTATTACGAAATGATCAAGATGATTTAAGTATTGTAATGCAAAATTTTTTGTGCAATTCATTGGGGAAGTATCTTTATGATAAAATCTTGTTTGGAAAAAAGCCGGAAAGAGAATATAATTTATTTCTTATTTTAGGTATGGGAGGTATGGGAAAAAGTTCCTTGTTAGCGAAGATAGCTTATGAAATTTTGCATGATAATATACAATATATTACTGGGAAGATATTTTTTATCAAATGCAGTGTATTGGGCAATGATAATGAAAAACTTATAAATAATATAATGACATATTTAGAGGTTACTAGAGAAGATTTAAGAGAGGCTATAATTTTTTTGGATGCGTATGATGAATATGTCTTAGATAATTCTAAGAAACAGGGAATGTTGGAAGCATTTTGCCAAGATATTTTTGTATTAAATTGTAAAGTAATAATTACAACAAGGGAAAATTATATAGATACCCAAGGATTACAAAAAGTTTTTGTGATAAAATTACTTACATTTAACTATGTCAAAAGGAGAGAATGGCTCAATAAATATAATGAGAAACTATCTGAGGAAGTAATAAATGATATTTTAAATTATCACGATGAAAGGGATATAAAAGGAGAAGAATTTATAGGAATCCCTATTATTATATATATGGTTGCATCCAATAATATTTTGATTTCGGATTATACATCGAAATACGAATTTTATGACGAATTATTTGGTAGGTATGGGATTTGGTATAAAAGAATGTACGATATTAATCATCCAGCAATAATATCTCATAATGAAACAATGTTTAAATTTATTCTTCATGTTGCGGAAACAATGTTTTGCAATAAAAAAATATCGGTAGAAAGAGAAGAAATTGAAAATATTATAAGTAACGTGTCTACAGAAAAAGAAATTGTGTACTTGAAAAACTGGTATGGAGTTATTACATATTTCAGAAAAAATAGAATTAATGAAATTGAGTTTATACATAAGTCAATATTTGAATATTATGTTGCAAATAGGATTTATAATGTTATTTTAGAAGTTATAGCAGAAAATGACATAAAAAAGAAAATAAAAATGTTATATAAAATATTTTCTGACAATGTGTATACAGAAGAGATTCAATATTTTTTATCAGGTTTTATAAACAAAGAATTGGAAGGATTTAACAAATTATTAGTCGAAGAGACACTAAGGGAAATATTTGATATAGATTTTCTTCTATTTAAAATAGATTGTTTTTATGATAGTAGTAAATTATATAATTATTTTGCAAATACATTTAATAGATTCTATTTATTATGGAAAAGCTTAATTATGCCTAAGCGACTTGATTTTTTTCAATATATTGGAAGCAGGAATATTGAATTCTTTTTAAAGAATAATCAATATGAATACTTATATATGAAGCAGTTGGACTTATCTAATATAGTAATGCGTAGAGTGTTACTTAATAATATTGATTTTACTGATGCAAATTTAGAAAATAGTGATTTTAGCTATTGTGATTTTTCAAATGCAAATTTGGAAGGATGTAATTTGAGAAAAGCCAATTTGTTTAGTGCCATTTTAAGCAATGCAAATTTGGCATTTGCCGATTTACGAGGAGCTAATCTCAATAATATTACAATAAATAAGGAGCGGGAAAAGTTTTTGGCTACAAAAATTGATATTGGACAAATAAAGTATTTCTGGCCAGAAATATCATGGTTTTATTCATGTTTTGATATTTATGCGGATGAACAAAAATTGGCTTGTCAGCAAGAGATACAGAATGAATTTAGCAAGATTAGAGGGTTCTAATAACCTAATTATATTAAAAATAGTTATTGGAGTAATGTTGAATAAGATTTTGGATATGTAACAAAGTAGTCAGAAATGCCCATCACTGATGCGGTCATTCTATGGCTTTTAAGAAATGCGAGGTGAAACAGAATAATTTTAAGTTAGACAGATGCAATCATTTTATTGCAGGGTGAGGACTATCCAGGTGTACGTGCTTGGGTAGTCCTTATCTTTTTGCAGAATTTTAGGAGGAAGGGAAC
>CAMXLV010000193.1 GCA_947244675.1 uncultured Clostridium sp. | reverse complement strand
AGTGTGGAGTTCTGTTTTTGGATGACATTTATTTTGAATCACATCATATAACATTAATATAAAGTCAATGACATTTTTAGCAGAGTAGTCTGCTTGATTTTTTGTCATAATAAAATCTGCACCAAATCGACGTGCAAATTCATGAATAACACTGCTTGTATTGTTGGTAGTAACAAGAATATAAGGTGTTATTCCTATATGTAAGTTCTTTAAGTTATTTAAAACATCTAAACCTGTACCACTTCCCATATGCAGTTCAAGGTCAAGAATAATGATATCAGGATAATATTCCTGAATATAGTCTAGTGCCTGATAAGCGCTATTGGTACTTGCAGCGAGAACAAGTTTTTCAGAGTTGTTGATATAATCAATTAAAGATTGACATTCAAAAGGATTATCCTCAACAAGAAGGATGGTAAGTTCGTTGTTCATATTTCACATTCCTCATTTACTCGTATTTATATTATTTATTACAAAAATTCTTTTTGCATTATATACCTTTAAAATAAAAAATTAACAAAAAATAACAAAAAAATTCATTAGAGTAGAAAAGAAATTGAAAAAACTGTAAAAGATATCAGCTAAAAGGATGTAAGGAATCCAGATATATCTTTAAAAATAACTTATAAATGAATTACATTTAAAATACTATTTATAAAATTTTCTTATTATTTAAAATTAAAGTGACATCAATTGTAAAAGGAGATATATTTTTAAATATGAGAAGACAAAATCAGAAGTTATTTAATTACACAAAATTGTTAACAGATATTCAGAAGGAATCTGGAAAAAGTCAGGAGGAATTAAGTGTAGATATAAACTGCACTGCTTCCCATGTTTCTAATGTAAAAAATGGAAAATCTACATTTTCATTTGATAAAACATTGCAACTTTTGAATAAGTATGGATATTGTATAGAAGATTATTTGGAAAATGGAAATGCCATGACAAAACAAATGGGACAAGAATATAGGGAATGGAAACAGGATATTGATATTGAACTTCAATTATTGATATTAAATCAGGTGGAGGTTATGATTATATTTAATCATATAAGAGCAGAAGAGAGACAAATAGATTTGATTGGTAAAGGGAAAATGAACAACATTTCAGAGAATATACGTCGTATTAGGGCAGAGAAGGGGATATCTATAAAGGAGATGTGTAAATGTTTGAATGTAAAAAAAACAACATATCAAAATATTGAAAATGCTTCAAATAGAACTACTATGGATAATTATGCCCGTATTGCGGAAATTTTAGATGTGCCTTTGACACTCCTTTTGAGTGATAGTTTAAAAAACAAGGAAGCGTTGATTAGTTATTACTTGAAGAAGATACTTTCTATGATGAATTTTGTGGAAAAGAGAGAAATGAAAAAGATGATGGAGGAAATAGTAGAGGTGTTGAGGAAATATAAAAAGTGGTGAGTGGAACAAAGGATTTTTCATAGTTAAAAAATAAAGAAAAACGACAAAAACCAACAAAAAAATCGCACGAAAACTAATAGAAATATTGAATGAGGTTTGGTAAAATTTTCAAGAATAGTTTAAAATATTAACATTCATAAAAAAGATAATATTTTAGAAGACGTTTATTTATAAAAAGGAGAAGAAGTATGATAGGTGAGAAGATAAGTACAATTAATACTGATTTTTTAAAAGTGAAAGGGGATTTGATTTGTTGGGAAAATACAATGATTCAAATTAGTAATATTTCTATGATAACTACTACGGAGGTTGCTGGCCTTCCATTTCCTGTTTTAAGTTTACTGATTATATGTGCAGGATTTGCTGTGGCTTCAGAATCTATTGGCGTAGCTATGGTATGTTGGATTATTTCAGCTGGATGGATTATGTATTGGTATAAACAATGTCAGGAAAGAAGTAGGATTAAAAAGTTAAATTTTATATTAAATTCAGGCGGAATGTATACATTAATTTTTAATGATAAAAATTTTTTAAATCAAGTAAGTTCCGTATTATTAGAAATATTAGTAAATAAAAATAGAAAAGCAAATATTACATTTAATATTAAAAATAATACTTTTACAGATGATTCTAAAATGAATTTTACAGTAGATGATAAAGAGTGTTAGAAGATAATAAGGAGGTTAATTGTAGTGGGAATTACGTTTAAGGTAACAGATAATAAATTTCAGGACTTTTCTTCTATGGTTATAAATGCTGATAATACTGAACAAGTAAATGATATGAAAACTACTGATGATATAAAAGTGTTAAATGAAATAAAGGATGAGCTAAACCAAATAAAGAATGAATTAAATTCTGAAGGGCATTTATATCAGGCAATTGAACATTTGCAAATAGCTGTAGAAACAAATGAAAAGCCTAAAATTAAAGATACATTAGTGGAATATGCAAGAGAGTTTTCTATGCCTTTTTTTGCAAATGTTGCAAGTGCTTCACTCCTAGAATTTTTATCTCGTTTTAAATAAAAGATAAAAGTCATAGAAAAAGTACAGCAAATTATTTAAAATTTAAGAATTGTTACATTATGCTTTATCTGTTCAGTCTTATGTATCTCCAAAAATAAAAAAGAGCAAACAGAGAGCTGGTAGCTTCCATACCGATTTCAAAGTCAGAGGGATTGAAAGACAATTCCTCTAATAGGCACCACAGCCTTATGTTAAATATGTAGAAAAGCCATAATGTTGCAACATCCAACTCATACATAGAA
>CAMXLV010000192.1 GCA_947244675.1 uncultured Clostridium sp. | reverse complement strand
TTGAATTTGAAAATGGAAAAATAATAAAAGCAACTTCAAATAATGATGAAGAAATAAATAAAATTTTAGATATAGATGAAGGTGCAAGATATATAGGAGAATTTGCTCTTGGTGTAAATCCATATATAGATTTACCAATAGGAGATACTCTGTTTGATGAAAAAATAAAAGGAAGTTTCCATTTCACTCCAGGAAAGGCTATAGAAGAATGTGATAATGGGAATAGATCAAGTATACATTGGGATATAGTAAATATTCAAAGACCAGAATTTGGTGGTGGAGAAATTTGGTTTGATGACTGCTTGATTAGAAAAGATGGAATATTTGTATTAGATGAATTAAAATGTTTAAATCCAGAGAATTTAACGTAACTTTTGAACTTTCTGGGACGGTTCCAAAAAGTTTAGGTTGTTTTAAAATGTAAAAAAATTAATTTTTAGAATGATTATAAAATTTAGAAAATTTTAAAACATAAAAAATGTGAGCTTTCTGATGCAGTTCTAAAAGTTTAGGTTGTTTTAAAATGTAAAAAATTTAATTTTATAGAATGATTATAAAGTCTAAAAAATTTTAAAACATGAAAATGTGAATTTTTTGGAACCGTCCCCAAAAGTTCAAAAGTTTAGAAAAAAGTACTTGACAAATAAGGTAAATCGTAGTAAGATATTAATGTTTTAAGAAGAAGTTTAAGTTTCTCACCTTATTTCAAGTAAGAGTATAGGGTTAAAATAGTTAATATTTTAAATGAGATATATTGTAAAAATTGGCTTCTTAAAACGAGTCAATTTTTTTTTGGAGGTGTTTTACCATTAAACAAGAATTACCTATTAATGGGCAAATAAGAGAAAAAGAAGTACAAGTAATTGATGATAACGGTGAAAAATTAGGTGTTTTATCAATAGATAAAGCTTTAGATATAGCAGGAGATAAAAATTTAGATTTAGTTCTAGTTGCACCTAATGCTAGTCCAGTTGTTTGTAAAATTATGAATTATGGAAAGTACAAATTTGAACAAGCAAAAAAGGAAAAGGAATCTAGAAAAAATCAAAAAGCTGTTGAAATTAAAGAAATTAGAGTAACTCCTAATATTGGTGACCATGATTTTGAATTTAAAAGCAGAAATGCAAGAAGCTTTTAGAGGAAGAGAGCTAAATAATATGAAGGCTGGAGAAGATATATTAAATAGATTTATTGAAGATTTATCAGATATTTCAACAGTAGAAAAGAAACCTTTTTTAGAAGGTAAAACTTTATTTATTATTTTAGCTAAAAAAGTATAATAAAAGTTAATATTTGAGTAGTAAGTAAAATTATTGAACACTTCTCACTTAAAATAAAATATGTTTTTTATATGTAGAAAGGAGAAATACTATGCCAAAATTAAAAACAAACAAAGCTGCAAGTAAAAGATATAAATTTACTGGCACAGGAAAAATAAAAAGAACAAAAGCTAATAGAAGACACTTATTAGCTAATAAAACAAAAAGACAAAAAATGACAGCTAGAGTACAAGATGGAATAGCTAGCAAAACATGCGAAGCTACTATTAAAAAATTATTACCATATAATAATTAATTATAAAATTTTGAATGTATAGTAAAATAGAATAAGGGAGGAATAAATAATGGCAAGAGTAAAAACAGCTAGAACAACAAGAGCAAGACATAAAAAAGTTATTAAGCAAGCAAAAGGTTATTTCGGTGCTAAACATTACAGATATAGAATGGCAAAACAAGCAGTTATGAAATCTGGAATGTATGCATATGTAGGAAGAAAAGATAAAAAAAGTAATTTTAGAAAATTATGGATAACTAGAATTAATGCAGCAGCAAGAGCTAATGGAATGACTTATAGCGAATTAATAAATGGTTTAAAGAAAGCAAATGTTGTTATAAATAGAAAAATGTTAGCAGAGCTTGCAGTTTCTGATAGTAAAGCTTTTAGTGAAATTGTAGAAGTTGCAAAAAAAGCTTAAATTTTTAAGTTATAATATAATTTTAAATTGTTTTAGCAAATTTTACGGAGCTAAAATTTTCTAGAGTACAGGTATTAAAAATATATCATGAAAAACATGAATTTTAGAAAATTTTAGTTTCGGATTTGACTAAAATTTAAAAGATATAAAAATAGTTAGTAAAGATAAAAAAGATTAATAAAAAGTAAATGTAAAATAAAAAAGTCATCAGTTTATAAAGCAGTGAAATTAAAAAAATTTCATTAAAACTATTGACATTATATTTAATATAAGTTATAATCTTTAATTGTTAGAGATACTTAAAATTTAATATGCAGGTGTAGTTCAATGGTAGAATTCCAGCCTTCCAAGCTGGCTATGAGGGTTCGATTCCCTCTACCTGCTCCAATTGAATCAAGTCATTGTATTAGAAAAAGGTCTAGTATAGTGGCTTTTTTGTTGCGTTTTGAAATTTGGGTTCAAATTCAATAGTTGGAGTGAAGTTTAAAAAAAGGTAGTACCTCAATATTTTATAGCTTTTTGATTATTTTGCTTTAAAACTCTAAAATTTGATTATATTATTTAAATATTTTATAATATAATTGTTATTAAATAATAGAAAGTCGTCAAGTCACTATAGTTTTAAAGATAGGAAGGAGCAACAAATATAAAAAATATTACACTGTAGTTAAACAATGATCGGCAATTTAAGGAGGAATTTAATCTTTGTTGGAAAAAACACGTAGCAAAAATA
>CAMXLV010000191.1 GCA_947244675.1 uncultured Clostridium sp. | reverse complement strand
CCAAATTCTGCAATTCTATGCATATCCCAAGTACGAATTTGTACTTCAAAAGGTGTTCCCTTATCACCTAATAATGTTGTATGAATTGATTGATACATATTTGGCTTTGGCACAGCAATATAATCTTTAAATCTTCCTGGCATAGGATTATACATTTCATGTACAACCCCTAAAGCAGAATAGCATTCTTTAATGGAATGAACCAAAATACGCAAAGCAAATAAGTCATAAATTTGGTCTAATGTCTTATTATCCCTTTTCATTTTTCGATAAATACTATATAAATGTTTTGCTCTTCCTGTTACTTCCGCTTCTATTTTTTGCTTTTTTAACTGAATGCGTATATCATCCATAATTTTTTCGATAAATTTAAGTCTTTCTTCTCTTTTTTTATTAATAGCTTCCACTAATTCATGATATTCTTCTGGTTCTAAATATTTAAATCCTAAATCTTCTAATTCCCATTTAATAGAATAAAGTCCTAATCGATTAGCTAATGGTGCATAAAGTTCCATTGTTTCTTTGGCATTTGCAATTTGCCTATCTCTTTTTAAGTATTTTAAGGTTCTCATATTATGAAGTCGATCTGCTAATTTAATTAAGATTACTCTTATGTCTTTTCCCATAGCTAAAAACATTTTTCGATAGTCTTCTACTTGTTGCTCTTCAATTGAAGCAAATTGCATGGTACCTAATTTAGTTACTCCTTCTACCATTTCTGCTATTTCTATGCCAAATTGTTGGCGAATATCATGATCTGTTATTTCGGTATCTTCTACTACATCATGCAATAAAGCTGCACATATGGTACTATCATCTAATCCTATATCTGCTAATATATAGGCTACATTAAGCGGATGAATGATATAAGGTTCTCCAGAACGTCTACACTGTTCTCCATGATTTGCCTTAGCATAATTGTATGCTTTCATAATTAGTTTATTATCAATTTTTCTAGTATGTTCTTTTCTTTTATTGATTACATCTTGTATCGTTATTTCTTTTGCTTCTTGCACTATTAAAGCCTCCCCTTATCTTTCTTATAAAGATTTCATCATATCTTTCATATTAATCTGCAAACTTTCTACTCCATTAAAACTGTTAATTTCTAGTACTCCGTACAACATCAACTTTATCTCCTATTCGGTATTCTTCTACTAAGTTTCCTAGATTGAAACCAATACTATTGATTATGATATTATTATCTTTTAAGGTTAGTTTTAAATGTTTGCCTTCTGATAGAGCACGAATTGAATCAATTTTTAAGTTTTTAAAAACAAATACTGGCATTCTGTTTCCTTCTCCAAAAGGTTCTAGTTTCTTTAAACTTTCAACCATTTCCTTGTTAATATCTTTTAATTCAATTTTGCTATCTACTTGTATGACTGGTATAATTTTATCAATTTGTGCATTTTCTGCAATCTTTTCAAATTGATTTCTAAATTTCGAAAATTGGTCTTTTTTTACTGTAATTCCAACTGCCATACTATGTCCACCAAATTTTTCTATGGTATTTGTACATTGCATTAAAGCTTCATGTAAATCAAATCCTGGAATGCTTCTTCCAGAACCTTTACCCATTCCATCTTCTTCAAAACTTAGCAAAATACTTGGTTTAAAATACATTTCTGTAATTTTAGAAGAAACAATCCCAATTACACCATGATGCCAATTTTCCCCTCCTATAATAATGGTTTGTTTTTTTTCTAACTGTTCTTCTTGAATTTGCTTAATTGCACTTTCAAAAATGCTTTTTTCGGTTTCCTGTCTTATTTGATTATGTTGATTTAATTTTTTGGTTAACTCATTAACTTGTGTATAATTTTTAGATAACAGTAATTCTAGGGCTTCTTCTGCTTTTCCCATTCTTCCACATGCATTAATTCTAGGTGCTATTCCAAAAGATATGCTATTGGAGTCTATTTTGCTATATCCAGATGAATTAATAATAGAACGTAAACCAATATTTTTTGTCATGCGAATTAGCATTAATCCTAATTTAGCAATAACACGGTTTTCGTTAATTAATGGCACAATATCTGATATAGTTCCAACACATACAATATCTAAATATTTTAAATATTCTTCTTCTTTTAATTCTAATTTTATTCCTATTGCTTGAATTAATTTGAATACTACTCCAACACCTGCTAGTTCACGAAATGGATATTCACTATCTTTTCTTTTATTATCAATTACAGCAAATGCTTTTGGTAATTGATTCCCTGGCTCATGATGATCCGTTATTATAGTTTCTATTCCTAATGAATTAGCATAATTGATTTCTTCGTTTGCGGATATACCACAATCTACTGTTATCATTAATTGACATCCATCTTCTCGAATTTTTTGAATTGCTTTTTTGTTTAGCCCATATCCTTCATCTAATCGATTTGGAATATAATGTTTTGTTTCCAATCCTCTATCTTTTAAAAAACTTTTTAGTACAGTTATACTTGTAATTCCATCTACATCATAGTCACCATATATAGTAACTTCTTCTTTCTTCTGAATTGCTCTTATTATTCTTTCTACTGCTTTTTCCATTTCTTTTATTAAAAATGGATCATGAAAATCATTTCTAGTAGGTTCTAAAAATAATCGTATTTCTTCTTCTTTGGTTATATTTCTGTTTACTAATATGGTAGCTAATAGTTTATTGATTTGATACTTTTCTTGTAGTTCATTTATTTTTCTTTCATCTGTTTC
>CAMXLV010000190.1 GCA_947244675.1 uncultured Clostridium sp. | reverse complement strand
ACTAAGAAGACTATTTGGAAAAGGCGGAACATATCTAATCAATAGTAAAGGAACAGTGTTAATTGATTCTTTTGATAACATTAAACAAGAAAATAGTAACTTGTTTGATTATATGAGAACTGCCTATGAAATCAAAGACCAAAAAGAAAACGAAAAAATAGAAACCATGAAAAAGAACATTCAAGAACAAAAGCAAGAAACTTTTGATATAAAACTGGGAAAAGATATCTATTTTATTCATTATGAAAAGTTAGGGATCAATGATTGGTATGTAGTAACAAGTGCAGCAGATGATATTATAGCAAATCAATTAATTAAATTAGTAATTATATCAGTCGTACTATGTCTAGTTATCAATTTAGTTATGATAGGAATTACGGTTTATATTGATTTATCAGGACAAAAACAAAATCACAAATTATACAAAGTTGCTTATATTGATCCGATAACAAAACTAGGAAATGAGGCGTACTTTAAGGAAAATGGGACAAAATATTTACAAAATCAAGTAAGCAAAGAAAAATATATTCTTACACTAGATATTAACAAATTCAAGGCACTAAACAATATTTATGGTTATGGTTTTTGCAATGAAATCTTAAAAAAAGTCGGTAAAGAATTAGAAAACATTGTGCCAGAAAATAATATGACTTGTAGAATTTCTAATGACATTTTTGCAAGCCTATTTACTTATGAAAAAAATATTCATTTATTATTAGAAAAAATTGTGAAACAAATCTCTATTATATCAATAGGAGATAGAAATATTCCAATTAATTTAGCAATTGGTACTTATAAAGTCAAATTAGCAGATAGAGATATCAATAAAATACTAGACAAAGCTTATTTAGCACGTGCACAAGTAAAAGGTTCTTATCATCACAATTATTATTTATTTGATGAGAGATTAGAAAAAGAATTAATGGAAGAGCAAAAAATAGAATCTTGTATGGAAGAAGCATTAAAAAATCAAGAGTTTCAAATTTATTATCAACCAAAAACTTATACAAAAGATGAAAAAATAGCAGGAGCAGAAGCATTAATTAGATGGCAAACAAAGGACAAAATGATTCCACCAGATAAGTTTATTCCATTGTTTGAAAAAAACAAATTTATCATAAAATTAGATTTATACATTTTTGAACAAGTTTGCAAAGATTTAGTCGATTGGAAAAACAAATATCAATATATGCCAACCATATCAATTAATGTATCAAAAGAACACTTTATAGATGAAAACTTTGTTATGCAATACGTAAAAATTTGTAAAAAATATAAAATAGAACCAAACAAGATTGATTTAGAAATTACCGAAAGTGCAACCATAGATAGTAATGTTGATATTTTAAAGGTATTAAACAACATAAAAAAACAAGGATTTATTATTTCAATTGATGATTTTGGAACAGGTTATTCTTCTCTTAGTATGTTACAAAATATGCCAATTGATATTATTAAAATAGACAAGGTATTTATAGATAAGGCAGATTTACAAAGTAACCAAAATATTATAAATGACATTATGTTTATAGCAAAACATTTAAAAGTAAAAACCATAGTAGAAGGAGTAGAAACACAAGAACAAGTAAAATTTGTAAATGAAATTGGGTGTGATATCATACAAGGATATTATTATTCAAAGCCAATTAATAGAGAAGAATTTGAAAAATATTTTATAAAAAATAGATAAAAAAACTTTCAAAATTAACATAATTTCATATTATATAGAGATGTAATATGAAAGGAGGAATTGAAGGATTTTGGAAGTAAAAAACAAAAAAATAGGATTTGTATTAACTGGTTCTTTTTGCACTTTTAGTAAAACCATTCCTAAAATGAAACAATTAATAGATAAAGGAGCAACTATCATACCAATTATGTCTTATCATAGTTATTCTATGGATACTAAATTTGGAAAAGCAAAAGATTTTATTGAAGAAATTGAAAACATAACAAACAAAAAAATAATCCATACCATTCAAGAGGCAGAGCCAATAGGACCTAAAAAAATGACAGATATCATGGTAATTGCACCTTGTTCAGGAAATACCATATCAAAATTAGCTTGTGATATTATTGATACACCAGCTACTATGGCAGCAAAATCACATCTAAGAAATGGATTTCCTTTAGTAATAGCACCTTCTACTAATAATGGGTTAAGTGGAAATGCTGAAAATTTAGGAAAATTATTAAATAGAAGAAATTACTATTTTGTACCATTCAAACAAGATAATCCAATTACAAAACCAAGATCAATTGTATTTGATTTTGAATATTTAATCAAAACAATAGAGTATGCTTTAGATGGAGAACAAATTAGTCCAATTCTATTATAAAAAGACAAAAATAAAGCTAAGATTTTTATAAAAAGTCTTAGCTTTATTTTGCATAGTCTAAAGTAAATTTATCACTTTTCGTTCTAAAAGCAATTATTTTAGCATATATATATATATATATATATAGGAGAATGCGGACAAGGAGAAAAATATGTTTAATGTTGCTGTACTTAAAATGAAAGATATCAAAAAATATGGATTAGTAAGTGTAATAATTATGATAGTAGGGGTAATGATTTTTAAATATTTTCCACAAGTCAATCAAAGAATACGTATTGAAAAGACAATGTTAGGATGTTTAGAACAAACTGTTCCAAGTATGGCTAACATCAATCAAGAAAACAAAGAAATTCAAAAAAAAGATGTATTGCAGGGAATTC
>CAMXLV010000189.1 GCA_947244675.1 uncultured Clostridium sp. | reverse complement strand
CATGGAGAATACTGAGGGCAAAGATAATTATTTTTTGGATGATGGAAAAAATAAAAACTATTTTGGATTTGTACTAATATTCTTTCGTTTAATATTTTCCAATTGTTTCTCACATGATGTAAACTGGTAAGTCCAATTTTTATCAAATCTCTTTTTTAAATGACAATTAATGTAGCTGTCAATCATTTTGAAATGCCTTTCTATATCTGTATATTCATATAAAGAAATCCATCTTTTGACAATTTTCTCCACTTCTATAATCGCTTCTTTTATATCATTATGTATATGAATAGCCTCTCTAATTTTCGACTTTAGACTTTTTACCTTTTTTGCTGACAAGAAAATTTTATCTCCATCAAATCCTATTGATAAAAATGAAAAATCAGTAAATTCTGGATTTAATATCACGGATTTATTATTCGCTTCATTTATTGGATGAACTTTTAGTTTGAGTTTTAACAGAAAAGAAGCAGCTACGTCATGTGCTTTTTTTGCTTCTTCTTCATTTTGACATAAAACGATGAAATCATCAGCATATCTAATCAATCTAAATCCATTATCACACATATATTTGTCAAATTCTCTTAAGTAAATGTTTGACAATAGTGGTGATAGAGGATTCCCTTGTGGAATGCCTTTTCCTACATTCTTGAACAACTCTTTATGTTTCCTTAGCAATCTTTTTTTGCCTTTCAAAGGCTGAGATAATGCTGACTGAATAAGATTTGTAATTGTATTATCTTTAAGATATGGAAATACTTTTTCCTTAAGTAAATATTCTTTGTCTACTGTTTCAAAGAAATTAATTATATCAGACTTTAATATAAAAGTTTCGCCTTTTACATATAACTCTTTCATTTTTAGAACGGCATTCTTTACACCAATACCTTTTTGATAAGCAAAACTGATTCCTTTGCTACTATTCAAATATTCTTCTAATTCATTTTCTAGTAAGATTGAAATAGCTTTCAATACGACTCTATCTCTTATTTCTGGTATTTGTAAAGGTCTATATTTACCATTATCTTTTTTTATAACTACAGCTCGCGTTGGTTGAAATCTATAATTTCCAGATTTTAAGTCCTTACAGATTTGAGAAATATTGTTTTCCAAATCCTTTTCAAAAGAATTAATTGTTATACCTGATAATCCTTTTGATAATCGATTTGTCTTTCTTAATTTTTTCCATGCATCCAATAAAAAATTAGTTGAGGAAATTATTTCAATCAAAGTAGTAGGTATAGTCTTTTCCATACACAGTCTGTATTAATAAAAAATGTTTGTTCTCGATATTGAGATATTTTATATTAAAATGAAGGCAGATTCAACTTGTCAAAAAGAATCCTGTTTCGTTTATTTGCATCTTCAAGTAGTTTATCATAAGAAATCAATTCCACATATGCTTTGTGCTTTTTGTTATATCCGAAATACCCAAGTCCATCATTTGTTAAAGTGTAGTCATGAGTATCCATAATGCTTTCAATTTTAGGTGTTATATCGCAAATTATATAACAATAGAAAGGCATATCCTCAATCTTTTGAAAATATCTATTGTCTTTTAATTTTTTCTTTTTATTTTTTATTTCACCAATGTATCGAAAAACCTGCTCAATGGGATTGTCTTCATCCTCAGGATATTCATTCCTCATAGGACGTTTAAATTCAATTATAACGACAGAAGAAAAAGGATTTGAGGAGTTATCTGATAAAGCAAATCTATTATCAAAATAATTGTTGAAAGCTACAATATCTGGTCTATCATCGCTGTCACTCTCTATAATTTCCTTATCCATCTGTGCAAAAGGTTTGTCCGATGCAATATATGTATGATATGAAAGCCTTTCATCAATTAACCACAGATTATGATCTTCATAGTTTAAATCATCAGAAGTTGATTTAAGTGGAAATATTAATCTATGTAATGTGTTTTCTAATGCGAATCTCCCAAGCTCATTCGGTTTCAAATACTTTTTTAATATATCTAAAACTGTTTTTCGATGCAGGATGTACTTTGATAAGCTGGTATTACCTATATCTATAACTTTCTCTATGTATGAGTCATAGGTTGATTGATAATCTTCGAAATCTTTTACTGTTTTTATTTTTTTTAAAATCTTCGTACCCTCTTTTTTTATCTCCACTTCCAAACTATGTTGTAATTTGAATAGCTCTATTTCAAGTTTTTCATCAGATAATATTGGAAAATTTTCCAATTCTTTTAGTTTATATTTAAATAGAGAACGATATTGTGGTGCTTTTTTTAAAACATATTCTTTTATTCGATTAATTTTATTATCTCTTACCTCTTTTAAAAAACATCCAATACTATTTGAAATAGTTGAAAATAGTTGATCATTGAGTTCTTTCTCATTTACAATATCTGGGAATAGTGTATCACCTTCTATTTGTGGGAAGGCAAAAACTGTTCTAGTTTCATCCACGATACTATTTAAATATTTACCCTTCAAATATGCTTGAATATAAAATTCTTTATCCTCATACTTTATTACTCTATTAAGATCTGGGATTTCTTTACATAAAGGCTTTTTATAAACAACTCTATTGTCTGCACAATAGTTAACTTCATGTGCTGTTGCTAATTTTCTACTTTTGTATATTTCAATATAGAATTCATTATCTCTTATATAAAAAACCTCTGTCTTATAATGTTTTATATCTTTTTTGTATAAATCATTTATAATAACTTGCTTTTTGTTATCATTGTCTGTC
>CAMXLV010000188.1 GCA_947244675.1 uncultured Clostridium sp. | reverse complement strand
AGCACAACAAATCAGTGATTTAGACTTAGCACTGTTAGAAGGAGGAAATGCAAATGTATGAAATATTAAAGCAAAGATATGAAAGAAATTTTGTCAGAAAAGACCAGTTACAAAGATATGTGATATTAGGTAAAATCACACAAGAACAATATGAACAGATTGTAAAAGAAAAACAAGAAGTAGAAAAAGATGTTTAAAAAGAGTTTAAAAGAGGTTTATTGTCTTTTATCTCTTTTTTTATTGAGATTTTTTGATACTTAGATTTTTTTAATATGAAGAAGAAAGGGGGTAACCATATGGAGTGGGAAATCGTAACAGTAATTATTGCATTGGTGGGGCTTTTGGCTACTGTCACTAAGCCTATTATGAATTTGACAAACACCATTACAAAACTGAATGATACTTGTCAAAGTTTAGAGGAAAGAATGGAAAAATTCGAAAGACATAATCGTGATAGTCACGTCAAAATCTGGGCTCATAATGATAAACAAGATGAACAGTTAGCAGAACACGAAAATAGAATTAGTTTATTAGAAGAAAGGAAAGTGTAGTTTATGAAAAAAATTAACTGGAAGGTAAGAGCAAAAAATCCTTATTTTTGGTTTGGGTTGGTGGCGATAGTGCTGGCGGCAGTTGGTGCAAAACCAGAAATGTTTACAAGCTGGACAATATTAGTAGAACAAGTGAAGTAGCTTTTTGGCAATCCTTTTGCATTAGGTTGTGTAATTGTGGCAGTTGTAGGCTATGTCAATGACCCTACTACACAAGGTATTACAGATAGTAAACAAGCATTAACTTATAATAAGCCTAAAAAGGATTGAATATAAATTTTATAAAAATAATAGAAATGTATTGGCAAATAAAAATGATTTGATATAATTTAGATATAAAAACTGTATATTTATATTAAAAATATGGGAAAGAGGGAAGCTTATGAATAGTCTAAGTGTTGTTATTTGTAAAGTTCGAATGGTTTATTTTTTTAAGGAAAATAGTGATTTTAAAACTTTTGGGCTTATAAATAGCTTATATAATCAATTCAAAGATATTTTTACTACAGAACCACAATCACTGCCCATACTAAATGATGCACCAATGGATGTACCACGTTGTATCTGGAATGATGTTAACACAAATTTAACATTTAACCGAAATATGTTGGATTTTTCGTTTAATATACCAACAAATGCTGACTGGCATAAAAAATTTACTGATTTTAACAAGAAAATTTCAAATGGCTTATTAGAACAAAGAATAAGCATTGATAGAGTTGGATTGGTTAGCGAATTGATTCCTTTAGATGATTTACATGACGTATTGAAAAAATATGTTTCTATTTCTCAATTTAATATTGCAAGAGAAGCGAATTTATCCTGGTTAGAATATGAAGACAAGTATAATATTTGGACCTATTTTATTATCAATGAAAGTCAAAATGAAAATAAGGTTGTTTTTGATATTAACAGTTTGCCAGAAAACAAACTAAGCAAGCAAGAGATTTTTTGTAAAGATGCTATGGATCAATGTGCAAATATTTTAGAGAGGAGGATGAAAAATGTATTGTAATCTATCTAAAAATTCCATTGGACAGAAGTATGTGCTAGATATCAATGTTTCTGATATGATTCATAAATTTTTTGAAACAGTATTAAAACGAAAATCAGATTATGAAGGAATCAAAAAAAGTGCTATTCGAGGCATAAAGGAGAATGATATAGGATATACTGAAAATAACTATGATGAGATAGGAAAAGTATATTATATGGCATATAGAGAGTTAAATCAACTAACTAAAAACTACATAGTGGCTAGAGAAGCTTTAAAAGATATTTCAGATCTAAAAGAAAATTGGAATGAAAATGGAGCTAGCCCTTTTTCTAGACAACTTATTGAAAAATGTTCTAAATTATTAAACCAGTTGTCTGCAGAACCATTTGTTTCGCCTACAGCATGTGGAGCAATTCAATTTGAGTATGAAAAAGAAAATGGTGCTTATCTAGAATTTGAAATTTATGAAGATAGAATAGAAGCTTTTTCTATATCTTCTGTAGGAAAAGAAGATGAAAAGATTTTCAATGGAAGCAATGAATTTTATCAAATGAAACAAATGGTGGTAGATTTTTATGGCTGAAAAAGATTGGAAAACAATTTATCGTAGGGTAAAAAGTAAACCTATTTTTATAAAGGATGGAAAACCAACATCTGCTATATTTAAAGATAGTCATGGTGTTTCTGTGAATAAAGATGCTAATAGAGATTTGTCAGTGATTATTCAAGAGGAAGAACGATTACATAAGTTTTATAATAGAAATTTAACAGAAAGTGATATAAAACAAAAAGGGGAAGAATTGCGTGCAATTGTTTCTTTAACTGATGAAGATTGTGATGCAGTAGGAGCGTATTTACTATCAGACCCAATAGAAGAAGAAAATCCATATCATGCATTATTGCAAAAATCGGAAACAGAAATTCAATTAACGAAAGGACAGGCAAAAAGTTTGGCTAAAAAGGCATATATTGTAAAAAGTTATCAGTAGTTGGTTTGAATTTGTTGTTATAGGATTAGAGTTTATTTCAAAAAGTATTTATCTTGTGAAAGATAGGTACTTTTTTTGTTGGAAGGAGGTACTTTATGAAAATAATACAAATGTTAGCACATCAAAGTAACTATAATAAAGGTAGAAAGCAGCCTATACAGTACATTGTAATACATTACACAGCGAATAACGGTGACAAGGCAGAAGGTAATGGTAATTATTTTGCTCAACCAAATAGAAATGCTT
>CAMXLV010000187.1 GCA_947244675.1 uncultured Clostridium sp. | reverse complement strand
ATCATCTAATATAATTTGAGAGCCTCTAGTAGATACATTAGTAGAAATTCCTAATTTATTTTGCAAAAAATTTTCTAAATCTTTAGGTTCTTTAAATTCCATATTTTCTCCTTAATTTTAATATAATTATATATTTTATTAATAAATAATTCAAATATATTGGTATTACATTTTTATTTCTTTTAGTTTACATAGTTTGGATAATAATATCATAACTTAAAATTAAGTTATGATGTTCTAATAATTATAATTTGTTAATTAATTTTAGTTAATTTATACAATATTAGCTATTTCTCTTTATAAATGTTTCAAGGTCAATTTCTCCATCGTTATCTAGAATTAAAATTTCTTTATGTAATTCAACATTATATATTTCTTTAACTTTATTTATAGTATGAATAAAAAGTTTAGCAACATCTTTATCTGTTGTATTAAAATCAGTGGTAAAGAAGTGACTTCCATTTTGACTATATGTTGCTCCATTAAAATTTGCATTTATTGAAGGATTTTCTTTTAACATAGAATTAAAAGACATTCCAATTATTCTTTTTAAATGAGGAGTTGACCAAAGAGAACCAGCTGTTCCATCTTTATATCCAAAATAAAGTGATTTTTCGCGTTTTTGTAATTGAGCATCATGTTTTTCTTTTACTAAATTTTTTCCAATATAATCTGACTTAAGTATAGCTTCTTTAACAAAATATCTTGTTTTTTCTTTGTTTTGTTGTTTTATAAAACTATTTCTAATATCAAAGAAATTTTTATCTGGGATAATTTTAATATTTTTTCCCTCTTTAAAATCATATAATGTAATTTCTTGTACAAAATCGCTAAAACATTTTCTAGTTGGTGTCCATCCTGCATTACCTGTTATACCAGCTCCTATTAGCCCTGGAATTCCGGTAAGAGCAGCAAAGTCATATCCTAGTTCCATTGTATATTTAACAAGTTCTGAAACTGTTACATTACTTGAAACAGTAAAAGTTTTTAAGTCTTTATTAAAATATATATTTTTATTTTTCAAATTTACATCTATAAATATTCCATCATATCCATTGTCTGTTATATATAAATTAGTATGTAAGCCAAATATCTTGAATGGAGTTTTTGAATTATATAATTTATGTAATTCATTTAAATCATTTTCTAAATTTTCTCCAAAGATTAATTGATAATAATATTTTGCATTTCCAGTATGTTTTTTAAAGAGGTGTTTATTTTGCAAGTTATAATTGTTTTTTAGTTCATAGTAAAAATTTATATTTTCCATTATTAAATCTCTCCTTAATTAGTATATATTTTGTTTTTTTAAAATTTAAAAATTAAAATATTAAAATATTAAAATATAAAATATAAAATTGATATGAGATACTAAATTGTAATTTAGTATCTCAATAAATGGCGCTTTTAACTTGAATAACAATGTTTTTTAGAACTTTTAAATTTCATTAATGAATTGCCTAGAAAAATGTTGAATACTATTACAAATCCGGTTATATTCAAATATATTACCAGTATAGACTTTCTTTTCTTCTAAGTATTCATATAATTCAATTTTCCAAGTTTTTTTGCGTCTTACATCAAAAAAGTTGATTCCACTTTTGGGAAGAAATTCAGGGATTTCTTCAATGGTTTGTATAGATATTAAATTATTTTGTAAAAGTAATAAAGATATTTCTTTATATGATCCATACATGCCATTTTGTGAAAAGAAATCAGTTACATTCCACATCATATTATTTCTAGGATTAATAACTATCATTTTTTTATAATCCCAAATAAATTCATTGATTAAAAAATCTTCAATGAAATGTTTGTCTAAATATAGATGTGAATATAGCCCAAATTTAATTGGATCCTGAATAACAAAAAGATCTTTTTTTACTAAATCCATATCAGGTGTAAAAAATCCTTTAGCAAATGTTTCTTTCCAGTAGTGAGATTTTTGATGATTAATAGCCAAATCAGGTATTAAATTTCCAGCCATAAAGCTAATTCTATCAAATTTTATGTTTTTATTTGATAATTCCCGATATACATTTTGTGCAAAAACTAGATGTAAAAGTATGCTAGGCATTAATATTCCTCCTAATTAATATTTTAAGGACATTATAGATAACTATAATGTAAGTCATCATAAATATTTTTTGTTACAGCCAAAAGTATATCATATGTAGTATATTGTGTCAATTTAAGATGTGAATAGTTACTACTTTACACATATAAAATCTTTTATTTTTTCAAATTTGTTATCTCCTATACCAGATACATTTTTTATATCTTCTATATTCGAAAAATTTCCGTTTTTTAGTCTGTAATTAATTATTTCTTCTGCTAATGAATCTCCAATACCAGGTAGAGTTACTAGTTGTTCAGATTTGGCTACATTTATATTAACTTTTGTGTTTTGAACTATTAAATAATTAGTTTCATTTAAGTCATCTTCATCATTTATACTATAAATATAAATTTTTTCTCCATCAGATAAGATATAAGCAAGGTTTATTTTTGAAACATCTGCTTCTTCTGTTAATCCTCCTGCTGTTTGTATTGCATCATAAATTCTACTACCAACTTTAAGTTCTATTAAGCCTGGATTATTTACTTCTCCATATATATGAATTTTTATATTATCATCTATAATTTTTTCATCTTTATTATTTTCAACAAAAACATTATTTTCTGTAATATTTTCATAGTAATTATTATTTTGGAATATTTTATCTTTTAGAATAAATATAAAAATACAAAATATTATAGTAAAAAAAATAATTAATTCTTTTTTATTTTTTATAT
>CAMXLV010000186.1 GCA_947244675.1 uncultured Clostridium sp. | reverse complement strand
AACAAAAATTAGTTCAATACAAGAAATAGAAAATATTTCAAAAGAAGAAGGGGAAGAAGAGACAGAACAAAATCAAGAAGAGACAAAAGAGCAAGAAGTTGAAATGGCAAAAACTGAACTTGCAACAGAAGTAATTACACAAAATCCAATAAAAGAAAATTATACAACAGAATATGGGAGTGTAAAAATAAAAAATGAAACAGATTATGAATTAACACAAAGTATGTTAACGCCAGATATTACCATTGAAAATAAAAATATAATTTTATTTCACACACATAGTTGTGAGAGCTATACTTCTAGTGATGCTTATTCTTATACACCAACAGGAAGCTATCGAACGACTGACTTAAATTATACAGTAACAAGAGTTGGTACAGAATTGGAAAATCAATTAAAACAGTATCAGTATCAAGTAAACCATTCTACTTCTTATCATGATTATCCAGCTTACAATGGTTCTTATACACGTTCTTTAGAAACAGTAGAAACAATATTAAAAGAAACACCTGCTGATATTATTATGGATGTTCATAGAGATGCAATTGGAAGTAGATCAGACTATGCACCTATTGTAAAAATAGGAGATGAAGTTGCAGCTCAAATTATGTTTGTTATTCGGAACTGATAATGGAGGACTATGGCATCCGAACTGGAATCAAAATTTAAAATTTGCAATTAAAATACAAGAAAAAGCAGAAGAAATCTATCCAGGACTTTTTAAACCAATTATGCTGACAAAATCAAGATATAATCAGCATACTGGTAAATTTGCAAGTATTATTGAAGTAGGAGCAACTGGAAATACCTTAGAACAATGCTTAACTAGCATGAAATATTTAGCCAAAGTGATGGAAGAAGTAATTAACAACAATTAACATAAAAGGTTGAAATAATTGCCAAAGTGTAGTATAATAAAAACTAGGTGATGTAAAAAATGGAAAAAAAGGAAAATATCGAAATAAAAAGAATGTTAGATATTTTTAGTAGTAAAAAAATAATAATAGGAATTATTTTATTGTTTTCAATTGTATGTAGTTACCTATATTCTTATCATTACATAGTGCCAAAATATCAATCAACAGAAACACTTTTATTAGTGCCAGATAGTGCATCAGAAACAAGAGCAATTACTAGCTCAGATTTAACTGTAAATTCTGGTTTAATTACAACATATAGTAAAATTGCTACTAATGGAAAAGTATTAAAAAAAGTAATTGAAAATTTGAAATTAGATATGACAGAAAAAGAATTACTTAGTAACATACAAGTAAACACCGCCAAAGACACTTATGTAATCGAAATAGGAGTAACTAATGAAGAACCACAAAAAGCAATGGAAATTGCAAAAGAAATATCAAATGTATTTTTAGAAGAAATAAAAGGAATTTATCGCTTAGATAATATTGGAATTGTTGATGAAGCGCAATTACCAAAACAGCCATATAATATAAATCATAAGAAAGATATTATAATGTTTTTAGCAATAGGTATGATGGTAGTAGCTGGATATACAAGTATAGTATATCTGTTTGATAATACATTAAAGACAGAAGAGGATATTGAAAAATATATTGATATAAAAAGTTTAGGAATAATACCAATTCATGAAGAAGACAAAAAGGAAATTCTTGATAGGAAAGAAGCAAAATCTTATATTACTGAATGTATCAATACAATAAGAACTAATATTTTATATAGGAATACTAGTAAAAATGCGAAGACTATTTTAATAACAAGTTGTACACCAAGAGAAGGAAAAAGCTGGGTATCTGCTAATATGGCAGTTGCTTTTGCACAAACCAATCAAAAAGTATTATTAATAGATGCTGATATGAGGAAAGGAAGAACTCACAAAATCTTTAAAATAAAAGGAACAGAAGGACTTTCTAATTACTTATATCACATGACAGGAGAGAAAGAAAAAGATATAAAATTAGGAAAACAATACATCAGAGAAAGTGATATAGCAAACTTACATATTTTAACGAATGGAACAATACCACCAAATCCATCAGAATTATTAGACTCAGAAAAAATGAAAGAGTTAATTGGCTTTTTAAAGAAAATGTATGATATTATAATTGTTGATGCACCACCTTGCAGACTAGTAACAGATAGTATGATTTTATCAACCATTATTGATTCAACAGTATTGGTTGTTAATGCTGGAAAAACAAAAATAAATGATTTAAAAGAAGTAAAAAAATCAATCCAAACAGTTGGTGGTAAAATAATAGGTGCTATTTTAAACAAAAAGAAAGTATCTGAGAAAACATATAGTACAAAATATTATTATGGTCATGTAGTGGAAAAAGAAAATCAAGAGGAAATAAAACAAGAAAAATTAAAACCAATTGATGAAGTTATTAAAGAAGCTATTTTAAATGTAAAAGAGGAAGATAGCAAGAAAAATAAAAAAGAAAACAAATTAGAAGAAAAAGAAGCGGAAATTATTAAAGACAATTCATATGAAGAAATTAAAAAAATGGTGAATGAAGAAATTAGTAAAATAGATTATACTAAGCAAATAGAGAAAATAACACAAGTTTTAGATAACTTAAAGAATAACTATCAAGAATTAGCTATAAAAATAGAAAAACAAGAAGAAAAAGAAGAGACAATTCAATTATTAGAAGAAGAGTTAAAACAAAGTAAAGAGAAAAGTAAAAATATTATAGACTTTAAATTGCTTCAAAAACAGAAAGAGAAGAAAAAAACATATTCTATAGAAGAAGATATTTCTTATGAAGATTTAGAAGAAAATGCAACCTATGTAATACCATTACATAAAGAAACATTAGGAAGCTAT
>CAMXLV010000185.1 GCA_947244675.1 uncultured Clostridium sp. | reverse complement strand
TTAAGTTATCAATCGGAAGGAAATCCGATTTACACAACTTTTACGATAGTCTCTCTGGTTGATTTTTTTGTTGCTTAAAAACAATATAATTTCATTCTCTTGTAGGTGTTATATCTAGACAATAAATTACGATCCAATGATTTATATGTAATTTATTATGAACAATTATAGTATTCTGGAAAGTATTTTGATTAGTTTTTCATAATTTTTTGTAATTCTTATTCTAGCATAAGTATTGTCTAAATTTGTAAAATAACTATAATTTTCAACGGTAATATTTTCTTTCATTAATTGTTTAGTTAAATTATCATATTTATCTGTTCTTACAGTAAATATTGGCGTTTCTACGTTTGTATAAAGGTAATGGTCTATGCTTATTGAATCAAATATTTTTTGATTTACTTCCTTTATTTTTTGTTTTGTAAATTCTAATTTATCATAATTTTTTAAAACTTTAATAAAAATGCTTGCTGATAAATCTGAAAATGAAAATGGTATTGCAATTTCATTATATATTTTTACTAATTCTTTGTTTGAAAACATATAACCTATTCTATGATTAGGTAAACCATAAAATTTTGATGCACTTCTTATTACTATTATATTATCATATTTTCCTACAAGTTTTATTGCTGAGTTATCAGAAGACATATAATCGCCATATGCTTCATCTATTATGACTATAATATTATATTGTTTTGCCTTTATTACTATCTTTTCAATATCGTTAACATCTATTATTTGTCCAGTAGGATTATTAGGGTTTTCTATTGATATTATACTATAATCACTGTTAATTTTTTTTATAAAATCCTTTGCTATAAATTTATAGTTATTTTTCATTTCTAATAGGATTATTAGGGTTTTCTATTGATATTATACTATAATCACTGTTAATTTTTTTTATAAAATCCTTTGCTATAAATTTATAGTTATTTTTCATTTCTAAGTTATAACATTCATATATTCCTTTTTTCAATTCTACCTCTGATATAAATCTTGGAAATTGTGGTGCTATTCCTAATACTTTTGTTCCTTCTTGAATTAAAAATTCGCAGATATTTCTTAATATTCCCATTGCACCTGCACCAAAAGCTATATTATTCTTATTTATGTCATTATAAAGATGTTTTTTCCAAAATTTAAGTAATTCTTCTTTTAATAATTCATATTCCAAAGAAGGATACCTATTAATTTCTGAATTAGCTTCTGAGATATATTGTTTTATCATACTTTCTTCAATAAAAGGATTTGTTCCTAATGAACAATCAATTATATTGGTAGCTAAATAACTACTTAGCGATTCTTCGTTCATATAATCTCTTACTTTAAAATTTTTATAATGTTCATCTATCATTTAATCTTATACCTCATTTCTTTATTCTTAAAATTAATAATATTTTTTAAATTCTTATATATTTATAATATTAATGATTTATATTTTTGATATGTTTATCCAATATCTTAAGTATGTATATCCATTATCATTATTAGTATAAGTATTCTCAAAAATACCACCATTTTTTTCTATTACTTTCTTTGATGCTAAATTAAAATCTTTACAAGTAATTAAAATATTATACATACTGGTATTTTTAAATTTGTATAATGCTAATTTTAACATTTCGCTCGCATATCCTTTTCCTCTCTGACTTGGTCTTATACTATAACCGATTAACCCTCCAAAAGACATAAGAGTTGGAACTTGTTTCCATCTAATTCCAATAGCACCTACCATTTCATTATTATCATTTATTGCTAAATATAAAGTATGTGGAGAGTATGTTTTGGGTAAATTTTCTTCATATTTATTTTTTTCTAAGTCTTCAAGCCAATCATCAAAACTTAACTTTTCAAGTTTTTCAAAATCTCTTATTCCCTCAAATCTATCTATTCCTGATATTGGCTCACTTAGCATATATTCATTATACATTTCAATAATTTTTTCTTTATCTTGTTTTATTACTTCTCGTAATTTCATATTTTTATCCTTTCCTATAAGTTATTAATCTTGATAAATACTATCATAAATTTATACATTTATCAATAAAAATATTTTTACCTCAAATACTTGAAAGTTTATAAATTTTATGTTAAAGTAAAAACAATAAATTGATTGATATTTGTATCAATCGTCAAGAGAGCCCAAAAACTTGTAGATAACTACTGCGTTGGCACCAATTTATAACAACTTACGAACTATAAAGTTTGTGAGTTGTTTTTTTTGTATATAAGACTAAAATATTCTCTTTCTGGAAAGGAGAATATTTTTTATGCTTGAATTTGAGATATTACAAGATTTAGAGTCAAATGCTGAAATACTAGAAATAATAAATGACAATGAGTATATCGTTAAAAATGGAAAAATTAAGCATTTAAAGGCTACTAATTTACAATTTATTGAGCCAACTGAATATCTGATTACATATCTACTTCCTTTTACTATACTTGAATATAAAGTAAATGAAGTTGCTAATAAGAACTTTTACATTAAAGAATGTCATCAAAAGTATAACTTAAAAGAAATTAAACAAATAAAATATAAAAATTTTTTCCTATTTTTTATAATAATTTTTATGTTAATGCTATGTATAGGAAATGGATGAATAATTTCCAAAAAGTATTGAAAAAATAGTAATAGTTATGTTATAAATAAATAAGAGAAAATAGTAATAGGAGGATTACATAAGATGAAAAAACAAAAAGGAAATAGAGGAATCACACTGATAGCACTCGTTATAACAATTATTGTGTTATTAATTTTAGCGGGAATCAGTATCGCAACACTAACAGGAGAAAATGGAGTGTTAACAAAAGCAAATA
>CAMXLV010000184.1 GCA_947244675.1 uncultured Clostridium sp. | reverse complement strand
CTTTTATTTGTCCATTTTCTTCTCTTGCTCTAAATTTTATTACCTCTTCATTTAATTCATATTCACTTGGACTTTTTATTTCCTTTAATATATATGTTTTATCTATATATAATCTTGATAAATTTATTTTTCCATCTGAATTTGTTACACTAGTTCTTTCTTCTTCGTTTTCTTCTTGTATACTATATGTTGCTTCTGATACATTCTTATTTGTTCCTTTTTGATATTTTGTTAATTCTAAATCATATAATTTTGCTATTCTAAATCCTAATTTATTGGGTTCAGTTTGTGTTCTATATTTTCCATTTTCTGTATCTAAACTAAAATATATTGCATGATGACTATATGATATTTGATTATAATTTAATGAATTTGGTAAATTTATTTCATAATATATTTCATGTTTTTCTCCTTTTTCTAAAGCTTTATCTCCTAAATCTATTAAATAGCTCTTTACTTGTGAAAAATCTGATGGACTTTGAGTCCAACCATTTTTACTATCTTCTATATCTTGTGTTGTATTTTCTTTAGTTGAATAATATATTTTTGCCATTTCTTGTAATTCTTTTGGCAATATTATTCCACTATTTGACATTTGAGCACTAAATTGAGATCCCATATCTGTGCCATTTATTGAATATGTATTTCCCTCAGTTGGTATTTTTCCTAATATTTTTATTTCACTTATTGTATTTGAATAGTTATTTAATATCTCTAATGAAATTGTTGCTGTTCTTTGCTCTTTTGATACTAATGCAACTTGTGGAGCTATAGTTTCATTTCCATTATCATCATAATTTTTAGCAACTTGACTTGTAAGTATTGAGTTTGGCGATACTAAACTTATTGATATAGTTCTTTTATTTACATTTTCTTTAAAATTTAAATTATTGTTTACATCGTATTTGTCTTCCGATTCATAATAATAATTTTGATTAAAACTATTAGAGGCATATAATTCTATATTTTCAGTTGTTGTTGGAATTCTTGGATCTGGAGTTATATCACAATCTATTGTAATTGCATAATCTGCTTCTTTTTCATTTTCTGTATTTATTTTTATGAATCTTTCTCCATCTTTTTCATATTGTTCATAACTCGTTATTACTACATCTCTGTTATTTATACTTACATTATTTATATTTAAATCTATTATATTTTGTGACACCTTAATTAAAAATGAACCATTTATCCATTTTACTTCATTATCATATTTATTTGTTTCTGTTTGTATTGTTATTTTAGTATTTTTGAAAGTTTCTTGTGTCGACATCATATTACGGTTTATGCTTATATTAGCTACTGATATTGGTTCTTCATAAAAAGCTTGATTTATATTTGTATTTATATATGATTCTCCTATATATCCTGAAAGTGTACTTTTTATGTATTTTAGAGAATCAAATTCTGATTTTGTGTATTTATTTAGTAACTTTGAATCATCTAATTCTTTTACATTATACACAGTTATACTACTATTTTCATTTACTTTAGTTGTTTCTATTCTTATATGTTTTACTGGAGCATTATATTTATATGGATTTGATTCACTATATTTATTCCAATTTGTTTTATCAAATGTTACTAATAAATTTCCCGTTTCATCATCATATACTTCTATTGCTCCATTTTCCCCTAATAAACTTTTTGGGGGTGAAAAGTATATACCAATAAAACTTGTTATATCTTCCATACTTTCTTCATTTGAATTGCTTTTTATAAATACATCTGAATTTCGTGTTTCATTATTGCTACTCTCTTTCATTATCATTTTTCCAGAATTTCCTACTGTACCTGTATATCCATACCACCTAACAAGATATTTATCATCTTTTTCACTTTCTGATACTCCATTATATAAATTTGATGGTTTTAGTTTTGATACTATATATCTTCTTACAGGATTATAGGTTATTCTTCCAATATCAACCATAAAATTTGCTACATATCCATCTGGCTTACTATATGTTATTACAAATACATTTTCAGCTACATTTGATTTATATGGATTTTTAAATTCACTATTCTCATTATTATATCCTTCATAATATGCTTTTATTGGTATTTTATATTCTATTGAATCTGTTCCTATACTTTTATATGCTTCTAAAGGATATACTACACTTACATCATATATATTATATCTTTTTTCATAATATGAACCATTATTAGCTTCTGTTTTTATTACTTTATTTTCATCTAAAATTGCCTCTTGTTGCGCTGTAAACTTTCTTGTTTTTTCATTATATGTATAAATTACATTTGTTCCTTCTATATACACATTGCTTGGATTATATCCATTTAGCTGAGGAATTGTACCTTCTATATATGATTTTTTTAATAATAATTTATTTTCTGTCTCTTGTACTCCTACTTTTAAATTCAAATTTATTTCTTGTTTTTCTTCATTTATTGCTTCATTAATATCATATTTTTGATTTAAATTTCTTGTACCACCATTAACATATTGTGGTATTTCCGCCTTTGTAGTCCCATACCAATCAACATTAAACTCTACAGTTTTCTCTATTGGAGTTTCTTTTGTAGAGCCATCTTCTAATTCCTCAACATGTGTTCCTGTTAAAGTTACGCTATTTATCTTACTATACTTATTTATATCTTTTCCTATTGCTGCTGTTTTTGTTGAAGTATATGAATAGTCGCCACTTCTTACTACTGCTGTTAATAATTTTTGAGTTCCGTTTTTTATTTTATTAAATTCTATCTTTTGAGTATCATTACTTACATAATTATTTTTTACTTCATTATCTTTTTCTATTGATGTTTGAAGGTAATAATTCTTATCTCCATTTATTGTTATTTTTCCGTCTTTTAAATATCC
>CAMXLV010000183.1 GCA_947244675.1 uncultured Clostridium sp. | reverse complement strand
GATGCAGTTTATATTCCTCCAATGATGCATAAAATATATAAAACATTTATATGCAAAATTTTAAAGAAAAGAATGATATGTGATATATATGCACCGTTGTATGATACAACAGTTAATGATTATAAAAAATATAAAAAATCCTAAGAATATGGAATTTGGATATGTTTTTTTATTAAAATGTAATAATAAAGAAAATGAATTTGTTTTTGAAGATGGAGAAGTTTCAGAAGTAAAATTTGTGGATTTTGAAAAGTTAGAAAAAATGGTAGAAGAAAAAGCTGATGGATTATTATTACATTATGAAGAATATAATAAATTGTTTGAATATATAAGAAATAATATTATTTAAAACATAATTATAGTAGAATTTGGAGGATTAATATGGAATTATTTTCAAAAGAAATAAATGATATGAACGAATTAAAAGAAGTTTTGAAAGCTAATAATAATATTTCTAAAGAATATGAAGTAGCAGTTATTGCATATGTATTTGATAAAGAAAATAAAATAATTTTTCAAAGAAGGGGACCTGGATGTAGAGATGAAATTTTGAAATTAGAAACTATTGGTGGAAGGGTAAAAGATTGTGATATTAATTTCAGAACGGCTTTATATAGAGAAATCTTAGAAGAAGTAGGAAGTGATGCTAATATAGAAATAGAAGAATTTATTACATCAACTTATGCAAAAACATTTGATTTGAGAAGCAATAAAGAGCAAGAATGGATTTATCTTGTATATAAAGGAAATTTAAAAAGTGGTAATATACATATAACAGAACCAACTAAAAATTTAGGATATGAGAGATATAAAATTGGTGAAGTAGATGAAAATGAATTAAGCAATGGTGCTAAAGAATTATATAATATTGTAAGTAAGAAATATAAATCTTTAAAGTAATTATAAACATATTTTATGATTTGATTCAAAAAGTAGTAATATAGTATTATTATATATTGTTAAATAATCTTTAAAATACTATATTTTATAAGATATAAAAATCAAATTTAATTAATAAAAAATATAATCTTCAAAAAAATTTAATTTTTTTCAAAATACACTTGAATTTTAATAGAACACAAGTGTATAATATTAAAAGTGTGTCAGCAAAATTATTGACAAAAGAAAAATTAAATGAGAGAGGGTTGATTTTTAAAAATGAAAAAGATTGTTTATGAAATTGGGAATGGTAATGTAATTACTTTTAATATTCCCAAAGAAAAACTGAAAATCGCTGAGAAAAAGAACGTTTAAAAAGATGAAGAAGAAAAGAGAGATTAGAGTAAACGAAGTAGAAATTGTAGTTAGTATTAAAAAATGAGATTAAAAACTCACATTTATTTTAGATGTGAGTTTTATTTTTTATGCAAGTGTCTAAAAATTATGGAATAATTAACTATTTTATGATATAGTATAAGAAATTTATAAATTAGGAGATATTATATGGAACAATATATTAAAGTTGGAATAGGTGTAATGATTTTAGAAGGAAACAAAATATTATTAGGACATAGAGCAAAAAATAAAAAAGATACAGGAGGAATATATGAAGTAGACTGTTGGACTATACCTGGTGGAAAGCAAGAATACGATGAAACTTTTTGGGAAGGAGCAAAACGTGAAGTAAAAGAAGAAACAAATTTAAATGTTGAAGATTTGGAACTATTTAGTATTACTGATGATATTCAACCAGATAGACATTATTTAACAGTACATATTATTGCTAAAAAGCATAGTGGAGAATTGAAAATTATGGAACCAACAAAAGAAGATGAATGGAAATGGTTTGATTTAGATAATTTACCTGAAAAGATTTATTCACCATCTAAAAAGTTTATTGAAGAATACCTAGAAAAAGAGGGGCAATAATAAATGAATAAAAGGATAATAGTATGTGTATTGATAAAATGTAAAGATAAATATTTATTTATTAAACAAGATAAAAAAGATGGTGCTTATCAGGAGTGTTTGCATATTGTAGGTGGTGGACTTGAAGAAAATGAAACATTAGAAGAAGCAGTAAAAAGAGAGGCTATGGAAGAAGTTCATATATCATTAGAAAAAGTTATTCCTTTTGATTTTGATAGTGATATCACAATGTATAAGGGCAAAATGACAGAGCTTATATTTTTGAGATATATAGCAGAAATAGAAGAGATTACAGGAATATGCTGACTCAGATGCAAAAGAAATATTTTGGATTTCTAAAGAAGATATATTAAATTATAAACATAATGTGCCATCAATGAGGTTTTTGAAAAAATTAGGATTGATATAAAATAGTATAGTATAGGGGAAAATGGTGTATGAAGGATTTATTGAAAACAAATTGCTTTGATGTTCAAGAAACTATGATAATTGTAGGAAGTTGTTTGAAAAGTATGCAACCAAAAGCATTTAATGAATTAGAGAAAATTTCTAATAATATTTATGATGTTTGTTTAGAAAAAGAGCATTTAAATATGGTTGTAACTAAAATTATTGGAATGTTAGCAAGAGAAAAAGTTAAAAAAATAATTTTTGCAACAGTAGATAAATCACCACATTGTGTGCAGCTTCATTATATTATAAAAGAATTAGAAAATGCTATTGATATAAGTAAGATTAAAATTGTAAATTACGTAGCGGTGGATAATGAATTGATAGAGATTCCTTTGAGGGTGATAGGTTTGTCTAAAAATTTAGCTAGGTTGAAAGAGGAATTAGAAAGTTGGAAGGATAGTTGATATTGGTAGAGTGATAGTAGTTTTTTAGGAATTATTAATGTTATTTTTGGGGGGAGGATGGTTAAGGTTTTAATGAGGATTAGTAGGGCTCATAACCCGAAGGTCGTAAGTTCGAGTCTTACCCCCGCAACC
>CAMXLV010000182.1 GCA_947244675.1 uncultured Clostridium sp. | reverse complement strand
TCATTTGATTGTAATTTTACCTGAGCCTCTTCACCAGTTTCCATATTTTTTATTTTTGCTATTCCAGAAGCTACTTCTTCTTCTCCTATCACTAATAACTTCTTAGCTTTAATTTTATCTGCATATTTTAATTGGGCTTTAAAACTTCTTCCTAAAATATCTCTTTCTACATAAACATTTTTATCTCTTAATTCTTCTGCAATTTGCAAAGCTTTATAATTTTCTTTTTCTCCAACAGATAAAATATAAATATCTGGAGTTTTTTGAGCTAATTTTCCTGAATTTACTTCTTCAAACATTTCCATCAATCTTTCAACACCCATTGCAAATCCAACTGCTGGTGTACGAACTCCTCCAAGTTCTTCAACCAAAGCATCGTATCTTCCACCACCTAAAACTGTTAAACCAGTCTTATCATCTATAAATTCAAATACTGTTTTAGTGTAATAATCCAATCCTCTTACAATACTACTATCTATATAAAATTGTACACCTTGTAACTTTAATGCTTCTTTTACATTTTCAAAATGAATTTTACATTCATCACATAAATAATCCAACATTTTAGGTGCGCCTTCATTTAGTTCTTTACAACGTTTTTCTTTACAATCAAGAATCCTCATTGGATTTTTTTCAAACCTAGCTTTACAAGTATCACAATAAATTCTTTTAAAACTTTCTGATACTCTCCTCTACACTTTGGACAACCAATACTATTTAAATTAACTTTTATTTCTTTCATCCCAAGAGTTTCAAAAATTCTTTTTCCAATTAATATAGTTTCTACATCAGCACTATAACTATCTGAACCAATTAATTCTAAACCTATTTGGTGAAATTCTCTTAAACGCCCTTTTTGAACATTTTCATATCTATACATTGCCATATTATACCAAAGTTTTATAGGAGATGGTAAACTTGACATTCCATTTTCTAAATATGCTCTAATAGCTCCTGCTGTACCTTCTGGTCTTAAAGTAATACTTCTTCCGACCTTTATCTAAAAAAGTATACATCTCTTTTTGAACTACATCTGTTGTTTCTCCAACACCTCTTTGAAAAAGCTCTGTATGTTCAAAAACAGGTACTCTTATTTCTTTAAATCCATAATTATTAAATAAATTTCTAACTATATTTTCAACATATTGCCATTTATAGCTTTCTTCTGGTAATATATCACGAGTTCCTTTTGGTTTTTGTATCATTTTGCTATTATATAATTAAAACATACAAAATATCTTAATTATATTCTCCTTTCTTTTAAAATTTTATAATATTTTCACTTTTAAAATCCATCATAATTATTTTTTTCTTCTCCAATAGTTGTCGGTCTACCATGACCAGGATACACAATTGTTTCATCTGGAAGTAAAAAAAGTTTATTTTTTACAGAGTTTATTATATCTTTATAACTACTTGTTGGTAAATCTGTTCTTCCTAATGCTCCACAAAAAAGAGTATCACCAGAAAAAATAATTTTTTCAGCTTCGGAGTAAATACAAATTCCACCACTGGTATGACCTGGTGTAGATATTACATTAAATTCTAAATTACCAATGTGAATTAAATCTTTATCATTAATTTCAGAATCAACTTCAATTTTTTTAAAATTTGCACCTACAAATGGTGCAAGATTTCTAAATGGATTATTAACACCTTTGCTATCTTCTTTACTAATTAATACTTTAGAATTATATTTTTCTTTTAAAACTTGTACTCCACCAATATGATCTGCATGACAATGTGTTAATAAAATATATTTTGGAATAATTTTTAAAGTTTCAATAATTTCAATAATCTTTTCAGGCTCTCCACCTGGGTCTACTACCATAGACTCATTATTATCAATTATAATATAACAATTTGTTACTATATTTTTTATAGTATCAACTCTTATTTGCTTTAATGTCATCTCTTATATTTCCTTTATGTATAATTTAAACTATTTTTTAATTTTACAAAATAGTTGTAGCAATTTACTTTTAAACTATTTTTAATTATACTAAACTCAACCTCTATTATACTATTAATAATTTATAAACTATCCGTCTTTTACGTTTTACATCATATACACTATCGACTTTATTAATTTGTGAAACAAGCTTATTTAGTTCTGTAATATTTTCTATTTGTATAGACAAATTAATAATAGCAATTTTCTCTTTTGTTGTACGAGAATTTACTCCAACTAAATTACTTTTTGTATTTTCTACTTGTTTTAATATATCTTTTAAAAGTCCTGATCTATCTGTAGCAAAAATTTCAATATTTACAATATATGAACCTTTTATATCATCATACCAATAAACATCTATAATTCTTTCTTTATCTTCAAATAGTTCATTAATATTTGGACAATTTGTTCTATGTACTGAAACTCCTCTACCCTTTGTAATGTAACCTATTATATTATCTCCTGGTAATGGATTACAACATCTTGAAAGTTTTACTAAACAATTATCAATACCTTTAACTACAATACCATTTTTTGATGGTTTATATGTTGGTTTTGAAAACGCAAGTTCTTCTATTTTTTGTTCATAATGTTCATCTTCATGTGCATCATTATATTTTTCTAAAAGTCTTGCTAAAACTTTGGTTGCGGAAATTCCACCAAAACCAATACTTGCATACATATCATCTAAACTTGAAAAATGATATTTATCTAAAACAAATTTTATCCACTCTTGATTACTAAATAAATCAGATTGTTTAACAGGAAGTTTCTTTGCTTCTTTTTCTAACAAATCTTTTCCTTTTTCTATATTTTCACTTCTTTGTGCTTTTTTAAACCATTGATTAATTCTATTTCTAGCACATGAAGTTTTTACAAATTTTAACCAATCACGACTAGGACCTTTTGATTGCTCTGAAGTCAAAATTTCAACTATATCTCCATTTTTAAG
>CAMXLV010000181.1 GCA_947244675.1 uncultured Clostridium sp. | reverse complement strand
TATAAAAATAGAGTGAAAGGAAAAAAGAATATGAAATCAGAAAATAAAAAAATTATTATATTTGGTTTAGCACTTTTAATTTTGGCTGGTATTATAGTTGTTGTTTTAAAAGGATTTAATGTTAGTTTAGATTTAAGAGCACATGATACATTAAAATTTGTATTTACTCAAAAATTTGAAAAAGAAGATGTAGAAAATACAGAAAATATAAAAACCATAAAAAAATACAGAAAAAAAATAAAAGCACTAAAAATCTTATTAACACTATTTTTGATTAGTATTTTAACATTTTTCCTTTGTCAATTTGGTTTTCGCTATTTAATTGTAAAAAATGCACTCACTAAAAATATTCATTATGAAGTCTCTCGGAAACTTCCGCTTAGAAGAATATGAAGAATCTATTGAACGCTATGACTACCATACAACCACTTACTTCTCTGACAATAAAATGAAAAAAGTAAAAGGACAAGATGTCATAGAATATTGGGATAAAAATGAACATTACTATATAGATAACGAACATAAAACTTATTTTATTAAAAACGAAAATATTTTAGATTATGATAAAATTACTCTTCCTATTTTAATCTTACCAGAAATGGAAAATTTAATAGATGAAAAAGGAAATATAAAACCACTTTCTATTTTAAAATTTATCCTAAATTCTGATATTACCATTCAAAAAGAAGGATTTCGTGCCAATAGTAATTATTATGTAATAAAAGACACTCAAAAAGGAATAAAACTATATTTCAACGAAGATACATTTTTTGCTGAAAGAATTGTAGAGAGTTCTACTAAATCTAAAGAATATCGTGTTCTTCCTAGTAGTGTTAGTTGGCATGAAGTACAAAAACCAGATTTAAGTAATTATACCTTAATTGAAAAATAAAGGAGGGATTGTTATGAAACATAAACCAATCAAAGCTTCCACAGAAGAAGTAAAAAAAATAAAAAGTACCTACAAAAAAATGAAATATACCATCTTCTTCCTACTGCTAGCAATTATTATTTTTTATATTAGTAACTTATTAATTACTACCCTATATCTTCAAAATATTGTAAAAAAGAATCTTGGTATTAACTTAGGAAATAATTATAAATTAACAAGAACTTCTGGTAATTATACCACTACTATCTATTATAAAGATGGCATATATAATCACATTTATTCTGACAACCAAAAAAGCATTTATGCTAAAAACGAAGAAATTTACCAGGTAGACTACCTTACCAAAACTTACCAAAAAATAGAATTAAATAGTTTCTTACAACCCCATGTCTCTCTTAGCTTATTTAACTATTTCTATTTTGGAGAAGATGAAGAAAGTCTTTCTTTTAAATCTCTACTTACAACCGTCTACCAAGCTAATGTAAAATTAAGCTCTGAAACCATCCATCAGCAAAAATATTTAACAGTTTCATTAAAAGCTTTTAATGAAAAATTATGGATTCATCCAGATACTTATTATATTGAAAAAGAAAACATGGATGGACAAATTACAGAACAAAAATTAGAAAAAAATGTTGTAACAGATGAAGATATCAAAACTCCTTGGGATTTAGGTTTTACCAGAGAAAATGATTTCATTTTTGAATAATACTTGACAAAACGCTTCATACTGTGTAAAATAGTACCTAATAAAAATAAAACATTTTACGTTTGTACAATGAAAGCCTTTAGAGTTACTTAAAAAGAGAATAAGGGTCACTGGCTGTAAGCCCTTAAAGGTCAACCTAAAATAAGCGAAACACATTGGAGTAATTAAAATAAAGTGGAAAACCATTAAAGTTTTCAAGCTGGGTGGCACCGCGGAAAAATATTTCGTCCCTGCATTAGGCAGTGGACGTTTTTTATTTTACATTTCTTTTAAACAAAATATAAACAATCACTGCACTTTATAAAAGAAAGGACTGTGATGACAATGAAAGAGTATCGAACTTGTACTTGTAATGAAATTAGTTTAAAGGAGGTTGGAAAAAAAGTAAAAATCGCTGGTTTTGTACAAACTATTCGTGACTTTGGTGGACTCGTTTTCTTAGACATTCGTGATATGTATGGTATCACTCAAGTAGTTACCTCTGGAAAAGAAAGTGATGTTGATTTTGCTTCTCATATTCCCTTAGAATCTTGTATTAGCATTTATGGGGAAGTAAAGAAAAGAGAAGAAGAAACCATCAATCCAAATTTAAAAACAGGCTTAGTTGAAATTAAAATAGAAGAAATTAAAATTTTAGGAAAACGAACTAAAAATTTACCTTTTGAAATCAATACAGAGCAAGAAGTAAGAGAAGATTTAAGACTTCAATATCGTTTTTTAGATCTAAGAAGTAATCGTTTAAAAAACAACTTACAGTTAAGAGCAAAAGTTTTACAATTTTTAAGAAATCAAATGATTGAGCAAGGCTTTTTAGAAGTACAAACTCCTATTTTAACTAGTTCCTCACCAGAAGGTGCTAGAGATTATTTAGTACCAAGTAGACTTCATCCAGGAAAATTTTATGCCCTTCCTCAGGCACCACAACAATTTAAACAGCTACTTATGGTTTCTGGTATTGACAAATACTTTCAAATTGCACCCTGTTTCCGTGACGAAGATGCTAGAGCTGACAGAACTCCTGGAGAATTCTATCAACTTGATATGGAAATGGCTTATAGTACACAAGAAGATGTTTTTCAAGTAATAGAACCTATAATTTTTAATACTTTTCAAAAATTTTCTGACAAACAAATAGCTTGTTATCCTTTTCCAAGAATTTCTTACCATGAAGCCATGCTAAAATATGGAACTGATAAACCCGATCTAAGAAATCCTCTTCTTATCATTGACTTGTCTGACTTTTTTGATAAATGTACTTTTAAGCCATTTATTCATAAAACTGTAAGAGCAATTCGAGTAAAAAAACATTTATCAAAAGGATTTCATGAAAAATTACTACAATACGCTC
>CAMXLV010000180.1 GCA_947244675.1 uncultured Clostridium sp. | reverse complement strand
TGAAAATGAGAAACAAAAAACTGCATATGAAAGTTCTGTAAAAGAAGCTAATTCGTTTAATATTTCTGATGAAGAAGTAAATCAGTTAGATGAGGAAAATAAAGAATTTAATTCTAATGAAGAAGAAAATTTATACCAATAAAGAAAAAATTCCAGTTTATTTCTGGAATTTTTTTTATAATAAATTTTGTATAAAATAGAAATTATAAGTTATTTTGTTAATTGGCTACTTTGAATTTCTAATTTTTCCTTTTGTGTTAGATATCCAGCTTCAATCATTTTTTGTAGTACTACATCTTGTCTAATTTCTGCTAAATTTAAATTTACTTTAGGAGAATAAACGCTAGGAGCATTAGGTACTCCTGCTAATAGAGTAGCTTCATAGTCTGTTAAGTCACAAGGATTTTTTTCGAAATATCCTTGTGATGCTTCATAAAGTCCATAATATCCGTGAACCATAAAAGTTAATATTTATATATATTTCTAAAATTTCTTTTTTAGAGTAAATTTTTTCTATATTTAAAGCTGTAAAGGCTTCAGCTACTTTTCTAGAGAAATGTTTTGTTTGAGTAAAATATAAATTTTTAGCGATTTGTTGAGTAATGGTACTACCTCCTTCAGTTAAATGTTTTGTTTTTAAATTAGTTTTTATTGCTCGTCCAATAGAACGAATATCAATTCCATTATGAGTATAGAATCTTTTATCTTCAACAGCAACAACTGCTTTTATGAAAATATCTGGAACTTCATCTATAGTAACAAAATCTGTAGTGTTTTGAATTTCAGTAAATTTATCTATAATAGATTTTTGAGAAACTGCAGATTTATACATAAAGAAACCTTTAAAGAAGATATATGAGCAAATACTTAAAACAAAAATTATTATAATTATTAACAATATTAAGATTATTTTTTTAAATTTTTTCAATTTACACCACTCCTTTTTAATTTTTCTTACAAATATTATACAATAAAATTATTAAATAACCAATAAATATTAAAAAAATATTTCAATATTATATCAAAAATGTTAAATTATAAAAAAATATAATTTTATGCTTGATTAATGTTGACATATCAAGGATTTCCAAATATAATATGGGCAAAGAAACAACATCAGGAGGTACTATATAAAGAATGCAAGACAATTTTTTAGAAATAACACAATATAAAAATATGTTGAGTTAGTTCAAGCTGGAGATGAAGGTGCACTTAATTTCATTATGAATAAATATAATAACATAGTGAATATGAAAGCTAGTAAATTTTTTGCAGCAGGTATAGAGAAGGATGATATTATACAGGAAGGACTAATTGGCCTATATAAAGCAACTCAAAGTTATAATGGCGATAAACAAAATTCTTTTAAAAGTTTTGCTAACATGTGCATTGAGCGTCAACTTATAACTGTTGTTAAGAGTGCTAATAGGCAAAAAAATATTCCGCTTAATTCAGCATTTTCATTGAATACACCAATTTATGAAGATGGTGATACTGATGCGATTGAGGTATTAGATGTAAATTTAGTAGAAGATCCATTAGATACAATTGCAAATAAAGAATATATCTCTCAAATAGAAACAAAAATAGATGAAAATTTAAGTGAATTTGAACGAAGAGTTCTATTGCATTATAAACAAGGGAAATCTTATAATGATATTGCAAAAGAAGTAAATAGCAAAGTTAAATCGGTAGATACAGCAATTCAGAGAATTAGGAAAAAAGCTACAAAAATAAAAAATCAAATTGATGGAAAAGAATAAAAATAAAAATCCACAAGTTATTCACATATTTTTAATAATTTGTGGATTCTTTTTAAAATTAAAGTAATTCCCAAGTATATGAAATGGAACAAATTTTATTTGCTTCATATACTTGGGAATAATTATTTAATATTCTTCTTTAAATAATAATAATTCAAGATTTGCTTCAAATACATCGGGAGTTAAATTTTTTTGAGTTTCATTTGGCTTTAGTTCATTACTTATAGTTCCATCTTCTTTTATAAATACTAAATAAGGTAATTTAGAAAATGTGTATTTATTAGTAGCAGTTGAATTAGTGTCATAATATACTGGAATATTAAATTCACAATTTTCTACAATCTGTTTTATATTTTTATTTGGTTCATTTGTATTTACAACTAAAAAATTAATTGAATTTTTAAATTGTTCTGAATTATAGTATTGTTCTACTAATTGTATAATTTCTAAAGCATTTTCTGAATCTGAACTCCATAAAATTAAAGCTATTGGTTTATCATTAAAATTGCTTAGATAATAATTTTTTCCAGCTGAATCTGAAAATGAAAATGTTTCAGTTTCAACTGGTTCTAGATTTTTAATGGTATTTTTTATATCTCCAATTTCATTTCCAGAATCCTGAGATGTTGCAACTACAAATATTATAATAGCCACAATTAAAATGAGTATAGCACATATTAAAAATATAATATTTTTTTTATTCATTTGTATAAACTCCTCCTAAAAAGATTTATAAAATTGTATCATATAATTTTTTTTTATTCAACAAATTTAAGATTTTAGTGTTAAATCAAAACAAATTTTAGTGTAATATGGTAAAAATATTATGTCACAAATTGGTTTTGCATATACAATACAATTAGTTTTATATTTTATATATAATAATTCTAGTAATATAAAATAAATAAATAATTTTGCTAAAGCAATATGGATAGTTTTTTTATATGTTTCTAACTTATAAAAATATTTAAAAATTGTAATTTCTAATCCAATAAAAGGAGATGATACAAACCATATTTTAGAAGCAAAAGTTATATGATTTATAATTCCTTGTTTTATATGAAATATTTCTAGAAAATCTTTTAAGAAACTGTATAAAATAAGAGCTCCAATTATTGATATTATAGAACTAATAAAAAATGAATTTGCTATTTTTATTTTTAAATTATTTTTAAAATTTTTTGAGTTATT
>CAMXLV010000179.1 GCA_947244675.1 uncultured Clostridium sp. | reverse complement strand
ATCCAATAAAGCTTTCTGTATTAGGAACAATAGACTTCTTTTCTTCTTCTACATTTTTTTGTTTTACTTTTACACTAGTACTTCCAACTGACATCTCTATTTTTTCTATATTTCCATAAGATAGCTCTTTGATTAAATCTGTATAAGCTAAGGTAGTTTCTTCTTCTTTTTGCTTATCTTTGCTATATAGAACCATGATTCCTGTCAACAATATCATAATTATAATTAAACTAATTAGCATGATCCAAAGTCTTTTTTCTTTCTTTTTGTCATTTTTCTTTTTACTCATTTCTTATCATCCTTTCTTCTTAGCATCTTACCTTTAACAGGCATCTGCTGAGGCTTCTCCACCATTTTCCTCTTTTTTGTCCTCTTTTTCTTTTGACTCTTTTTCTTCCTTTTTATCTTTTTCTTGTCTCTTCTTTTTTTCTTCTTCTAGTTTTTCTTTTTCTTCTCTTTCTTGCATTTCTTGTTTTACCATTTCTTGCACTTCTGCAATTTTCATTAGCTGGATTTGTCTTTTTATAAACTCATCTTTTAACAAGAAAATGGCTGCTACTAAGTAAATGGCTGCTACTGAGACATACATTACTTGGAAATACTCCATTTGAAAATCTATAAATACATTAATACCAATATATAAAATGTTTAAGATTATAGATAATGTAAGTGCATATACTGACATATTAAATACTGCTAAAAATCTCATTTTTATACGAGCAATCCATGTAGTTAAATAGCCGAAACAAACTTAAAAATATAACATTGGATAAGGTAGTTAATAAATACATAATAAAACTGTAAATAAATATCGTCAAAAATATACTAGCATATAAAGCAATTGCTTGTGAACTGTTCATATAATGAATAACTGCTTGTTTATTAAATTCATAAATCCCCATTTTTCCTAGCATTTCACTATATTGATAACGAATAGTTCCTGCTACTGCTTTGTTTTTTAAAATAACTTTATCTTTTAATACAACCACACCGCTTCCTGCTTTTGTCACTTCTTGTATGTATTGGTTAATAGTTGCCTCTTCTTCTGTTTTAGTATCTATAATTACTCGTCCTATATAAGAATCTTCCTCTGCTATTGTAAGTCTTTTTTCTTCTTTCACTTCTAAAATTCCTTCTTGATAAGAAAACTCTGGAAACTCATTTTGTAAATAGCTAATTCCTTCTCTTATAATTTGATGTGTTTGATACATAATGCCTAAACAAAGTACTATTGCTAAAATAGCTACAATTTTACAAAGATAAGCAAATGCCCTTCCGTAGTCCTTCTGCTGCCATATCTGGATATTTTTCAATTTTTATCATAGCATAATATACTTTTTTAAAAAAATTGCTCTTTATTTTTTCCTCTTTTTCCTCCTTCATCATCTACCTATACTCCCTTCTTATGGATGAATCAATAAACTTTGTGTTAATCGAAAAAATAGCTTTATCTCCTATACTAATTTCTTTCCCCTCAATTTCACACACAACATGATAAGTCCCAATTCTTCCTAATACTTTACAATTATTATTCCCGTATTTTTACATATAGGGCTTGTCTCTTAAAAAAATTTTTTACACATTCAAATAAATATCTCATTTTATCAATCGTTCTAAACATATCTTTATCATTTTTTACATGAAAGCCATCCATATAACCACATGGAATAATGCCGACTCTCATATTTCTTGGTGTTGTATAAATATTAGAATAACCAATATTAAATCCTTTTGGTAGTTCTTTTATTTCCACTACTTTTGATTCCAGATGACCAATTCTTTTTAAACCAATTGTATTTCTACAAGATACTCTACCTAAAAAAGCGGAACCAATTCTAACAGCATTTAAGTACATATTGGGAAACTTTAAAAAAGCTGATGAATTACAAATATGAAGCATTCCTGTTTCTATTTGATTCATTTTTAAAACTTCTATACAATCTATAAATCTTTGAAATTGTTTTTTTGTGTAATTGTCATCATAAAAGCTACTAGAAAAGTGTGAAAAAGTTCCTTCTATTTTGATTTTTTCCATTTCTTTTAATGTTTCTATCATTTCATCACGATTGCTATAGACAAATCCATATCTTCCAATTCCAGTATCAATTTTTAGATGAGCTCTTACTATTTTGTCTTGTTCCTTAGCTACTTTAGTTACTATTTTAACATCTTCTTTTGAACCAATTGTAAGAATAATCTTATTTTGTATTAGTGTTTCCACATCTTCTTTAATTGCTGTGGAAGATAACATTAAAATATCTTGTTTTATTCCCGCTTTTCGTAATTGCAAAGCTTCTTCTAGTGTTGCTACTGCAAAAAAGGAAATACCTTGATCAATTAAGAATTTTGTATATTCTACTATTCCCAACCCATAACCATTTGCTTTTACTACTGCTATTATTTGAACTGGATTTCCTTGATCATCTATGCCATTTTTATGAATCATTTTTTTTATTTGTTCTATGTTGTGTCTTAAATCTTTTTTTTCTATGATTAAGGTACTCAAAAAATTTTCCTCCTAATGTTTTTTTAATTTCATTTTTACTTGTCGTATGGTTCTAAATGCTTTTTCTGAGAAACGATATAGTTTATAAGTAATTGGTTTATATGGCATATAAACTTCTCCTATAAATTCTGTAAAAGTAGCGCCAAATCCTTGTTTAAAACGATATAAACCATACTGTGGATGATTTTCATCTACTATACCTGATACTCCTCTAAAGTCATATATATCATCTTTTCTTTGGATTGCCATTTTTATCATTTCCCATTGTAATAAATAATTTGGCATTAAATTGCGATGTTCATTACTACTTGCACCATATAAATACCATGTTTTGTTTCCATAAAAAATAGGTATTACTCCTGATATTGGTTTTCCCTCATAATATGCCATAAGAATTTTCATATGTTTTGGGCCTAAACATTCATACATTTTTTCAAAATAAGCTAATGGTCTAATAATAAAACCATCTCTTGCTCCTGTTTCT
>CAMXLV010000178.1 GCA_947244675.1 uncultured Clostridium sp. | reverse complement strand
ATCGACATTTACAATATCATTTTGTTCTAATAGTTCTTTTGCTTCTCGTTTTATTTGCGCATATTTTCCTCCTGGTAGCCCTCCTGGAAAACGAAATAAATGAGAATGATATTCTGGTACACCAATAGCTGTTTTTACTGCTTCATTACATTGGTTAAATTCCTCTAATACAGTATGTGGTGATGCATAAATAGAAGAATATAGATGTGAATAACCATGATTTGCTATATAGTGTCCTTCTGCATAAATTCTTTTGGTAACTTCTGGCATTGCTTCTACTCTAGAACCTAAAACAAAAAAGGTAGCTTTGACATTTTCGTTTTTTAAGGTATCTAAAATTTCTGGTGTTACAGTAGATGGTCCATCATCAAATGTTAAAAATGCTCTTTTGGTATCAGAACTATAAATATTTTTTATCTCTTCTTTTCCGATCTTGTGTTAATTGTGGTAGCTTTTCTTTTTTTTCTTTTTCTTCTTTTTGCTCTTTGGCTAACTTATCTTCTTCTTGCTTAGCAAGAGCTATCATTTGTGCTTCATATTGTTCATATATTTTACTTTGTTTGATAATCTCTACTGAATTTTTGGCTAGCATAATTAATACAAGTGTTACAATTAATAATAACACTAATAGTATAACTTTTTTTGTATTTAGTTTCTTTGTTTGTTCTCCGATTGTTATTCCATATATTTTGTCTCTTGGCATTTTTTACATCCTTTTTATTTTTTTCTATATTATATACTATTTTTCTTCTTTTTTGTAGTCTATTTTAAAAAAAATATAAATTAATAAGATTTTCTCTATACAACAAAAAAGACCTTGTTTTTTGTAAAGGTCTCTTTCCTTAATTTTTATCTTACAATTCCTTGTAAATATAATATATAGGCAATTAGCGCACTACAAAAGATTGCCAATATAATTAAAACTCTAAATATCATATCTCCTATAGTAGGCTTTTCTTTGTGTTTTCCTCTTTTGACTTTTTTGTTTTCTTTCGTTTCTTCCATCTCTTTTTTTCCTTTCCTTTTTATTGATTTCCCATTATGTTTTTTAAAAATGTTATTTCTTCTTCTGCATTGAGTCTCATAAAAATTGGCTCTCCTTTTTCAATCACTTTGCTGTTTTTTATTTTATCATATTCTTTCAAATTTTTCCAGTTTTTCATTTCATTTTCTTCTATTCCAATTTGCCTAAATATATTATTGGCTGTATCTTTCATAAATGGACTAATTAAAATGGCTATTTTTCTTAAATTTTCAATTAAATGATACATACAAGATTCTAATTTTTTAGTTTGCTCTTCTTTAGCTAATGCCCATGGCATGGTTTCATCAATATATTTATTGGTTCTAGCAATCAAATTCCAGATTTCTTGAATGCTTGTAGCTATTTCATACTGATTCCATTTTTCTTCAAATTTTGCAATTTGAGCTAAAGTATATTCTTCAAGTTCTTTATCTACTTCATTTATGACTCCCTCATATTTTGGAACCTTTCCCTCAAAATATTTATTTACCATAGAAATGGTTCTGTTTAAAAGATTGCTTAAGTCATTACATAAATCAAAATTGTATCTTTCAACAAAAGCTTCTGGTGAAAAGATTCCATCTTGTGAAACTGGCATTTCTCTTAATAAAAAGTAACGAACACTGTCTAATCCATATCTCTCTATTAATGTTTCTGGATAAATTACATTTCCTTTAGATTTTGACATTTTTCCATCTTTCATCATAATCCAGTTATGTACTAATATGGTTTTTGGTAATGGTAAGTCTAAAGCCATTAGGAAAATTGGCCAATAGATTAGATGGAATCTTGCAATGTCTTTTCCTACAATTTGTAAGTCAGCTGGCCAGTACTTTTTAAATAAGCTGTCATCTTCTGCTAAATACCCCAATGCTGTGATGTAATTTGTTAATGCATCTAACCATACATAAATAATGTGTTTAGGATCTTTTATTACTGGAATTCCCCAATCAAATGTAGTTCTTGTAACACATAAGTCTTCTAATCCTGGTTTAATAAAGTTGTTAATCATTTCGTTTTTTCGATATTCTGGCTTGATAAAATCTGGATGCTCTTCATAGTATTTTAAAAGTTTGCTCGTATATTTTTTCATGTTAAAGAAATAGGCTTCTTCTTTCATTAGTTTTACTTCTCTTCCACAATCTGGACATTTTCCATTTTCTAATTGTGTTTTGGTGAAAAATGTCTCACAAGGAATACAATACCAGCCTTCATATTCTCCTTTGTAAATATCTCCTTGCTCCATAAATTTATCAAATATTTTTTGTACAATTTTTTCATGTCTTTCTTCTGTCGTTTGGATATAATCATCATATTCTATTTGCATTTTAGCCCATAACTCTTTTGCTATTTTTGCCATCTCATCGACATATTCTTTGGGTGTTTTTTTAGCTTCTTTGGCTTTTTCCTCTATTTTTTGCCCATGCTCATCAGTTCCTGTTAATAAATAGGTTTCTTCTTCTTTTAATTTATGATATTGTTTTATGCTATCTGCTAATACAGTTGTATAGGCTGTTCCTATGTGAAATCTTCCGCTAGGATAGTAAATTGGTGTTGTTACATAAAATTTGTTACTCATTTACTTTTTCCTCCTTACTTTTGGTATTATTTTACTATAAATATTTTAAAAAAGCAAGTGGTAAGAACAACAAAAGGAGCATAACAAAAAACTACCATCATAGTTGTAATGGTAGCCTTTATTGGTTTATTCTATTTTTCTTCTTTTTCTGGAACTTCTTTTACTTCTTCTACAGCTTCTTCTTTTACAGTATCTACAGTTTCTTGTACTTCTACTTTATCAGTTTCTACTGCTGGTGCTTCTTCTGGTGCTGCTTCTACTTTTGCTTCTTCTTTTGGAGCTACTTCTGCTTTTACTTCTTCTGCTACTGGTTCTTCTGGTTGTGCAGGTGTTACTTCCTCTTCTACTAAATCTTCTTTGACAATAATTTCTCTGTCCTCAATTCTTGC
>CAMXLV010000177.1 GCA_947244675.1 uncultured Clostridium sp. | reverse complement strand
TTGTTTTACAAGATTTTAAATAATAAAAAGTGCTTGTCAAAATAAGTAAAATTAAGTATAATAAGCTAAGAAAAAAAGGGAAGGGATAAAATAAAATGAGAATTCGATACAAAAAATGGGCAAGACCAGAATTAGAAGCAAGCCCTTTTTATAAAGATGATCCAGAAAAAATAAAAGGAAATTGGAAAAAACAATTTGAAAGAGAAAATAGTCCAATTCATTTAGAGTTAGGTTGTGGAAAAGGGCAATTTATAGCAAATTTAGCTATTCAAAATTTGAATATAAATTATATAGCAATTGATTTAGTGGATGCTATGTTAGGATTAGCCAAAAGAAACATAGAAGCACTTTACCAAGAGGCAAAAATAGAGCCTAAAAATGTTTTGATTACTAGATTTGACATAGAAAGAATTTTTCTAATCTTAGGAGAGCAAGACCAAATTGAAAGAATTTATATTAATTTTTGTAATCCATGGCCAAGAGGAAAACATAGAAAAAAAAGACTAACACATACTAGACAACTAGAGAAATACAAACAATTCTTAAAAAAGGACGGAGAAATTTATTTTAAAACAGATGATGATGAATTATTTGAAACAAGTTTAGGATATTTTCAAGAAAGTCGGATTTCAAGTAATCGAAAAAACTTATGATTTAGAAAATGAACCAATTTTTAATAAAAATATTCAAACAGAGCATGAAATAATGTTTTCAAAAGAAGGGATAAAAATAAAAGCTTGTATTGCAAAGCAAATAGAGTAAAAGGAATGAGAACAAATGGAACGAAAAGAAATTATCCAACATCAAGATGATAAAGAAAGGATGTTAGAAGCGGTAAAAGAAAATGGGAAATTTTTAGACTTAGCTTCTAAAAGATTGCAGGATGATGAAGAAGTAGTAAAAGCGGCTTTAGCACAAGATAGTGAAGCATTAGAATTTGTAAGTGAACGCTTGAAAGATAACAAAGAAATTGTTATGATGGGCATAAAAGATGCACCTTGGACAATCTGTTATGCATCTTCTAGATTAAGAGAAGACAAAGAGCTTTTCTTAACTAGTTGCAAAAATTATGGACAAGCCTTATATTATGCAGGAGAAGCATTAAGAGATGATGAAGAAGTAGTAAAAATAGCTACCAAAAATAAGGGGAGTATCATAAAATATGCAAGTGATCGTTTAAGAAATAATAAAGAAATAGCTAAAATAGCAGTAGAACAAGACAAACAAGCCTATCATTTTTTATCTTGGGAATTAAGGCAAGAAGAAGAAATTAAGAAAATGTTAGAATAATTAAAAAAGTACTTGTGCTTTTTATAAATTCTTTATATAATAAAGTTACCAAAAATAGGTAAGGAGAAATAAAAATGTCATTTATTGAAGAAGTTAAAAAAAGGGCAAAAGAACAAATAAAAACCATTGTTCTTCCAGAAGCAGAAGATATTAGAATATTGGAAGCAACGAGTCAAATCCTAAAAGAACAATACGCTAAAATTATATTAGTAGGGGATCAAGAAAAAATAGAAATAAAAGCCAGAGAAAATAAGATTTCCATCCAAGAAGCAACCATCATAGATCCAAGCAATGCCGATAATAAAGAGGAATATGCCAATCAATTGTACGAATTAAGAAAACACAAAGGAATGACAATAGAACAAGCAAAAGAATATATAAAAGATCCTGTTTACTACGGAATGCTTATGGTGAAAAATGGAAAAGCAGATGGATTAGTATCAGGAGCTATACATTCAACATCAGATACATTAAGACCAGCTCTACAAATATTAAAAACAGCACCTGCAACCAAATTAGTTTCTGCTTTTTTTGTTATGGTAGTGCCAAATTGTGAATATGGAGAAAAGGGAACATTTATTTTTGCTGATAGTGGATTAAATGAAAATCCAGATGCAGAAAGTTTATCTGAGATAGCGATATCTTCTAGTAAAAGTTTTAAGCAACTAGTAAAAAAAGAACCAAAAGTTGCAATGCTTTCTTATTCTACTTATGGAAGTGCTAAATCAGAATTAACAGAAAAAGTGATAAAAGCAACAAATTTAGTAAAAGAGAAACAAAAAGATCTTTTAGTTGATGGTGAATTACAATTAGATGCAGCCATTGTACCAGAAGTAGCTAAATTCAAAGCACCAAAGAGTCCTCTAAAAGGAGAAGCAAATGTATTAATATTTCCTAATTTAGATACAGGGAATATTGGATACAAATTGGTGCAAAGGTTAGCAAAAGCAGAAGCATATGGACCACTTTGTCAAGGAATTGCCAAACCAGTCAATGATTTATCCAGAGGATGTAGTAGCCAAGATATTGCAGGAGTAGTTGCTATTACTGCTGTGCAAGCACAAGAAAATAGCTAAGAAACAGAATAAGGAAGTGAAAAGATGAAAATATTAGTTTTAAACTCAGGAAGTTCTTCTTTAAAATATCAAGTAATTGATATGGAAACAGAAGAAATGTTAGCCAAAGGATATTTTGAAAGAATTGGACAACCAAATTCTTTTTTAACCCATAAAGTAAAAGGGGAACCTCATAAATTTGAACATCCTGCTAAAAACCATGAGCAAGCAATTGCTTTTGTGCTAAATCGATTAACAAATGAAAATTATGGAGTGTTAAGTAATTTAGAAGAATTAGGAGGAATTGGGCATAGAGTTGTACATGGAGGGGAAAAATTTAGTGATTCTGTTGAAATTACAAAAGAAGTAATAGATGAAATAAAAAAATGTTCCGATTTAGCACCATTACATAATCCTGCGTGTATTTTGGGAATAGAAGCTTGCCAAAAAATTGTGCCTGACATGAAAATGGTAGCTGTTTTTGATACAGCGTTTCATCAAACGATAGCTAAAGAAAAATATATCTATCCAATTCCTTATAAATACTATGAAAAATATGGAATTCGCAAATATGGATTTCATGGAACATCTCATCAATATGTAGCCAATCGTGTAGCAGAAATAATGGGGAAAGATATAAAAGATTTAAAAATTGTCAATTGCCATTTAGGACAAGGATGTAGTGTATGTGCCATTCAAGATGGAAAAT
>CAMXLV010000176.1 GCA_947244675.1 uncultured Clostridium sp. | reverse complement strand
AGTTGGACGATAAAAACAATGTTCTCCTAATCTTGTATGAAATGTACCTGAACCATTACTTGGAAAAGTAGAACTACAAGTTGGTTTAAAAGGATTCAAATACCATAAACAATCTCCTATTTCATTTAATCTGTTCCCTGCTAATGCCCAATCAGCAATGTAATAGTGTATTTCTGTTGGTGTCATATTATAAATATTTTGTGGATTATATTGATTTCGTATAGTTTCTCTTGCACAATCATATTGCCCTTGCTGAAAAATAATATTTCTTATATTCCCCCCGTTGTGAAACTCTAGCATATTCCCCTTCTCCACTATGAACACGGTTCATTGTTACGGTTGCCACTGCCTTCATTCCATTATCTCCTTCGCCTCCTGCTTCACATTGTACAATTCTTGCTAATAGTTCTCTTTCTGAATATGCCATAAAAATCACTCTCCTTATCTATTATATTAAACTCTTTTGAATTGGTTCCCTTTTTCCTTCCTCTATGTTATAATGAATGTTAGGTGATTATTTTGAAAATTTTATTTGAAAACACAACACAATATACAAAATCTGTTTATGATGAATTTCTTTCTTTCCATAACAAAAAATATCATTTTTCCTATACCTTCTACACTGTTGTGGTAGTTGCTTTTCTTTTACTTTGTCTTATTTTACAGGTAAAAAACAAGCATTATTCTCTTGTCTTTTTGTTTTGTATTAGTATTACTATTTTCATTCTTTGGCGCTTTTTTCGTCCTATCACAGATGTTTGTACAGAATATAAAAGCGAAAAAATTCAAAAAGAAAAAAATTTCACATTCAAATTTTATCACAATTTCTTTACCGTTGAAGATGAAAAAGAATTTTCAACGATAAAATATTTAAAACTATATAGAGTTTTTGAAACTAAAAACTTCTTCTATTTATATATTGATAAAAAACACTCTTTTTTGATTGACAAATCTAAATTCAAAAAAGAGAATTCTGATGAATTCTCTCATTTTATTAAGAAAAAATGTTGGCTAAAATTATCTATTCCTATTTTAAGTAAATATTAGGATCTACTGCTAGTGCATCTTTTATTATCTCAAAATGAAGATGTGGTTCTTCTACAATTTCAAATACAGCTGTATTTCCAACAGTTCCAATTGCTTGTCCTTTTTCTACTTTTTCTCCTTCTACCACAAACTCAGATGTTAATAAATTAGCATACACTGTTTGAAAATTATCTTCATGTTCTATTACAATTGTTAGTCCATATCTTGGATCATTTTTAATAGTTTTTATAGTTCCTTCTTCTGCTGCTTTTACCACTGTTGTTTTTTCTGCTTTAATGTCTATTCCCATATGTGTTGTCCATTCTTCTAAAGTAGATGAGTAAATTAAATTATCTTTTGCATATTCTTTTACAATATCTCCCTCTACTGGTCTTTCAAAACTTAATTCTTTTTTTGGCTTTGTTTCTTCTGGTTTTACTGTTTCTTCTTTATTTTCTACTTTATTTTGTGTTACTTTTGTATCATTATTAGCTTTTGCTTGGTTTGTTTCTACATTGCTATCCTTTTGTTTATTGGTTTCATTCTGATTAATACTTGTTGTTATATTTTCTGTCTTATTTTCTTTTTCTACTTCTTCGACTGATTTTCCAATTTCAGTACTAGCACTTTCGGTATTTTGTGTATTGTTTGCTATATTAGCCATCTGTTCTAATGTCATGGTACTGTTTTTCACATTATCACTTAAGTCTTTGCTGTACATAAATAAAGCAAATACAATAATTGTTAAAACAGCTACTCCCATCCCTACATAAAGAATAATCTTATCCATTGGCATTTTTCCCTGTGAATTTTGTCTTCTATTTTCTCTTCTCATATAATCCTCCTTTAAATCATTTATTATTACAAGTATTTCCTGTTTTTAGAAGATTATACATATTTTATAGAGAATTTGTTTCTTTTATTTCTACTTGATTATAAAAATGATGAATAATTTCTTCATAGTTACTTCCTTGTTTTGCCATACTATCTGCTCCTGTTTGACTCATACCAACACCATGTCCATATCCTTTTACTGTAAATTTTATTTTATCTTCTTCTTTTATCATTTCAAAATTAGTTGACTTTAAGCCAAACATAGTTCTTGCCTCTACACCCGAAATTTCATGATTTCCTAATCGAATTGTTTTTACACGATTGCTATCTGTATAGTCTAAAATTTTTATTTCCTCTTCTTTATTAAAATCAATTTGAATATCCTCATATTTTGTTTTTAATTTTTCCAATAATTCTTCCTGCGAAAGAACTACATCAGATGCATATTGTTGATAGCCATCTTCTCCCACTGTTTCTACTACTTGCAAATAAGGAAATCCTGTTCCTCCCCAGACATTTACAGGAAGTTCTGTTTTTCCTCCACTATTTGCATGAAAAAATGCATTAATTGGTTGATCTTGATAAGTTATAATTTTTCCTGTTGTATCATTTACACATTGCTCTATTTTCTGCCAATTGCTTTCTCTTTTTTCTTCTTCCCATCTAGCTAGTCTATCATCTTTACTAATCCAAGCTTGGCAACACGTAGAATCATCACAAATATCTGCATTTTCATGTTTTTTGTTTTGTATTTTATAAATTGTATATGTTCTAGCAACCACTGCCTGTGCTTTGAGTGCTTCTATTTCATAATCTGCTGGCATCTCTGCTGATACCACACCATATAGATAGCTATCTAGTTCTATTGGTTCTACTTCATTTGTTTTATGATGTAATAATTGAATCACTCCATAATTTTTATACTCATACTTTTTTTCTTCTTGCACTTCTTCTTCCTTTCCATAGCTATTTACTAACAAATCACGTTTAGTAAGCATAGCTGGCAATAAAAAGCAAATAAAAATAAAAGCCAAAAAATACAACAAAAACCTCTTCATCTTTTGTCTCTCCTTCCAAAAGGGATTGGGGGACGTTCTTTAAATCCCTCCTAACAGGGATCGAGGGACACTCTTTATAAAATGTTTGTTTAAGAAAGAGTGTCCCTTTTTCCCTTCTAAAAGGGATTTTAAGAACGTCCCCCAATCCCTGCTAAGTTTTCTTTCATATTCTTTAAGATTTTGCGTTCTATCCTTGAG
>CAMXLV010000175.1 GCA_947244675.1 uncultured Clostridium sp. | reverse complement strand
AAAAATATAGTAGATACTATATCTGCAACCTATATTTTGGAAACATATTTAAACAAAAAATAAAAGGGAAAGATATCTTAAAATAGGTTATTATATTAAATATAAAATATAATGATAAAAATTGAAAGTAGAAAAAGAATGGAAGAAAATTTTGAAGGAGAAGAATTAGATAACATAGTAATATTAAATGATGAAGAAGGAAATGAAGTAAAATTTGAATTTTTAGATTTAGTAGAACTAGATGAGGAAGAATATGTTGTATTATTACCAATTACAGAAGAGGGAGAAGAAGAAGAAGGAGAAGTTGTTATTTTAAAAGTAGAAGATACAGAAGGTGATGATTCTGATGAAGAATCTTATGTAAGTATTGAAGATGAAGAAGTTTTAAATAAAGTGTTTGAAATTTTTAAAGAGAAATTTAAAGATGACTTTGACTTTGTAGACTAAAACCCAGAAAAAGAAACACCTAAGAAAGAATGGGAGGAAAAACGAATGAAGAATTTTTCAACATGGATGTTAGTTATGTTTATGGGACTATTTTGGCTATTAAGAATTGTAGTTGCTATTACTTATGAAATGGGAATTGATTTTGGAGGTATTGTACCTTTAAATGAAACAATGGAGATTATTTTGTTGTTTGTAGTTTTAGCTTGTATGATATTAATTGCTAAAAGGAAAATACTAGGGGCATTGATTTATTTATTAGCTTATGGAATGTATTTTGGAAGCAATTTGATGACAGCACTAACAATGGTACTTTCATCTGAGGCTACTATTACAATGGCTACAATAGGTGTATATTTGAATGCTTTTATTTCTTTAATAGGTGTTATTTTACCATTAGCTATTTTGTTTGATTTATTATTAGATAAAAATCGAAAGGCAAATCCTAAGAACAAGAAGACAGACTGGTTTTACAATAATAAACAATTTGATAGAGAAATGGATGATAGAGCAGATAAAAATAATTATCGAACTATGTAGAAAGAAGGGTATATTTTGGGACAGATACAAAGTATCCCCTTATGTTATTTTAATACCTAGATGAATTAAAGAAAAAGATAATCAAAAGGTGTTTTTTAAGTTAACATCATATGATAAAATGTTTGCATTAATGAGAGCCCAAAAAGATTTAACAGGCAAAGAATTATCTAGATTTAAGCTTGAATTTGATATGATGAAAAATTTAAAATCACCATATATTGTAGAAGTATTTAAATATGATGAGAAGAAAAATGGATATTTTAGGGACTTGGGAATCAATATATAAAAGAATTTAAAGGAGATTTAAAAACAAGATTAGATGATATAGATCCAGAGAAAATCATAGAACCTAAAGATATATTTTATGCGATTTTAAGAATAAGAAAGAAGAATTTGATATTAATGAAGAGTTAAATTTACTTACAACAATAGATAATTTAATTAGGTTAGGGATTATAATAAAGAACAAATCAATTTTAGAACTAAAATATGATTACAATAATTTCAAAAATCATACATTTTATAAAATTGTTGATAAAGAAAAAGATACGAATTCTAGAATACGAATGTTAAATTCTAGAATAGAACTTACAAACATGGGAAGAAAATTTTTAAATATTTGTATAATGTAAATTCAGAGATACACATAACACAATAAATAAAAAAGGAAGTGAAATTAATGAATAATAATGAAGAAAAGTTACCAAAAGTCAACATCAACTGGTATCCAGGTCATATGGCAAAAACCAGAAGGCAAATACAAGAAGACCTAAAAATAATTGATATTGTAATTGAATTATTAGATGCTAGAATACCAATAGCTAGCCAAAATCCAGACATAGCTAGTATTATTAAAGGAAAGAAAAAAATAGTAGTTTTAAATAAATGTGATTTAGCAGACGAAAAACAAAATAAATTATGGGTGCAATATTTTGAAAAAAGAGGAGTACCTGCTATAGCAACAGATTCTAATTCAGGAAAAGGAATTCAAGAATGTATTAGAAAAATAGAAAACATTATGGATGTTGACTTAAAAGAACAGGTTAGTAAAGGAAGAGTAGGTAGAAAAATAAGAGCTATGATATTAGGTATTCCAAATGTTGGAAAATCTTCTTTTATTAATCGAATTTCCAAAAGGACAACAGCAGGAGTAGGAAATAAACCAGGAGTTACCAAGCAAAAACAATGGATACGCATTAATGATAAAATAGAATTATTAGATACACCAGGTGTTTTATGGCCAAAATTTGAAAGTGAAGAGGTAGCTTTAAACTTAGCATTTACAGGCACTATTAAAGAAGATATTTTAGATAGAATGGAAGTGGCTTATCACCTAACTAAATTTCTAATTGAAAAAAATAGAGATAAATTATGCCAAAGATATAAACTAACAGAAGAATTCATAAATGAAAAACTTGAGCAAGAACAAAGCGAAAATGAAAATATTTATGAAATAATGCTTGAAATAGGAAAAAGAAGGGGCTGTATTATAGCACGGTGGTAAGATTGATGAAGAAAAAACAGCAAGAATTTTATTAGATGAATTTAAAAATGGCGTTATTGGGAAAATTACAATAGAATGTCCTATTAAGAATTATAGATAAGAGGAGTAATAAAAAATGGATGAATGGATAAACTTAGATAGACCAGAAGAAGAAATTAATTTATTATCACCATTAACATGGGCGTATGTTGGCGACTGTGTTTATGAGTTATATATAAGAACTAATTTAGTTAATACAACTAATTTAAAACCTCATAAATTACATATAGAAGCAATTAAATATGTGAAAGCAAAAGGGCAAGCTAAATTGTTAGAAAAAATAGAGAGCAACTTAACAACAGAAGAAAAAGATATTGTAAGAAGAGGTAGAAATGCACAAAGTCATCATTTACCTAAAAACGCAAATGTGCAAGAATATAAGTATGCAACAGCATTTGAAGCTTTAATTGGTTATTTATATTTAACAAAAAAATTGACACGATTAAAAGAAATTTTGAATTTAATAGAAGAAGTTTAAATTTGCTATATTTTTTAAGGGGTTAAAATGAATAAAAATCAATTTAATGGTTGACGAAATGGTAAAAAAATGATATAAATAAGGAAGAATTGATAAGGCCCCTTGGTCAAGCGGTTAAGACGCCACCCTCTCAAGGTGGAATCATGGGTTC
>CAMXLV010000174.1 GCA_947244675.1 uncultured Clostridium sp. | reverse complement strand
TTTATTAGCTAAACTAGCAAGTAAAGAAGTGAAAGTAGTTTTATCAGGAGAAGGAGCTGACGAGTTTTTTGGGGGATATCATACTTACAAAGACGAGTTAAGTTTCAAGTTTTATCAAAAGATTCCTTTTTTTATTCGTAATAAAATAGCAATTTTATTTTCAAAATTCCCAGAGTTTAAAGGTAGAAATTCTATTGTACGTAGAGGAACTAAGCTAGAAGATAGATATGTAGGGGTAAATCCAATATTTACACAAAAAGAGTTAGCAAAAGTTTTATGCTATGTACCTAGTATAAAAAATAATCAGATTACCAAACCAATATTTCAAAAGTATCAAAAAGAAAACAATTTAAGAAAAATGCAAGGACTTGACATACACTTTTGGCTAGCTAAAAGTATTTTATTAAAAGCGGACAAAATGACAATGGCAAATTCCATAGAAGCAAGAATGCCATTTGTAGATAAAGAAGTATTTAAACTGGCAAGTACATTAGAGATAAAACATAAAATAACAAAAGAAACCACAAAAATAATATTAAGAAAAGTTGCCAAAAAAGTAATTCCAACAAAAGCCTATCAAAAAGAAAAAAAGGGATTTCCAGTGCCACTTCGTGAATGGATTAAAAAAGAAGAATTATACCAAGAAATCAAGCGAACTATTAGTCAAGAATTTGTAAAAACATATTTCCATCAAGACTACTTATTAAAATTACTAGAGCAGCATAAAAGCAATAAAAAAGACAACTACAAAAAAATTTGGGCCATTTATTGTTTCATAAAATGGTACGAAATTTATTTTTTTAAGGGGTAATTTTGGGACAGGCACAAGTTCTGCCTTTTCAGATAATTTGGTGATTTGGAGCAGGTAAAAGGGATTCATTTAGGGTATAAGTAGGGGGAAGTTGGGGGCAATTTGGGACAGGCACAAGTTCTCCATTTTGCAAAATGACATAATAGGTACTTGAAGTTGTTTACTTTTTGTGATAGGATATACCTAAAATAGGAAGGAGCATAGAGATGGGATTAGTGTTAAAGAATGTGTCAAAAACATTTATTGATAAAAAAGCAGTAGATCATGTTTCCTTAGTGCTAGATAAACCAGGAGTGTATGGTTTACTGGGAACAAATGGAGCAGGAAAAACCACAACCATACGAATGATTTTAGGAATTATAAAGAAAGATGAAGGAGAAATCACTTGGAATGGAAAAGTAGTAGATAGAAAGAGTGTAAATTTTGGCTATTTACCAGAAGAAAGAGGAGTGTATCCTAAAACTAAAATTATAAATCAGTTAATGTATTTTGCGCAATTAAAAGGAATGAAAAAAGTAGAAGCAGAGGAGGCAATTCATATCTGGGCTAAAAAACTTAAAGTAGAAAATTACTTAAATGAGCCAGCAGAAAAGCTTTCTAAAGGAAATCAACAAAAAATACAATTCATGACAGCCGTAATTCATAATCCAGAATTAGTAGTATTAGATGAACCATTTAGTGGATTGGATCCAGTTAATACAGAAATATTAAAAAACATTATTATTGATTTAGTGAAAAATGGAAAATATATTATTATGTCAGCTCATCAAATGGCTACAATAGAAGAATTTTGTAGTGATATTTTAATCCTAAATAAAGGAAAAACTGTTTTACAAGGGAATTTAAAACAAATAAAAGAGACTTATCCAGCTAACAGAGCCCAAATAAATGTAGATAAAAATATAGATGTATATATAAAAGAATATGGATTAGAGATTGAAAATGAAAAGAATAATGAATATACAATAAAGATAACAGAAGAGGAAAAAGTACAAAATTTACTAAATAAAATTGTTTCTGACAACATAAAAGTAAATAAATTTGAAATTATGAAACCTACTTTAAATGATATATTTATTGAAAAAGTAGAAGGATAAATGGTTTATGGGTAAAGCCAAATAAAAACCTAAATATAGTAGATAAGGAATAAAAAAATGAAAGATATCATGACTGTTATGAAATTTACAATTAATGAAATGGTAAGAAGAAAATCATTTGTTATATCAACGCTAATTATATTAGCTTTAATAGTAATTGGATTCAATGTACCAAATATTGTAAAAACATTAAAAGGAGAAGATATAGAGAATAAACTTTTAATAGTGGACAATCAAAACATATTTGAAGGTAATTTAGAAGAATTGAAGAAAACAAACTTAAATTATGAAATTGAAGTAAAACAAGGGGTTACATATGAAGAAATTAAACAAAAGATAGAAGAAGAGGAAATCGTTTCTAGTATTCTAATAGAGAAGCAAAATAATGATGTAAAGATTCGTTATATTGTAAAGAACAAAACTATGATAAAAGAAGTGCCAGAAGAATTAGTCAATAACATAAATGTGTTATATTCTAATATTCAAATTAGCAAATTAGGTTTAACACCAGAGCAATTACAATCTATTACTCCTAATTTTGAGTTTGCATTAGAACAAACAGAAGAGGAAGAAGCAAGAGGAAATGTAATTGTTATTATGCTTATGTCATTAGTATTATTTTATGCGATTTATTTTTGTGCTTATCAAGTATCTAGTTCTATTACAACAGAAAAGACATCTAAAATTATGGAGACATTAGTAACTTCTACAGCACCAAGAACAATTGTATTAGGGAAAACGATTGGAATAGGAATTGTTGGGTTAATGCAGATGGTTCTTATTGTAACTACAGCATTAATCAGTGCAAGGGCATTTTTAGATCCAGAATTATTAAATTCGGTATTAGATATGTCAAATATAACTTTATATTTAGGATTTATTACAATTGTATATTTTATATTAGGTTATTTTGCTTATGCTTTATTATATGCATTAACAGGTTCAACAGTGAGCAAACCAGAAGATATTCAATCAGCTAATGGACCAGTTGCTATTTTGGCAGTGATAGGATTTTATTTGTCTTATTTTACAATGATGAATCCAACGAGTGACTTAAATGTGTTTGCTTCTTTGTTTCCAATCTCATCACCTTTTTGTATGCCATTTCGCATTATGATGGGATTAGCAAAAATATCAGATGTTCTTATTTCAATAGCTATTTTGATAGTTACAATTTTAGTAATTGCAAAAGTAGCAATTAAGATTTATTCTAATGCTATTTTGAATTATGGAACTAAGATGAGTTTTAAGGATATTTTAAATATGTTAAAAAAGATGTAAAAGTGTTTTTAATAGATTTTAATTAATAAGAAAAAATATTGGATTTTAAGGAA
>CAMXLV010000173.1 GCA_947244675.1 uncultured Clostridium sp. | reverse complement strand
TTTGTTGATTTTTTGCTTATTTTTTAATACTTTTTTTGTTTTTTTGTCATAAAAGATAGTTTACACATAAATTATGTTTTTTGTTTTAAAGATTTCTTCTAAAATTTATGCAACATATGCTAATAAAGAACATATACTTTTATTAACACTGAAAGGAGGAGTTATGGATAATAATTTAGACATAAACAAAATGTTAGAAATGTTATCTAAAATGGATAAAGATGAAATAGAGTCTAAAATTAAGCAAGCTCAAGGGATTTTAAATTCAAAGAATATTAATCCTAATGACCTAAAAAAATAAACTATACTTAAAGGAGGCGTAATAAATCTTGGATAATGATATGAATGATGTTATGAATAAATTTAATAACATTTTAAAAGACAAAAATATTGATATTGGGAAAATTTTAAATGACGATGAAAGTAGTAGCGAAAACTCAAATAGTTTTGATTTTGACTTTGATTTAAATACTATCTTAAAATTCAAAAATATATTTAGTCAAATAAACAACAATCATAATCCAAGAAATACTCTTTTAAAATCTTTAAAACCTTTTTTAAGAGAAAATCGTAAGCAAAAATTAGACCAATATATTAAAATTGCAAATCTCTTAGGGATACTTGCAATTTTGAATGAGGATAGTGATGATAAAAAATGATGCTAATACCATTTCAAGATGATGACATTCTTATAATTTGTATATTATTTTTATTATATAAAGAGAAAAACAAAGACTACTCTCTTTATTTAGTTTTAATTTTAATTTTATTAACAAATTAAATAATATATGAATAACAAATAATTTATAGAGTTTTAATAATTATTCCCAATTATAACTGGGGACTTTCTCTAAATTTAAAAATGAGTCTTAAGTTAATTCTAACTTAAGACTCATTTTATTTAAACTTCACTTATATGAATTAAAATAGCATTTATTATATTATCTCTATTTTATTTCCATCAATTCTACAAATTGGACATTTATCAACTCTAGATTCCACTTCTTTTACTACATTTGCAATTCTAATTTGAGTAACATCAATATAATTAGCAGAAATTAATGCTTTTGTATTTCCTCCTGCTCCTGCATGTGCCAAACCTCTTAATGCTCCTAAAATTGCTATATTTCCTCCTGCTATTACTTCTCCTCCAGCATTTACATCCCCCATTATAACAAGGCTTCCAGAATACTCTTCAATTTGACCAGACCTTATAGAAGAACTTATATATTTAGTTTCAGAAATCTCTGTTTTTGTTTCAAATGTTTTCTTAATAGCATGTAATCCTAGCAAACTAGAAGGCTCATCGAATTTAACTTCTGTATCAATTTCATTTACTATTATTTTCTTTAATCGTTCCATCTCTCCATCAGTAAATAACTTACCTGTAATTCTTATTGGTATTTGCGCTGATTTATAAAAATCTTTTAATTTACCAATTTTTGCTTCTAATTCTTCACAAATACTATCGATATCAGCAATAACATTTATATTAAGAATTATCTCATCTGTAGTTTGACTAATTTTAATACAGTTCAACATCCTTTTCTACCTCCTAATTAAAGCATTCCATTTCACTTTCTATTGTCATATCTTCTTTAACTTTTGTTGTATCCATTCCAAAATATTCTTCCATGATAGTTTTTACAACATCTGCTGTGTAAAAACCATGTCCACCATTTTCAACCATAACAACTACTGCTATTTGTGGATTATCATATGGAGCGAAACCAACAAACCAAGCATTAACAATATCTTGATTATTTTCATCTTTTCCCGCTTCAGCAGAGCCCGTTTTTCCTGCAACATCAATTGGAAAATTTTGAAATACTGAAACAGCAGTTCCTCCGTCTATCTTCAGTAACAGATCTCATTCCATCTTTAATAATTGCAATTGTTTCTGGCTTTACTATTACTCCATCATCATCACTTGATGTTGCAGTTAAATTTAATTGTTTTTTAACAAATTCATCTATTTCTGTATCTGAAATTGTACTTCCATCTGAATTTAGTACATTTCTTATAATTGAAACATCTATATTATTTCCACCATTTGCAATCATTGAAATATATTTTGCTATTTGAAGTAATGTAAAAGTATTATCTCCTTGACCTATTGATGCATTTAATGTATCTCCTGGATTCCAAGGAGTTCTAGTAGCAGGGCTAGCTACTAAACCTGGTAATTCTCCATTTAATTCTATTCCTGTTTTTATACCTAATCCAAAATGATTAGCATATTTAGCTATCTCATCTATTCCAGCTCTAGTTCCTGTTTCATAGAAAAAGTAATTACAAGAACCAGCCAAAGCTCCAACAACATTTAATGGACCATGTCCAATATGATAATTATCATAGTACCAACAATGAAATTCTTTTCTTTCTTTACCAGAATAATAAATTCCTGTATCATTAATTTTTTCTGTTGAATTAATAGCTCCACTTTCAAGTCCTGCTATCGCTGTTATCATTTTATAAGTTGAACCTGGCTCATAAGTACCTTGAATTGTTTTATTACTCCAAACTTTTCTTGTATTATAATCTGCATACTGCTCATTTGAAATTCCATCATATAATAATTGTGGTGAATAATCTGGATTACTAGCCATTGCTAAAACTTCTCCATTATTAACATCAAGCACAACTGCTGCTCCACCAGTAGCATTATATATATTGCTATAATGTCCATTTCGAATATTAGAAATACAATCTGCAAGTGCTCTTTCTGTGACTTCCTGAAGATTTGCATCTATAGTTAAAACTATATCTGAACCACCTATTGCTTCTTTAGTGACATATTCTCCAGTAATGGTTCCATCAACATCCATATCAATTTGTTTTTCACCATCAATTCCTCTTAAATATTTTTCGAAAACTTTCTCAATTCCATTTTGTCCAACTTTGTTATCAGGCTCATACTTATATGTATCTCCTAAAGAATCCAGCCACTGTTTATCTCCTTCTCTAATTCTTCCCATATATCCTATAATATGAGATGCTAAACTTCCCATATTATAAAGTCTTTTTGATTCTATTATAACATTAACACCTGTTAATTCAGAACTACTTTCTTGTAACTGAATTGCACTACTTCTTGAAATACTTTTAGCTATAGATATTGATTTAGTAACAGAATAACCTTTAGTTGTAATTTCATATCTAATTGCTAAAATTCTTCTTATTTCTTTTATATCTTCACTGTCTATATTATACTTATCTCTAAATAAATAAAATGCTTCTTCTGCTGATGCAGTTTCTGGAATTTTATATGCTTTTTTCCATT
>CAMXLV010000172.1 GCA_947244675.1 uncultured Clostridium sp. | reverse complement strand
TATTTCTTTAATATTAATTTTTCTATTTAAATCAACCTTATTTAAAACAATTATAGCATTCTTATTTTTTATAATATTTAATATTTCAAAATCCTCCTCATTTAATTCTTTCGAAACATCAAACATAGCAATAACTACATCACTTCTTTCCGCTATTTCTTTTGATTTTTTTACACCTATTTTCTCTACTTCATCTTTTGCATTTCTAATTCCAGCAGTATCAATTAATTTTAAAGCAATACCATTTATTGAAATATATTCTTCAATCGTATCTCTAGTTGTTCCTTCTATATCTGTAACAATCGCTCTTTCTTCATTTAATATTAAATTCAGTAAAGAAGATTTTCCACTATTTGGTCTACCTATAATTGCTGTTGCAAGTCCCTCTCTCAATATTTTACCATTATAAAAACTTTTTTCTAAAGTTTCTAATTTCTTATCTATAATTTCTAAAAATCTCAATATTTTTTCATTTGTTGTTTCTTCAATATCATATTCTGGATAATCTATAGATGCTTCAATATCAGCTAGTATTGATAAAATATCTTTTCTGATATATTCTTTGATAGTTTTCCTCTCAATTGTTCTTCTGATGCTCTAACCTCTTTATCTGTTTTTGAATTAATAATATCAATTACAGACTCTGCTTGAACTAGGTCTATTCTTCCATTTAAAAATGCTCTTTTAGTAAATTCCCCAGGTTCAGCTAAAATTGCTCCATTTTCTAAACATATATCTAAAATTTTATTTATTACCATTATACCACCATGTGAATTAATTTCACACATATTCTCCGTTGTATAACTTTTTGGAGCTTTAAAATATGATACTAATACTTCATCAATAATATCGTTATTTTTATCTATAATATTTCCATACTTTATTGTATATCCCTTTATATTTTCAATTGCTTGAGGTTTTTTGGGTTTAAAAAATTTTTCTAGAATTTCAAAAACATTCTCTCCACTCATTCTAATAATCCCTATTCCCCCTACTCCTGTAGCTGTTGATATTGCAACAATAGTACTCATTTATTTTCCTCCTTTTTTAATAATCTTATATTAAAATATCATATGATATACTAATATAAAATTATTATTCTTATAATTTTTTACTGTGGATAACTAATATAACCTACTATTTGTAATGAATTACTTCATGTGGATAACTTTTATTATATATCCTATCATTTTTATAAATTAATAAAAAAATAAAGTCAAAATGAGTATAATTAATTCTTAATTAAATCCTCACTTTGACTTCAGATTTTTTATTTTTCTTTATATTTACTTTTCAAAGAAACTACTATTTTTCTATAAGGTTCTTCACCTATACTGTGCGTTTGAACCTTTTCATTATCTTGTAATTTTAAATGAATTATCTTTCTTTCATACGCAGACATTGGTTCTAAAGTTATAGACTTTCTTGACTTTATAACACTTCCTGCAATTTTCAGTGCTAAATTTTCTAAATCCTTTTGCCTTTTCTCTCTATATCCTCCAATATTTAATAATACCTTAACTTTACAATTTAAATTCTTACTTGCAATATTGGTTAAAATTAATTGTAAACTGTTTAGTACTTCTCCCCTATATCCTATCAAATATCCTGTATCTTCGCCTTCAACATCTATGTGAAAATCGTTTTCCACAATATCTATTTTATAATTTAAATCATTTTGAGGAAGATTTTTTATAAAATCATCTAAAAATTTTTGTATTCTTTCCTGAACTTCACTTTTATTAAACTCTAATTGATTTTTAATTTCTTTATGCTCTACATTACTTCTTTTTTCTTCACTTTCAACATCTTCTTTTAAAGTAATCTCTACTTTTACAACTCTAGGTGTTAAAATACTAAAAAAACTTCTTTTTTCTTCTGACTCAAGTACTTTAATATCAACTTTATTTTTAGAAACTTTTAATTCCTTTAAACCATTATCAATAGCTTCATTAGTTGTTTTTCCTTCAAAAACATATGTTTTATCCATTTATTCTTCCTCCTTAACGAACTTATTTACTGCTAATCTTTCCATTATCATTATTAAATTACTAATAAACCAATATAAAGCTAATCCTAAAGGAGCTATAAGAGCTATACTCACTGTCATTACAGGCATCATATACATCATACTCTTATTCATTGATTCAATTGTATCCATTTCCTCACTCTTTTCATCTAATTTAACAAGTTTCTTCTGCTCTTGTAATTTTTTATTTTCTTCTTCAGAAAGTTTTTGTTTTTTCTTTTTCTTTGAATTAATTGAAGCCGTAATTTTCATAGATGCAATTGATGTAACTACATATAATATTGGTATAATAAAAACTTTTATATCTTTATAATTTTTTGAAGGAATATCACTTAAATCTAATCCTAAAAAATTCATATTTAAATTAACTTCATTATCTGTTTTTCCCTTACTTTTTATAACTGCAATTTCCATATAACTAACATTTTGTCCATCATTTTCTTCTTTTATCTGCTCTTCATATGATTTTATTTTTTCTGAAGATAATTGTTTCATGCATGTAAGTGGATTACTTACTAACATAAACATAGAAATTACTATTACAAACTGTAATATAGAACCTAAACAACCACTAAATGGATTCATTTTTTCAGAAGCATATAAATTTCTTACTTCTTCATTAAATCTAACAGGGTCATTAGAATATTTATCTTGTAGCTCTTTTAGTTTTTGTTGTACTTTAGCCGACTTTTTCATTGTTTTTTGTTGTTTCCAATTTATTGGAAGCAAAATCAATCTTAGTAAAATTGTAAAAATTATAATTGCTAGTCCATAATTATTTACTAAATTGTAAATAAAATTTAAAACATACCCAAATATTTTGGCAAAAAATTTAAACATTACACCATCCCTTCCTTTATTTTAAAGGATCATATCCTCCTTTGGAAAAAGGATTACACTTTAAAATTCGTTTTATTCCTAAAAGCGTTCCGTTTAAACGAACCATATTTTTCAATGGCTTGTTTTGTATATTCAGAACACGTTGGTTCATATTTACAATGTACCCCATGAAATTCTAACCATGGTGAAATTGAGGCTTTATAAAATGCTATTAATTTAATCAATATTTTCTTCATTGTATATACCAGCTTTTTTAAACATTCTTTTCATATTATTTCTTATATTATAAAAAGTAATATCTTTTGTTTCAAGCTCACTATTTTTATTAATGATAAATAATATATTATATCCAGTTTCAAGATGTATTTCAAAATTTTTATAATTTTCTCTAATTAGTCTTTTAAATTTATTTCTTATTACCGCACTTCCTTG
>CAMXLV010000171.1 GCA_947244675.1 uncultured Clostridium sp. | reverse complement strand
ATGGAATATAATAATAAAAAGATTCTCTTTAACAGAGAATTTTTTATTATTATTGATATTTGTCTATTATATATGTATACTGTAAATATAAAAGTGTATATAAAAATAATATGATAATAAATTAAATAATAGAAATAGAAATTAAGAGATAAATATTTATAGTTAATAAAATAAAAATGTATTTAAATTTATGTAATATGTTTTTTAGGAGATTTTATGGGAAAGAATAATGAAGTTATTACTTTGGGAAATTATTTAAAAGATGCTAGAATTTCTAAAAATATGACAATAAACGATTTGGCATTTGCAATAGATAAAAATAATATAGAAAATTATGAGAGAAAAATAAAGAAGTGGGAAGCTAATAAAGATTATCCAACATTAGATGATATTTATAAATTGTGTTATGTTCTTCAAATTAATCCAGGAGAACTTTTAACTCTCAGAAATAGAGGAAGAAAACAATTTATAAAAAAATCAGCTGAGCCAAAGAAAAAATTATTTAATTGGGAATTATTAACAGATGTATCTTACGAAAGTTTTAGACTTATATGTAAAGCTATTTTACTTGTTGGCGTATGTGTTTTTTTAATTGCTTTTCTTAAAGTAATAGATATATTTTTTGGCAGTGGAGATAAAATAACAGAACCAATAATTGTAAGGCAAATTGATAATTGGGTGGAAAACGAAAATGAAATATCTGCAGATGATTTATTAAATAATAAGGAAAATGAAATATCTACAGATAATTTGTTAAATAATAAGGAAAATGAAATGTTTACAGATAATTAATAATATGAATTATAATAATGTGTACAATAATAATTAGAATTTTATGATGTATAGTGAATTTTTTGAAATTGTTTCTATAAAATTTCAAAAGTTTAAAATTTTATAGAATGAACCTTTTGGAACCGTCCCCAAACGTTCAAGCATTCAAGATTTTAAAGAGTGAACTTTTTGGAACCGTACCCGAACGTTCCAAGCGTTCAAATGTTTAAAAGTTTAATAAATTAAGTATAAATTTGAACTATTGGTATAAATTTATATAAAAGTATTGATTTTTTTTTCAAAAGTAAATAAAATATAAAAGAATTAAATCAAATGAAAGATTTACAGGAGGTAAAGATTTTGATTATATTGTTAGATGCTATGGGAGGAGATAATGCTCCAGATGCAACTATAAAAGGAGCAATAAAAGCTGCTCCTGAAATAAATAGTGAAATTATTTTAATTGGTGATGAAAGTATAATTAGAAAAAAATTAAAAGAATTCTATGGAAAAGATTCAATAGAAGAGATTGCAAAAAATGTTAAAATTAAGCACACAACTGAACAAATTGAAATGGAAGATATTCCAACTGTTGCAATAAAACATAAAAAAGACTCTTCAATGGTTGTTGGTTTTAAAATGTTAAAAGAAGAAGAGGGAGATATTTTTATTTCTGCTGGTAATTCAGGTGCTTTATTAACAGGTGCTACATTGCTTATAGGAAGAATTAAGGGAATAGATAGACCTGGAATTGCAGCTATGCTTCCATCAGAGGGAATAAAAGGACTTCTTTTAATGGATGCTGGTGCTAATACAAATTGTAAACCAATAAATTTGTTACAATTTGCACAAATGGCTTCAATATATATACATAATACATTTGGAATAGAAAAACCAAGAATAGGATTATTAAATATAGGCACAGAAGAAACTAAAGGTAATGACTTAACGAAAGAATCATATAAAATATTAAAAGAAAATGCTGAAAAATATAATATTAATTTTATTGGAAATATTGAACCTAGAGATTGTTTTTTAGGAGAAGTAGATGGTTTAGTTTGTGACGGATTTACAGGAAATGTTTTACTAAAATCTGTTGAAGGAATTGGTAAATTTGTAAAAAAGAGTTTAACAGATAGTTTAACAAAAAATGTATTAAGAACAATATCTGCAGTTCCATCTCTTCCAGCAATAAATGAATTTAAGAAAAAGGCAGATCATAGAATTTATGGAGGAGCTCCATTTTTAGGAGTAAAAAGACCAGTATTAAAAGCTCATGGAAGTAGTGATGAATTAGTATTTTATTATACTTTAAAACAGGCAGAGCAATTTGTTAAAGGAAATTCAGTAGCTAAAATGACTGAAGCTGTAGAGAAAATACGTGAAGTTGAAGAAAAAAATGAGGTTTTATAATAAATTTACTAAAAACACTTGACATTTTATTTAACATGTATTAAAAATAGAGTATAAATAAATTGTAAATAAGATAAGAAATCCTTATCTAAAAATAAAGGAGGTACACAAAATGAATTCAGAAGAAGTTTTCGAGAAAGTAAAAGGAATTATAGTTAATCAATTAGGTGTTACTGAAGCATCTGTAACTCTTGAAGCATCATTTATAGATGATTTAGGTGCTGATTCTTTAGATATTGTTGAATTAGTTATGGCATTAGAAGAAGAATTTGATATAGAAATTCAAGATGAAGATGCTGAAAAAGTAGTTACTGTTGGTGACGTAGTTGATTACATTAAAGACAATGTATAATATAATTTGTTGAAAAGAAATTATTTAGATTGAACTGAAATAAGAATTTGATTTTTATTTTAGTTCTTTTTAACATTAAAGTAAGCTCCTCCAGTATATGAAGTAAACAAAACAACGTTAACTTTATATATTGGGGGATAATTATTTGTATTAAAAGTAAATCCGCCACATTAAACAATATGGCGGATTGGGGTTAAGGATTCTTATGATTGTTCTTTCTTATGCTTGCCTTGATTCTATTTCACTCTCTTGAGCATTTTCTGAATCAGTTTCTTCTAAATTAGGTTCTTCTGAATTTTCTTTTGTTTCTGATTCTGTTTCTGATTCTGTTTCTGATTCTGTATTGCTCTCAAGAATACTTTCGGGTATCTCTGCTTCACCTTGCTCTTCAGAGTTACTTTCAAATTTTGCCTGCTCTTTGGGTATTGCTAAGGCTAAATATTCATATCTAACCTTAGGCGGGATGCTGTTGGTTTGATATGAAAAACCTATTACAATGGTTCTTCCTGCAAACCTTGAAAGATCTAAAGAGCTTTCCCAATTGTTTTTCGAATAAAGAAATACTTCAATAGTTGGGGGATAGCTTTCACTTACATAATCTATCCACATCCGTATTAAAGTAGTTCCCTCATTTGGAAAACCAGTAAGGTCGCATCCAGTAGATAGTGTGCTGGGAAATCCCATTACATTATCAAGGGCCTCGTCAACTGTAGGATACGTTTGGTACGCAGAACCATTAAAGGCAACGCATCCAGATGGTTTGGAAATTGTAGGTGTAGATGGATTTGTATTTGCTTCG
>CAMXLV010000170.1 GCA_947244675.1 uncultured Clostridium sp. | reverse complement strand
TTATATTTTCTTTTACCTTATTTATTATTTTATTAATATATTCTGCTTTTTCATCAGATGTTGTTTTTTCCAATTCTTTCACTTCAAGAACTGCAATAATAGGATCTTTCTCCACTAGATAATTAATCCATTGATTTAATTTATCTTTTTCACCAGAATAATCAAATTTTGTCGTATATCCTTCTATATGTTCTTTATAATCTGAAGAAGCCTCTATACTACTAATAACATTCAAAATATCTGGATATTTAATTTGCATTTCTTCAGTAATCACTTATTTTACCTCTCTTTAAATTAATAAATCTTCTGCTTCACTCAAAAAGAAGCGATAATATCTTTCATTAACAAAAGTATATCTTACAATACCTGTTTCTCTTAAAATTCCTAATTTAACGATTAAATCAATAAATTCGTCAAAATCAAATCTGTCATATCGTTTATATAAATCACAATACTCATTAAAACAAATTGCTAAATCTTCTCTTTTTATTGTAATATTTTCTAGTCTAGGAGCATTTTGTCCTCCTCTGCTTTCAGCCTCTTTTCCTACTACTTGCACCAAATATTTTAAAATTTGCTCTGCTCTATAATCTCTTTTAATATTCTTTTCTCTTTCAACAATTGCCTGTAATAACATTCCTGCTATTTTTTCTGGATTTTCTGGAATCTTTTTACCAAATTCTATAAGTTTAATCAAACTTTGTAACATAAAAGGGTTTTGTAAAACTTTAGAAAATCTAGGTGTTTCTTTCATTTTTTCATTAATTTTCTCTTTTACTCTATCTGGTCGTTTTGAATTTCCTTCAATAAAATCATCTATATCCTCTGCTGTGATACCTGATAAAATAAATTTCGGATATTTATTAAAAATCGAATTTACATTGTCATCTCTATCTGTTACAACAACTTTTAAATCTTTTTTATCTTCACTAGTTAAATAAAATTCTAAATCCTTTATATATTCTAACTTTTCTGTTTGATTATTAATCGCAATTTCATTAATGCCATCAATATACAATTTTAACATATTATTTCGAATTAATTCTGAAATAAGTGCTATATTATTTGAACCAAGAATTTCAGCAATTAATTTTTCAATTGTGTCACTTTTATCTGATACATTAATCATTTGTATTAGTATAGGAATTCTACCTTTATAATGATTTTTCTCTATTTCCTTTGCTTCTTCGTATACAGTATGTTCTAATATTGTAGTCTTTCCTACACCTGCATATCCAATAAGTTTTACTTTATTAAATAATGAATTATCATATAATTTAATGTCATTTGAATTCAAATCTTCATTTACTTTTTCAAATTTAATATTTTCAAGGTCTTCATATTTATCTTCTAAATCTTCCCAGTATTCATTCAAATCTAATTCCATACTTAATGGAATGTATGTAAAATTTTGTGCTAATTTCTTCTCATATTCATTTATAATTTTATCTATATATGATTGGTATGAAATTTCTTTTTTTCTATACATTTCTGTAATTATATATTTAAATTTATAAGTAGCTTCTATCATTGTGTAAAACATAGAATAAAAATGTTCCCATAATTCTACTTCAGTCAAAGGTATATCTTGTGAATGTGCAACCGCATTTCTTATACAATATGCTTTTACCATAGGAAATATAGCCTTATCATTTTTTAATAATCCATTTTTTTCTGGATGTTTTGGACTAAAATATAAAATAGGTTTATTATTTTCTTGTGCTGTTAATATTTTATAATATTCTTTTGTATTTCTTTTTTTATCTATATTTAATACGTCTAATTTATCATGTGTATATAATATGCTTAATGTTGCTAATTTACTCATATTCCTATGCATAAATCCGTTCTCTATCTACATAAAAACATAATAATTTTAAATATGCTTCTAGCATTACAGTTTTTTCTTTTATATTTGTAAAAGGTTGACGCTTAGCTAGAATTAATAAATCTGACACTTCATATTCTAGACTTGTTGATATACTTTCTGTCTGTTGTACATCTTGATCATCTAAAGCATAATGAAGAATTATAGCAAATACATCAATTCTTTCTCTAATATCTTTTTCAGTTAATTCAGGCTGTGCATTTGCATATATTGCTGAAACTTCAAAAAATAATTCGTCTTTTATTTTATCACTTAACATATTATTTACCTTTCTAATCTAATTTTCTATTATAAATATGATAATATTCTTCATCTTCAAAAGCATATTTTTCAAATTCTACTAATTTCAAAATTCCCATTTCAGTTAGTAAATTTAATAATTCATCTGTTGGAAAATCTATTCCATTTTCTTTAGCATAATCATTAAAAACATTTAATATTTTAAAACTACTCATTGCACCTGCGCTTTTTTCTCTAAAATTTTTCACCAAATATTTTAAACAACCATCAATATATTTTGCAATTTCACTTTTCTTAGAATTAATTTCTCTGTTTATTATTGCTTTTAAATATTCCTCTCTAAGTCTTGATATTTTTGTAGGCACTTCTTCTCCGCATTCTATAATTGTAATTAAACTTTTTAACATAATAGGATGAATTGGTTTATCAAAAAGTTTGTTATTTCCCAATATAGCTTTTTTTACTTCTTCTATTTTATCTGCTTGTGTATTTCCTTCAATAAAAGCTTCAACATCTTCCTCTGCCATTCCTTGTATTAAATATGTATCAGAATTATTTAATACAGAAACAGCATTATTATCTCTATCTGTTACAATTATTTTTATATTTTTTAATTTTTCACTAGTTATAAATTTATCTAAATCATCTAAAAATTTTCTTTTTTCATTATAGTCTTTTATACTAATTTCATTTACACCATCAAAATATAAATTTATTTTATTATTCTTAATTAAATAATCTACAATACCATCTTTGTCTTTTTCCAAATTTAAAGTTTTACTAATTAATTTTTCTATTTCTATTTTTTCTTCCACTGCAATTAAATTAATCAAAACTGGTATTTTTTTGTTTTTTGAAAAATTAATTACATCTTCATATTCTATATATTCTAAAGTCGTAGATTTTCCAACACCAGCATATCCTATTAATTTAATTTTATTTACATCAAATTTTTTATTTATATCAATAAAAGAAATTCTCTCCTCATAATCTTCTACTTCATCTGAAAAATAATCATTACTTCCTGAAAGTTTGAAAACAGTAGAAGGAATATATTTAAAGTTTATTTTTTTCTCATATTTTTCTTTTATATTTTCTAAATATTGTTCAACATTAATTTGTATATCTATACATTTATCCATTATTGAATTATATAATCTATTTGCAACTTCAATATACACATTAAATATATATGGAACTGAATCCCAATACTCTGCATTTCTTATAT
>CAMXLV010000169.1 GCA_947244675.1 uncultured Clostridium sp. | reverse complement strand
CTCCTACTATATATTCCCAAATGGTTAATACAATGATTGCAATAAAAAATAGTAAAATTGGTCTATTTTGAAATCCCTCTAGGAATAGGAACATAATGGTTGCTCCTATTCCATAAATTGGGCAAAATGGTCCTTTTAGAAAACCTGTGTTTATGATTTTTCTTTCACAAATTGATCTTACAACTGATTCCATAATCCATCCTAAAAATGAATATATGATAAAATAGGTTAGTAATTCTACTGGATTAATGTTCATAATACCTTCCTTAAATGATTTACATATTAACAAATGCTTTAAAAGTTTCTGATACGCCACTTTCGTTGTATACTTTTACTTCTAGTTCATTTCTTCTTCCTTCTTCTAATGGATAAGAATATTCAAATTTCTTTCTTTCCTCTAATGGTAATACTTTGTCTAAATCTAAATTGTATTGTGTTCCATTGATAAAGAATTCTACTCTTTTAATTCCTTGCTCATCTTCTGCATTGATCAAGAAATTACTAGATCCATCTGTTGTTACATCTAATTTTGGTTTAGTTACTCCATTTACTTCTTGCTCTTTTGTTTCGGTTTGGTTGTTCTCATCTACTACAATTACAGTTAAGGTGTGTAGTCCTTTTGGTATTTCTATGATTTGTTCTGTTTCTATGTCATTTATATCTATTTTTGTTTCTTCTTCTTCATCCCAACGATATGTCATATATTGAAGCTGATTCATACCATTGACTGCAATTTTTAGATTACTTCCTTCTACTTCAATGTTTATGTTTATTGCTTCTTCTAATGTGTATACTTGTGAATATTCTATTTCTTGCCCCTTGATGTCTTTAGCATATACTTTTAATGTATTTGTTCCTTCTAATTTCATAATGGTTGCTTCTACTTCTTGTTTTCCACTACATGGTATATCATTTACAGCTTCATTGTTCCATTGATAAGTTACTTTTGCTAAGTTCTTGTCATGACTTATTTTTAATTGTATTTCTTCTTCTGTATTGTTTTCTAAGTTAAGAACTGGTTTTGTTTTATTTTCTTCTTGTGTTGCTACTTTATACATAGAATAGGAACCTGATCCTATTACAAATATACCAAATACGAGTAAACTAATGGCAAAAAATTTTAATATATTTTGAATTTCTATTGGTCCACTGTTTTTTGTTTTTACCTTTTTTGTTTTTTCTTTTTTATAATGATTGTCTACACTTAATATTTGATTCAATTTTTTCACCTCTTCTGTTAAATTGTTTTCATTATATCATATGGTTTTCTGATTGTAAATGATTTCCTCCCTATTATTTTTTGTAGAACAGAATGTATTTTTCCTATACAATAACAAAACCGCTAGTATTTTAGCGGTTTTGTTCTTTATATTTGTATTAGTTTTGTGCATATGGTAATAATGCAATGTGTCTTGCTCTTTTTACTGCTGTTGTTATGTCTCTTTGATGTTTACTACATGCTCCTGTTGTTCTTCTTGGTAAGATTTTTCCTTTATCATTAATGAATTTTTTTAATTGTTCTGGATTTTTATAATCTAATACGAAGTTTTTGTCACTACATAATACACATACTTTTTTTCTTTGTTTTCTGAATTTTGGATTGTAATCCTCATCATAATTTTTGTTATTGTTCTTTTTACCTTGTTTTTTGTCTGCCATTCTTTTTTCCCCCTTTCTGCTCTCTTAGAATGGTAGGTCATCGCTAGAAGATACTTCAAAGTCGTCTCCCATGTTAGCATTTCCTGGTGCTGTGTCTCCAAATGTGTTTTCAAAAGTACTGCTTCCTACTTCTGCTTCTCTTTTGCTATCCGCAAAATAAGCTTCTTCTGCTACGACTTCTGTTACGTAATGTTTTGCTCCTTGTTCATCATCCCATGTTCTGGTTTGTATTCTTCCAATGACTCCTACTTGTTGACCTTTCTTAAAGTATTTGCTACAAAATTCTCCTAGTTTGCTCCAAGCAACGATATTGATAAAATCAGCTTGCCTTTCTTCTCCTTGTCTTACAAATCTTCTATTTACAGCTAAACTAAAAGAAGCTACTAAAGTGTTGTTTGTTTGTGTGTATCTTACTTCTGGGTCTCTTGTTAATCTTCCCATTAATATTACTTTGTTCATTTTTTATCACCTTTCTTTACTTTCAATAAAGGCCCCTCTCTTTATTTCTTTTTTTCTTGTTTTGCTAAGAATTATTTCTTATGCTTCTTTTCTTACTACGATAAATTTCATGATCGTATCTGTGATTCTATAAACTCTTTCAAGTTCTTTGATAGAATCTGGTTTTGCTTCAAAATTGAATAATAGGTATGTTCCTTCTGTGCATTTTTTGATTTCATAAGCTAGTTTCTTTTTACCCATGTTTTCAACAGATTGAAGTTTTCCATTTTCGTTGATTAATCCTGTGAATTTTTCTTCTAAAGCTTTTAATGCTGCTTCATCTAAATTAGGATTAACAATGATAATACTTTCGTATTGGTTCATTATCTTCCACCTCCCTTTGGATTTTTAACCTACACTTTTTATGTAAGTAGAGATAAAAGTATCTTAAACAAAAATTGCTAAGCTACTTTCAAAGCACCGCTATTTTATCATATTTTTTTCTATTTGGCAAGCTATTTTTCAACAAATTCTTCGATTTTCTTAAGATATTTCTATCTTGTAATTTATAAATTGGTGTATTTCCTTCGGTGATTTTTAATTTTTCTTTTTATTGTATTGCTTGTTTACAGAAAATGTTGTATAATATTGTAAGTGTTGTGTGTAGCAGTCTTGCAACTGTTATTTAGTTGCATAATAGAAAAATAATTTTCATTGATTTATTGATTCATTTGAAGGGAGTAAAAATGAAAAAACGGCGTATTTTTTTAATTCTGTTATCATCCATTTTATTATTAAGTGGATGTGCTATTATTTCTTCAAAAGAAAAAGAAGAAAGTAATACTAAAATCAAAGTAACAAAAGAAGAAAAGGCTTCTTCTAAGGATAAGCCTGAAGAGGCATCATCCAAAGATAAGCCTAAAAAGTTGTCTTCTAAAGGTAAACCTAAAAAGGATTTGCCTAAAAAAGATGACACTAAAGCACCATCAAAAGATGATGGGTTGCTTTTAAATAATCAAATCCTCTCTAATGAGGAATTGGTTCTATATGATCCAATTCCATCTAATGAGGATTTGGTTTTACTTCCCACCACTCAAGATCCATCAAAAGATGATGTGGTGGTTTCTGTTAACACTTCCAAACCTGGCACAGATAACACGCCAGGTACGGGAAATAAACCTGGCACAGATAACACGCCAGGATCAGGAAATGAACCTGGCACAGATAACACGCCAGGATCAGGAAATGAACCTGGCACAGATAATACGCCAGGATCAGGAAATG
>CAMXLV010000168.1 GCA_947244675.1 uncultured Clostridium sp. | reverse complement strand
AGAAATAATAGAAGAATGGATAAATCAGTAAAAATAATTTAGTTAAAAAAATTGTAATTAGAGTTATTTAGGCTTTACAAGGTTTATATAAAAACTCGAAAAAATGTTTGACAAAAGATTTGTTTTGTGATAAGATGTTTGCATTAAAACAGAGAGATAAATTTAGAAAAAAAACTTAAGTTTGTTCTAAAAAATAAAATTTAGGAGATGATTTAAATGAGAAGAAAAAAAGACCCAAACGAATTAAATAAAAGGGAAAAAGCCATATTAAAATTTATCGAAAAAGAAGTTGTAGCAAACGGATATCCACCATCAGTTAGAGAAATAGGAAAAGCGGTTGGTTTAAAGTCAACAGCTACTGTTCATGGATATATCGCTAAACTAGAAGAAAAAGGATATGTAAAAAAAGAATCACAAAAAGGTAGAACTTTAAAATTATTAAAAGGTGGAATACCAAGTCAAACAAAAATCCAAGAAGATAAACCTATATATAACGGAAAAGAAATGGTAGATGTTCCAGTTATTGGAAAAATAACTGCTGGAGAGCCTATTTTAGCATTTGAAAATGTTACAGATACATTCCCAATTCCATTAGACTTTGTAGGAAATAGTGAAAGTTTCATGCTTATTGTTAGAGGAGAAAGTATGATAGAAGCAGGAATTTTAAGTGGAGATTATATTTTAGTTAGAAAACAAAATTCAGTTGAAAATGGAGAAATAGCAGTAGCATTAATAGAAGAAGAAGCTACAGTAAAAACATTTTACAAAGAAAAAGACCATATAAGATTACAACCAGAAAATTCTACAATGGATCCAATAATTGTTCCAACATGTGAAATTTTAGGAAAAGTAATAGGTGTATTTAGAAAAATGTAAACTTTATGAACTTTTCGAACTTTTTGGGACGGTTCCAAAAAGTTCATAATTTAAACATTAAATAAAAGAAGAGGAATAAAATATTTATTATTTAATTATATTAACATATGCATATAAAGAGAGTGATATAAATTTTAAATAATTTATATTACTCTTTTTGTTGTTTAAAAATAGAATAGAATGAGATATAAACAAAAAAGTCCATATGTTATATTTAAAAACTTATAGACTTTTTTATAATATTAAAAGACAAAACTATATTTTTTAACTATTTCAAAAAAATTTATTTACTTCAATTCTACAACAGTAACACCCATTTCACCTTCTCCAAAAGTTCCTAATCTAAAAGATTTTACATGAGGATGAGTTTTTAAAAATACGTGAATTCCTTTTCTTAAAGCACCGAGTTCCTTTTCCATGTACAATTCTTATTTGTTCTAATCCATTTAGTGTGCAAGTATCTAAATATTTATCAATTGCAAAACAAGCTTCATCAACATTTTGACCGTATTACATTTATTTCAGTGGAGATTGCTTTAACATTAAATTCTCTTTTTATACTTCTTATATTATCTTTTTCTTGATTAGATGTTTTAGTTGTTGCAAAAGCTAAATCATTTATTTTAAAGCTAGTTTTTATAATTCCAATTTGAAGCATAACAGAATCATTATTTATAGAAATAATAGTTCCATTTTGATTTAATTTTGGAACAAATACTTCCATATTTATTTTTAAATCATCTTTAGTAAGCTTTGTATGAGTATTTTCTAATTTATTTTCATTGGCATTTGATAATTCTTTTATTTTAGCATTTAATTTATTTCTATGAATATTTGCTTCTTTTGAAGAAGATGATTTTTCTAAATTTTTTATAATTTCATTAGCATCTTCTTTGGCTTCTATTAAAATAGATGTAGCTTTTTCCTTAGCCTTTTCAAGAATAACTTTTTCTTTACTATTTACATTTTCAAATTTAATAGTATATTCTTTTTTTAAATCTTCAGTTTCTTTTAAATTTTGTTCTATTGCAATCTTTTCTTTTTCAATTGTACGTTTATTCTCATAAATTTCTTTTAATAAATCTTCAATATGAACACTAGTATCATTTAGTTTTAATTTTGCTCTATCAATAATTTTATCTGAAATACCAAGCTTTTTACTTATAGCAAAAGCATTACTAGTTCCAGGTATACCGAATTAATAATTTGTAAGTTGGAGAAAGTGTTACTAGATCAAATTCAACACAAGCATTTTCAAAATTTGAATTAGTAATTGCAAAATGTTTAAGTTCAGGATAATGTGTTGTTGATATAGTTAAGCTACCTATAGAATTTAATTCTTCTAATATACTAATAGCAAGATTTGCACCTTCTAAAGGGTCTGTGCCAGAACCTAATTCATCTAATAAAACTAAACTATTTTTTGTTACATTTTTTAATATATGTGAAATATTACTCATATGAGAAGAGAAAGTACTTAGAGATTCTTGAATACTTTGTTCATCTCCAATATCAGCAAAAATATTATCAAAAACAAAAATAGAGCTACCTTCTTTAGCTGGAATGTGAAGCCCAGACATTGCCATAAGTACGATGATACCAGTTGTTTTTAAAGATACAGTTTTTCCACCTGTATTCGGACCAGTAATAATTAAAGAAGTAAAATCTTTTCCTAAATAAATATTATTTTTTACAGCAGTATTTTTATCAAGAAGAGGATGTGAACAATTAATTAAATTTATTTGTTTTTTATCTGTTATAGTTGCTGGTGAAGCATCTATTGAATTTGAATATTTTGCTTTTGCAAATATAAAATCTATAATACCAATTAAATTACTATTATTTTCCAATTCATTAGTTAACTCAAAAAAAAGCGAAGATAGTTTTTGTAATATTTTTTGAATTTCTAAATTTTCTTCTATTTTTAATGTATTAATTTCATTATTTAACTCAAAAATAGAAATAGGTTCTATAAAAACAGTTGAGCCACTGCTAGATATGTCATGAATAAAACCTTTAACATCACTACGATATTCATTTTTTATAGGTAATACAAATCTTTCATTTCTAATAGTAATTATTGGCTCTTGAATATATTTTTGATGAAGCATATTATTTAATTTATTTCTAATTTCTTGTTCTTTATTTTTTATGTTTTTTCTAATACTAGATAAAGTAGAAGAGGCATCATCTGAAATAGTATTTTCATCTAAAATACTATTATATATATTTTTTTCTATTCCAATATTTGTATATACATTATCAAATAGAGAGGTTAAATTGCAAAATTCACTCATATCTATTTCAGTACTTAAATAATATTCTTTTAAAATTCTAGAGATTTTAAAAATATTTGCTAAATCTAAAAGATATTTTGCAGATAAAGCTAAATTACTATTAAGCATTTTTATATGAGAAGTAATATTTTCAATTTCTGCAATTGGTATATTACCTTTACGATACAATAAAATAGAAGCTTCAGTAGTTTGATTAGTTGCTTTTTCAATTTCAG
>CAMXLV010000167.1 GCA_947244675.1 uncultured Clostridium sp. | reverse complement strand
CGTGTGTGCAAGTCACGTGTGGGTTCAAGTCCCACTACTCGCACCAACGACGTTTCTGTTCGAACTATATTTGAAAAAACATATAATTGTAAATATTTCGAAAACTGTTTGACAAATTCCAATTATCTGTGTATAATAAAAATAGGAAATGGAGAAACCACAAACGTGGTTCGCCAAAATTGATATGTAAAAAACACATCGCAATCGGGCAAATTACAGATGTGTTTTTTTGTTGGTTTATTCGCTCTTACTCAAAATTATTGCTAATGCTATAAAGGCAATTGCTATGATAGTAGTTCCAAGTAGTGCATAATATAATAAGTAAATTATTGATATTAAATATCCTGTTTCTATCATAAGCCTCACCTCCTTAATTGGAGGCAAACCACATCTACTTATTCTCATTTCCTATGAATAGTAATATACAACAATATTTATCAAAATACAAGCGAACAAAACAATTTTTTGGAAATATTATTTTAAATTTAACTTTTGTAATTTATAAAAAATATGATATACTTGAATAAATTGATTGATATTTATATCAATCGTCAATGAGAGCCGATGGCGAGTTGTAAATGTCTACGTCGTTGGCACCAGAATACGCATATTTTAATACTGCTAAAGTTACTAATATGTATAAGATGTTTTGTGGATGTAGTAGTTTAGCAACATTAGATTTGTCAAACTTTGATACTAGAAATGTAACAGATATTTTCAATATGGATTAAATTTAAAAACAATTTATATTGGATCAAATTGGGAAACAGCAAGTAAAAATACAAATATGTTTTTGGATTGTGCAACATCACAGTTAACTTTAAAATAATATGAGATAAATGAAGACGTCACATCTGTGACGTCTTTTAGGCAAAAATAAAGAAGGAAAAGATATCTCAAGAAAAATTGGAATCCAAACTATTGCAATTTCATAGTAAGTTAGCTATAATAAAAAAAGTTAAAAACATAAAAAAGCCCCGCTAAATATCAGCGGGGATCATGCCATCTAAGTTTTGTTTATTGTCGTTTATTGTCCCACCATTCCCGAAGGGAACTGCCGATAAGGGCAATGACAAAACTTATTAGGAAGAGCAAAGCCCATCCTTTAAGACTTAACATGAAAACCTCTCCTTTCTTGGATATGACATACTAATATTATAACATAAAAACAAATAAAAATAAACCTACAAGAACATATAAAGGAGGTAAAATGCAAGAAAAAGAGAAATATATGCAAGAAGCCATAAAAGAAGCCAAAAAAGCAGCTAAAAAATTAGAAGTACCAGTAGGATGTATCATAGTAAAAGACGGAAAAATTATAGCAAGAGCACATAACCAAAAAGAAGCCAAAAAGGATACCACAAAACATGCAGAAATTTTAGCCATACAAAAAGCAAGTAAAAAATTAGAATCATGGAGACTATTAGATGCGGAAATGTATGTAACATTAGAACCATGTTCTATGTGTGCAGGAGCTATGATACAAGCTAGAATAAAAAAAGTATATATTGGAGCCAAAGACGAAAAAACAGGAGCTTGTGGATCAGTATTAAACTTACTTCAAGACTATCCATTCAATCACAAAATAGAAATAGAAACTGGAATTAAAAAGCAAGAATGTGAAAATCTATTAAAGCAGTTCTTCAAAGAATTAAGAAAAAGCAAAAAAGCATAAAATCAAAAATACAAAGGAGGAAAAAGTGATAAGAAACAAAAAATACTTAAAAATCATCAAATTTATTATCTTAGCAACCATCATTTTATTTGCTTTAGGAATTATCATTTTAAAATACAATGTTGAAGGAGAAACCAACATGCCATTCACCTTGTCTAAAATAGCCATTATCAGTTCTTCTCAGGGAATAGATCAAGAAGCAACCAACACAAAATGGAATTTTAGCGTAACCCAAAATAATGATTTATTCTTATATATAGATAAAAATAATAGTTACCAAAAAACAGAAGCCATAAAAACAATTAGTATACAAAACATTCAAATACAAGCAAAGAAAAAAGATAACATAAAAATATACAAACCAGATGAGCAAGAAGAAAAGCAAATATTTATCAACAAAGAAGAAAACAATGTACAAGAAATAAAATACCAAGGAAATTTAGAATCTAACTTAAAAGAGCAAAAAATAGCCAATCAAGGGGGAATTATAGCTTTTCGATGTGCCATCAACGACTTAGCAAACTATGAATCTGATGAAGAAGAAATAAACCATGCCGAATTACTAAAAAAAGCAGGAGTAAGTGAAGAAGATTTAAACATCCAGCTAACCTTTACACTAATCATTGAACTAGAAGGTGGAAAATTATATCAATCAACAATTTCTTTAAATTTACCAGTAGGAAACATCATAGAGGAAGGAACAACATCAACACAAATAACAGAAGTAAAAGACTTTATCTTCAAAAGAATATCATAGGATATAGTTTTAATATAGAAAATAACAAAAACACTTGCGAAAAACAAAAAATCATTATATAATACAAAAGGTCATAAACTTAATCTTTGTATGGAGAGAATCCAATAAAGACCTATGAATCTTGTCAGGTCCGGAAGGAAGCAGCAATAAGTAGAAATCTTTATGTGGAATCTTTCCATAGAGAGATTAAGTGAAAAGACCATTTTTTATAGTAATAGGATGTGAAAAAAATGGGATACACAGCACTTTATCGAAAATATAGGCCATTAACCTTTAATGAAATGGTAGGGCAAGAGCACATAACCAGAACACTAAAAAATCAAATCATGGCAGGAAGAGTAGGACATGCCTATCTACTAAATGGAGGAAGAGGAACAGGAAAAACATCAGCAGCCAAAATATTAGCAAGAGCTATCAACTGTTTAAACCCAAAAGAAGGGGAGCCATGTAACGAATGTGAAATATGCAAAAGCGCTTTAAATGGATCCTTAACAGACATTGTAGAAATGGATGCAGCATCTAATAACAGTGTAGAAGACATCAGAAGCATCAGAGAAGAAGTCAACTTTTTACCAACCAAAGCCAAATACAGAGTATATATTATAGATGAGGTACATATGTTATCCACAGGAGCTTTTAATGCCTTACTAAAAACATTAGAAGAGCCACCAGAACATGTAAAATTTATACTTGCTACAACAGAACCTCAAAAATTACCAGCAACAATATTATCTAGATGTCAGCGATTTGATTTTAAAAGAATTTCAAATGAAGATATAGTAAAGAGACTAGAGGTAGTTTGCAAAGAAGCAGATATAGAAATAACAAGTGAAGCCTTGAAAACAATAGCAGTATTATCAGAAGGTGCCGCTAGAGACGCATTAAGTATATTAGAAAGATGTATGCAAGAGGGAAATACAGGTATAGATGAAGATAAGGTAAAAGAATTAGTAGGAATACCAAA
>CAMXLV010000166.1 GCA_947244675.1 uncultured Clostridium sp. | reverse complement strand
AACGATATATTTGTGAAGCAGAAAAAAAATGGGAAATTGCTGATGAAGACACTCACCCTTATTATTATGGAGGGATATTATTAAAATTTAAAACGGCATTTTTCGATTTAGAAGGAGGAATATAATTAATGGAAAAAGAAGAAAAGATAGTGTTGCAAAAAAATATCAAAGATGCAGAAAAAAAAACCATGATTTATCTAGGACCTACTATATTAGGTGTAATAACAGAAAATAATATTTTTAAAGGGAACTTGCCAGAAAAAATCCAAAATGCGGTAAAAGAAATACCTGTAATGAAAAGCTTGTTTGTCCCTATTGAAAATCTGATTTCTGCGAAGAAGGAATTGAAAGAAAGCCATAGTGCAAAATCTATTTGTTATAATAAAATGTTAGAATATAAAAAGGAGAAAATGAATGAGTGAAAAATATTATCATGGTGTGCGAATCGAAGAAAATGGAACACAAATAAAAATTTCAAAAAAACAAAAAAACGCTGTACCAGTTATTTTTGGAGTAGCGCCTATTCATTTGTCAAAAGATCCTTATCATGTTACCAATACTCCCATATTGTGCGAAACTATCGAGGATTGTAAAAACAAATTAGGGTATTCTAGTGACTTTGAAAAATATAGTTTATGTGAAAGCATGGACGCACATTTTTCTATTTTTCATGTTGCACCCGTCGTTTTTGTAAATGTATTAGATCCTCTGAAACACAAAAAAGAAAATATAGAGCAACCTTGTCCTGTCATGGATAAAAAAATTGTGCTAGAAGAAGAAGGTATTTTATTAGATACCATAAAAATAAAAAAAGAAGGAACTATATTGGTAGAGAATGTAGATTATGTAGTATCTTATGATGAAAATAACAAAGTAGTAATTGCTTTATTAGAAGGAAGTAGTGCTTTAGAAGCGGTCACATTGTCTTTATCAAGTATTAGCATAGATACTACAAAAGTAACAAAAGAAGATATAATTGGAGGATATAATGAAGAAACCAATGAAACAACAGGAATAGAACTTATAAAGAAAGTATACCCTAAATTTAATATGTTTCCTAGCTTTTTATTAGCCCCTAAATGGAGTACCATTCCAGAAGTAGCAATGATATTATCTTTAAAAGCAAAAAATATTAATTCTGCATTTCGATGTGAAGTATTAGTAGATATAGATACAGAGAAAGTGAAAAAATATGAAGACTGCATGATATATAAACAAGAAAATGCTTTCTATGATGAACATATGATTTTATTATATCCCAAAGTCATTGCAAATGGAAAAAGTTATCATTATTCTTCCATTTATGCAGCAATGGCGATTAATGCGGATATAGAAAATGATGGAGTGCCTAGTCTATCCCCTTCCAACTTGCTATTACAAGTTTCAGGTGCAATATTAAAAGATGGAACAGAAATAAATTTAGATTATGAACAAGCAAATGAATTAAATGGACAGGGGATCGTTACTCTTATTCAGGATGATGGTTATAGAACATGGGGAAATAATACTGCTTGCTATCCATTAAAAAAAGACCCAAAAGATCGTTGGATTAATTGCCGACGATTTTTTAGTTGGTGGGGAAATTCCTTTATTGTTACGTACAGAAGAAAAATAGATAAACAAGGCAATTATCGCTTGATTGAGGCTATTTGTGATGAAGAAAATATAAAGGGAAATAGTTATGCAGCAAGTGGAAAATGTGCAGGAGCAAAAATAAAATTTGATGAAAAAGAAAATAGCATGGAAAAGATTTTAGACGGGAAGTTAATATTTAGGCAATATTTAGCACCTTACATTCCTGTGGAAGAAATAATTAATATATTAGAGTTTGATCCTAACATGCTACAAACAGAATTAGGAGGAGAATAATGTTTATACCAGAAGCGATATATAAATATAATGTGTATGATTATGTTGGAGAAATGTTACTTGGAAATGGATCAGAATTAACCTTACCAGATTTAAAAGCTTTAACTAGCACAATAAGTGGTGGAGGTATGTTAGGGGAAGTCGATTCGCCACTTATTGGAATGTTTGGAAGTACAGAATTTGAAATGCCATTTCGCATTTTAACCAAAGAAGCTTTTAAATTTATGAAAAGTCAATCAAAAGGTTCAGGCTTTACTATAAGAGGATGTCAGCAAATCACAAACTTAGAAACGCATGAAATTGAATACAAACAAATGAGAGTTGTCGTCCGTGGACGAAACAAAGGAATAAAACTTGGAAAAATAAAAGCAGGAGAAAGCATGGATTGTAGTGTTACGTTAGAGATTACTTATATGTTGATAGAAGTAGAAGGAGAAACCATGCTAGAATTAGATAAATTTAATAGTGTATATATTGTAGATGGCGAGGATCAGTTAAAGGAAATTAGGAGGATGTGTTAATTATGGAAAAAATTAAAGTAGAAACAGAAATATTAGATACCATAGAAGATATGGAAGTTATAGAAAATCCGCTTATTATATCATTAAAAACTCCTTATATATTTGAAGGAAAAGAATATAAAGAGATAGATTTGACAGGTTTAGAGGATATAAAAACATCGGATTTAATTGCAGTAAATAAAATGATTGAAAGAGCGGGAGGCACTAGCTATATGCCAGAAATGACATTAGAATTTACTTGTTTTTTGGCTGCTAAGGCAACACATAAGCCAATCGAGTTTTTTCAAAATCTTTCTCCTAAAACAGCAATGAAGATAAAAAATAGGGTGATAGGTTTTTTGTACGGAGAGGAATAAACCTAGAAGATATTAAAAAACTTAGAAAAATTATGATACAACTTTCATTATTATTAAAGACAAGTCTGGATTACTTTTCAGATATGTCTTTTTTTGATTTTCGAGAGTTCCTAAAGGATGTGGAAGAAGTTGAAAGGGAAAGAATACAAATTAGCCATAAAAATAGCCGCTAAAGTCGAAAAATCATTTAAAGATGCGATGGGAAATGCAAAAGGAGCATTTGAAGGATTAGAAAAAGCAGGGAAAATAGCTTTTAATACTATCAAAACAGGGGCAACAATAGCAGCTACTACAGCAGGAACTATTGTTGCTGCTTCCACAGCAATAGGCTCAGCTTTTGAAAGTCAAATGTCAACGGTACAAGCAATTTCAGGAGCAACAAAAGAAGAATTTCATCTATTAAAACAAAAAGCACAAGAAATGGGAGAAACTACATCCTTTAGCGCAAGCGAAGCCGGAAAGGCAATGGAATATATGGGTATGGCTGGCTGGAAAGCACAAGACATGATAAATGGGATAGATGGAATTATGGATTTAGCGGCTGCATCTGGAGAAGAATTAGGAATAGTAAGTGATATTGTAACAGATGCCTTAACAGCATTTGGATTAAAAGCAGAAAATTCGGCTGAGTTTGCAGATATATTGGCGGCTGCTAGTTCTAACGCAAATACAAACGTAAGTATGATGGGAGAAACTTTTAGTT
>CAMXLV010000165.1 GCA_947244675.1 uncultured Clostridium sp. | reverse complement strand
AAAAGTCATTCTACAAAATAGTAGTATTTTCTATGGAAATGGATTAGAAATAAAAAATACTACAACTAGAACCAATGAAAATGGTAAAATAGAAGTTATTGTTGATTTAGAAGGAGAGCAAAATAAATACAACGAAAGTGAAATAGATTTAAGTACAGAACTTAAAATAACAGCAACCATTATCTTAAGAAAAGATTTAAAAGATAGTAAAGAAGCAATGGCAAAATTAACTTATAGCAATGAATATACTATGACTCAAAATAAAGAAATAGAAAGTAAAGAGTATCTAATTGATATAGAAAACTATCGTGAAGAAAAAATAACAAAAGAAGAGCAATTACAAGAAATAGAGAATAATAATACTACAACTCAAACAATAGAGAATCAAGGTAATTTAGATGGTTTAAAATTAGAGGTAATACCAGTAAAAGGAGAAAAAAATTTAGTAGATGGTGATACCTTATATGAGGGAGAATACATTAAATATAATATCAAAATAACCAATGTCAAAGAAGAAGCAATTGATCATGTAAAAATAATAGGAAATGTACCAGAAGGAACAACTTATGGAGAATTAGATGCTGATTATCATCAATCAGCAGGAAAATATGAATATCATTTTGTAGAAGAATTAAAAAGCAAGGAAATAGAAATAGGAACACTAAAACCAAAAGAAAGTAAAAATATTTTTTATGAAGTACAAGTAAATGATTTAGAAGAAGAAAAAGAAGAGTTAGTTACAAATACAGAAATAAAAGCTTATATAGGAGAGGAAGAAGCCTCTTGTTATGAATTAAAAAATACAATAAAAAAAGCAGAATTGAAAGTATTTATGAAAAGCTATCTTTATGCACTTAGGGATACATGGAACTATTATGTCCATGTAACAAGTAAAGAAGATAAAAAAGTAAAAGTTACTATGAAATTACCAAAAGAAATTGATCCACAATATGTCTTTAATAAATCAACCAAGGAGGAAGAGTTAAGATATACAGAAGAAAATAAACCAAAAGATAATATTTTTGTTTTAGAATTAAATACAAATACAGATTATTATATTAATGGAGTTTTTGACGCTTTAAAATTAGAAAAACAAACAGAAGAATCAAAAATAGAATTAACAGCTACAGCTACAGCAGAAGGGACAAATGAAATTTATTATTCAAATGAAAATAGAGTGATATTTGAATATGATAATGTAACAATTTCTATGACTTCAAGTAAAGAAGGAGAAGAAATTAAATATGAGGAAGAAATTGATTATGAAGTAAAAATTAGAAATATTGGAAAAACTAATTATGACGATCCAAGATATTATGGAGTTAATGTTAATCTAAAAGATATATTACCAGAAAATGTGCAACCAATTAGTGTTACTTATGATAACTGGAAAAGAGAAGTAGAAGAAGAAAAAGAAGGAGAGGTTGTAAAATCTATTTTTGCAACAGGAGAATTTACAAAACTAGAACCAGTAACACAAGAAATTACAACCAAAAAAGATCCAGAGGGAAATCGTTTACCAAATGTTAATATTGATTTTCTAATACCATATCAAGAAGAAGTAACCATACAGATAAAAGCAAAAGCAGGTGCTGTTGATGAAAAAACAAAAATAGAAAATAGGGCAACTGTTTCTGGAGAGTATATTATAAGTAAAACATCAAATATTGTAACACATACCATACTTCCTTTTGATTATGTCGAGCCAGAAGAACCAGATAATCCAGATAAACCAGTTGATCCAGAAGAGCCAGATAAGCCAGTTGATCCAGAAGACCCAGACAAGCCAGTCGATCCAGAAGATCCAGATAAACCAGTTGATCCAGAGGATCCAGATAAACCAGAAGAGCAATATGCAATAGCAGGATTTGCTTGGTTGGATGAAAATGAAGATGGAGAAAGACAAGGAACAGAAAAAGGATTAGACAATATAACAGTTATGTTAGTAGATACTAAAAATACAAATCAAATAAAGGAGACTGTACAAACAACGACAAGAGGAAGTTACCATTTTTCTGATTTAACAAAAGGTAATTATCTAATCTTATTTCAATATGATACCAATCGTTATCGTGTAACAGAATATCAAAAAAATGGGGTAGCAAGTAATTTAAATTCAGATGCGATCAATAAACAAATTACATTAAATGGTAAAACAGTGTCAGTTGGGATTATAGAAGTTAGTAATTTAGACAAGGATACTTCTAATTTAGATATTGGTTTAGTAGAAAATAAAGTTTGTAATTTAAAAATTGATAAATCTATTACAAAAGTAAGTGTAAAAACTAATAAAGGAACGAAACAATATAACTATAATGGTGAAAAATTAGTAAAAACTGAAATAAGAGCTAAAGAAATTGAAGGAGCGATTGTTACAGTAGAATATAAAATTTTAGTTACTAATGATGGAGAAATTACAACAACTGTTGGAAAAATAGTAGATGAATTACCAGAAGGATTCACATTAGCAACACGGTTCTAGTAAAACTTGGTCAAAAGAAGGAAACAATCAATTTGTCAATAATTTGAATCAACAATTAGAACCAGGACAAAGTACAAGTGTATCTCTTATTGCTACAAAAAATATGACAGAAGATGATACAAAAACTTATACAAATAAAGTAACCATAAAAGAAATGACAAATGCATATCAAGTACAAGATAATAAACTAGAAGATAATACTTCACAAGCGGAAATCATTATTTCTATTAGTACAGGATTAGTGATGTATCTATCAATTGGTATTTTAGTTGTAATAGTAATTGGAATAGGAATTTTCTTGATTTCTAAATATGGTATTACTAAAATTGGTAAAATTTCTTTATTTATTGCTATATTTTCGATTTTACTAATTAATCAAGGAAACGTTTATGGTAGATATAATGAATATCTAATCATGCATTATGAAACTACTTTTAAATGGGCTGGACATCCAGGTCCAAGTGATTCTCATGACTTTTATGGAGGACCAGCAAACAAAGGAGGATATTGTCAATCTGATGGATCAGGTGCACATGGGACAGAAACAGCTTGTGCTACATCAACTGGATATGCCAACTATGTTGCAAATCATGGAATTGATGCACCAAGAGCAGGGATTATTCCAGAATTTGATAGATATCTTGATGATGAACAACAAGGCCCAAGTGTAAGAATTACTTCTAGTAATAATAGAACGCCAGTTACCTTTAAAGCAATGGGAGATTATAACTTATATGGACCATTTACAGTAAGTTATAGATATAGCGGAGATTGTGACAGAAAATATCCATTTTTTGATGTAAAAGATGGATCAGGTAGAACTATAACAGGATATGCTACTTGTAATGCAAGTGGAACACCAATTACAGTAAATACATCTTATTCATCTTCAGCAACTTTTTATATTAGAATACCAACTTATAAATGTGTAAATGGGGTATCTAGAGTTATTTTTGGAGCATATGCAGAT
>CAMXLV010000164.1 GCA_947244675.1 uncultured Clostridium sp. | reverse complement strand
GCCTTATCTAGATCATTAAGGCAATTTTCAACAATTTGCTTTGAATCACTAATTTCAGTTAATGAATTGTTGATTTCAGAAATCAGTGTTCTAATATGATCTGTATAATCAAAAATTTGAATTTGTGATAAAGTATTTAGTTGTAATTCCAAATCTGACAATGTATTCTTTTCCTCTTTTGTCAAATTATTTTCAGAAGCAATCATATTGGTTTTTCTACTTTCTAATAGAGGGATAACCTTTTGATTCAAGGCTTGTGTGCACAAAGGACATTGACAATCTTTTAATGCAACATTAATCATTTCTAATAATGACTTACTAACAGCCGTATCAACTTCCTTTAATTTCAAATTTTCAATTTGATTATTTAATTTATTTTTAGCAGAATCTATTTGATTCTTCAAATTAAATTTCCATGCTTCTTTTGTTATTTTTTTTATTTCATTTTGACGAGTGGTAATAATGACTTCATTTTCCTTAATTTTTTCTTTTGCCTTTTCTAGTGTATTTAACCACTCTCTAACTCTCTCAGAATTACGCATTTTTCTCTCTAATTCATTTTGTTCTAGAAATAATCTATTTATTTCCGCTTTGTTCTCTTCAATAATTTTTTGATGAGCTTCTATTTCATCTAAAATTGACTTATACGTTTCTGTGAATTTTGAACCTTGCTGATCGTCTTGCATTGCTTGTTGTCTGTTTCTCTCAACAATCGATGAATAAGCTTTTATATCATTTCCACCATTTACTAAAATTGGCAATCCTAAAATTTTCTCTATAGAGTTCTTAATTTTATCTCCTGCACTACTTTCATTTGACAATAATGATTCATATTCTTGTAATAATTCTCCATCAAATAAGAAAAATCGTGAAACATCTATAGGCAAAATATTATTTAAATAATGCTTCGAATCATCCTTTGACATAATTGAGCCAGCTCTGTTTACAAATGTATTCAACTCATAATCATCATTATTTTTAGGTATCAAAACATCCATTTTTGCTTTATATTCTCGAGTAATTGATACTGGCCCATCATCCTCTAATTTTAATACTATTCTAAAATAATGCTTTCCTGAATTAAATCCTAACTTGTTAATCATGTCTGGATAATGAACTTTCTCATCATTTCGCTTTTTTATTTCTCCATATAATGCAAATCTAAAAGCATTTAAAATCGTTGTTTTTCCTCTTCCATTTGGCCCCCATATTATGGTAACTCCATTTTCTTCAGATATTCTAATAGTTGTAGGTTGGTAAAACGGACCGAAATTATCTATATCTAATTCTATTAATTTCATTTCATTTAACCTCCTTCAAATAATTCTCTAAAATTTTTCTTACTTTTTCTTGAGCACGACCCCTATCATCCTGATTCTCAAACTCTGCAGTAACAATACTTTCAATTATTTCCTTTGGAATATAAGGATATTTTGAACTTCGTATTTCCTCAAGTGTATTTAGAAGCTCGACAACATTTACTCTACTATTCATCTTCTTCATAGCCCCCTACTATATTTTCATAATCTATATTAAAATCTAATGCTATATTTTTCAATCTAGCAATATTGCTCGGATTATCAGCCCAAGAGCCAAACTCAATGGCTCTCGATAATTCATTGAACAAAATATTATCTACCACTTTATCATTATTTTTTAAAGGTAATATAATAGCATCATATAAAAATGCTAAATTTTTACCAAAATGTGTTCTTAAAATTCTACCTCTTCTTTGTATAAATTCTCTTGGATTTTTAGAAGAAGACAAAATCAATGCATGAGTGGTTGAAGGAATATCAACACCTTCATCTAGACATTTAATTGAAACCATTATACCTCCAAATTTATTAAAAAATTCAATGGTTCTACTTCTATCTCCTAACATCCCCGAATAATATTCAACTGGCTCATATGCCTTAAGACTATCCATTACCTTTCTCAGTTGTTCTATATTATCACAATATATTATCCATTTTTGTCCTGGTTTATAATTCATTTCGATAACCTTCTTGGCTAAACTGATTTTATTTTTGGCAGTTTTTAGTATTCTAGCTCTTTTTATTCGAAGAAGATTTAATTTATTATTCAAATTGGCATTTTCCTTACTACTTACCATTGCTAATATTTTATTTATTCGCTTTGTAATAGCCTCATATTCTTCCATTTCTTTTGAATCTAAATATTCAATCCAAGGCTCATAAATATATTTTGTTAAAACCCCATCATCTATAGCATTTTTTAATGTGTACTTAGGCTCTATAATCTCATTAAAGTAATCTAAAATAGCTTGAGTACCTTCCTCATCTCCATACCGTTTAGGTGTAGCAGAAAGACCTAATCTAGGACCTGAAATTAATTTAAATATATTTCTTCTCTTCATACTCCCTAATCTATGAACTTCATCCGCCACTAAGAAAATATGATTTCCCTGCGTCAATTCAGTGATAAACTCCATAGTGCATGCAGTGGCCATGATAGCTATTATAATTTTATTTTTTTTATCATTTTTTTGTGAAAAATATCTTAATTGACACTCCTTCCGCCAACTATCATTTCCATCTCCACACATTAAAAAAATCAAGCTTTTATTCGAAAATTGCTTTTCAATTTCAACCTTCCATTGATACATTAATTCCTTTGAAGGTACTAAAACAAGAGGTAACTCTCCTCTATTTAAAGAATTACTAATTGCACAAATGGCGGTAAACGTTTTGCCACTTCCTGTAGCATGCTCCAATATGCCTCTTCTCCCTGCAATATTCCAATTCTCTAACGCTCTTAATTGATGGTTTCTTAGCTTCCTATCCGATTTTCCTTTATTGGGTATCCATTTATATGATTTAGATATATTTTCTTGTATTTCTTCAATTAAAGAATCCCAATTATAATTTTTTGATTTTCTTTTTATCAACTGATATCCTTCTTCTGGAAAATCATATATTCCAACTTCATCACACTCTTTATTCCACATGTCATTGAAATAATTTTTAATATTATTTAATCTTTTTATATCTTTTAAATCTTCCCAAGATGTAAAAACATCTATAGCTTCAGAATTTTCTTCCGAAGACAAGCCTTTAAATGTTTCATTCATTGTACCTCTAAAGGCAACTTCATTTTCACCATCAAAAAACACCCCAGCTTTATCATGAAACAGCCTTATAACATTGGTAGAGTTTTCGTTCACAGGAACTGCAATTTTAATCTCTAAATAATTATTAGCTATCAAATAAGTTAAAGCCTTATAACAAGAATCTAAATTTGAATCATCTATATTAATTAGATCATTAATCTCATCATTAACAGATTTGTTTATAAGGTTCTTTATTTCATCAGTATACTTATCTTTTTTTAAGTCATAGCCTTTCCTAATAGCCTCAGTATCTGCTTCACTTAGACAAGGAGAGCAAATTAATTTAATTATTGCATCTTTGTTATTAGAATTTCTCTTTACAAAAGAACTTAA
>CAMXLV010000163.1 GCA_947244675.1 uncultured Clostridium sp. | reverse complement strand
AGCTTATTCTTTAAATTATAAAAGCCCAATTCAATACAGAACTGAGCTTTCATTTAAATAATTGTCTTTTTTGTGTCTACGAACTATTGACTAGTTCAGTTAATTCATTTTCATTATTTTTCATTCTCGAAAACTTATTTGCATTTCCAACTTCTCCACAACTAACAAATGGTGCCATTTTTTTGATAAAACGTTCTTGAATTTTTGTTTTTTTATCATAATGTGGGATTAAAATATATTTTGATAAATCTGTAAAAATCGATATAAATTCTTCATATGACAATGATGTTTTTTTATTGACAATTTCCGAAATCAATTTACCTTTTTCTTCAAATTCCTTTGAATCTAAAACATCTGAAATTACTAAAATGTGCCCATTTTCCAAATCCACTTCCATTCCAGGAAGCACTAAGATATCCAAGGAATCTTTTATGATATTATAATTGTTTATGTCAAATAAATTATGATTAGTGATTGCAATGACATCTATTTCTTTCTTTTCTACATATTCTTTCACTTTTTCTAAAGAAAATATAAAGGATGCATCACTTTTACTCTTAATAGTATGTGTATGTAGGTCGACTTTAATCATTTTAATTCCTCCCGATTTACTATAAAAATCTTCAATTAATGACAAAATAATTATATCATACAAGATATAGAAAAGAAATAATTCAATCTAAAAAAGCTGAAATATTATCAATTTCTTCCATATCTATTTCATTAGTTTTTGGATTAATTAGCCAAGGTATTTGCCTAATATTTTGTGGCAAATTATCTATATACTTCTTTCCATCAGCAACTTTAAATATATTGATAATAAGAGCTTTAGCACCATTAATCTTTTTCAATTTATCTGACACCTTTTTTACATAGGTTTCATTGTCAGCTTGATAATAGTGCCAATTTTTAAAATCTATATAGATATTGCCAATCTTAAAATCAAAAAATTCATAAAACGAATAATCCTCAATTTCTTCTAAATCACACCCTATCTCATGCTCTAAAATGATTTTCCCAATAGTTTCTCCCAATGCCCCAAGGTATATTTGTTGAAAAAATGCAACACTCATTATTTTTTCTGCCTTATCAAAGCGCAACTTAAATTGATTTTCTTCAAATTTATCTTTTATAAATGGTATATCTTTTAATATATTTAATCTTGCCTCAAACATAGAAACCTGTTTATAATTATAGCTTTCTTGAAATGATATTTTTTCAAATTTCTTTTTATTGCTTAATTTATAAGCATACATTCTAACTTTGAATCCAAAGGCAAAATAAAGTGAGTCTAATTCTTTTTTGCAACCATCATATGTAGGAAACTTCAATGCTAAATTTCTAAGTTTTTTCCATCTAAGATTATTTTCAATAGAATCTCGAACTCTATATGCTTGAATATCTATATAATAAGATATTGAGTTATTTTTTTCGCTTAATTCATCCAAAGGCAAATCTATAGCTTTTACATCAGTTTTAAGTAATTGTTCAAATTCCTTATTAAGTAACCTTTCAGATAGAACATTCTCTACCTCATGAAGTCTATGAACAATCTCCGAATCTGTAATAATTGTAATTGTTTTATTTTTATTTTTACATCTGCAAATTCTTCCGACAGCTTGGATAATGATTCTAGCATTATTCTTGAATAAATCACCATTTTTTATATTAATGGGGCCAGAATCTCCAAAAAAAAGTCTCTTAAATGCATTTCTAATATTATTTAGCATAACATAATAATAGTTATCTTTATTCACATATAAATATTCCTGTTGAAATAAAAATCGGGATAATTCCTTATACTTATCCTGGGATTGTTTAACATTAATATTTTGAATTAAATTAGTTGGAGTCAATAAATATATCCCATCAAAATCCTTCTGTTTTCTTTCTTTATCTTGGATAATCATATTCTTTTCAATTCCATTAGGTATGTCGTATTGAATATTCTTTCCTGTACCTAAAGTCTGATAGGTTGTTATTACAAAGCATTTTTTATATGCATTTAATTCTTCATAAACTACTGACATATTCTCATCAAAATTATTACTTCGTATAAAAAAGGTTTCGATTTCTTCACTAGAAACATCTTTTAAGACTTCTAAAATATCTTCTTGCACTAGTTCTATATATTTTTTTTGAGACTTCGTTTGTTTAGGCAAACCATTTAAAAAGCAAATAAAAGATTTCATCTCAGAATTCTCTGCAAAAATTTTATAAGAATAAGCTATTTTTAGAACAATTAAAAAGTAATAGATGTTATCATATTCCAAGTCTTTCAAAAAATTCAAATATTTATTTCTCTTATCTTCAAAAAATATATTTATAATTAATTTCTCACATATTGAAGCCTGATCTAAAGTTGGAAAATCATCTACAACATTCACATTTATGTTAATATGCTCTTGTTCATATACAACTTGGGTACTATCAAATCCTTCTTTTAGGCTTCTATAGTCATCGTCTTTAGGTTCAATAATGAAATAATCATTTTTCAATTTTTTTTGAATATGATTCAAATCAAAGTTGCCTATCACAGTTTTTAATGTTGCAGTTGCTGAAATCCCTACAACTTTTGATTTTTTACAAATTTTCAACAACACTTCTTCAGGTGTCAAATTAAATTTAAACATATGAAATATGGACTGCATATCATGATAATCACTATCCTCAACTTCTAAAAAAGAAAGACCGTTTTTCATGAACCCTTTTGTATTCTCATCTGGTTTATTATCATATTTTATTTTTTCAAATTTGTCTGCAGTAATCAGTTCGAATAAATAATCTATAAATTCATCACTTATATTAAAAATTGATAAAGTACTTCTAATCGCCTCTTCAATGGTATAAAAGTTAGATTCCATAGACCTTGATTCATTTTTATAAGATTGATAATTTTTGGATATCCATAATACTCCAATAGAAAAATGATCTATAGCATTTACAACTTCTTCTATTATATCTTGAACTTTATCACATTTTGAGTTTCTTCCATATCCAGAAAACACAATTCGTTGATTTGTCGTTTCCTGTTCTATTTTAGAAAAAAACTGTTTCTTAGAATTATCCTTAGTAATTGTTACGTAATGTCCATCAGAGAATAAAAAAGCTTTATCCTCTTTAATATCTCTTGTCTTAATCAAATAATTAAATTTATATTTTTCATATAAAGAGTTAAATTTTTCTTTATTTTTGCTTATTATTTCTTCAGTAGAATAATACTTTTTTGATTCTATTTTTTCTTTAATATCTTTTGATGCCTTTAAAATTTCTTTGGGAATAGATAGGTTATTTAAAGCATAATAAATATGCACAAATAGTTTAATTACATCTATTTTTAATTTTAATCCATCTTCTATAATGGTATTTAGAAGTGTTTCTTTATTAGAATCAAACTCATCTATAAAAACTATAGAATTATCTAATATAGGGTCATTATATATATGAAATGGCAATTTATGGAAAACGTCTAAGGGA
>CAMXLV010000162.1 GCA_947244675.1 uncultured Clostridium sp. | reverse complement strand
ATTAGATAATACTTGGTTTGAAAAAAATTTAAATATTAGTTTAACTGATTTAGGTAAAAGATATAATTCTCTTTTTAATATAGATACAGAAGCCAAAAAACAATTATCAATTTTTTTAAGGGATGATGATGGCATTAATGTAATAAATAATAGGAAAAAAGAATTATTAAAAGAGATAAAAAATAATGTGTGGAAATATGATGAATTTCGAGATATATTGAAAATATTATATAAAATTATATTAGATATTCCTGATATTACATCAAAAACAATTTTAGAAGCACTTAATTGGAAAACTACCTTTTCTGATAATGGAAAATATATTTTTAACAAATTAGAAATAAAACAAAAAGAACTTAACCTATCACTAAAGTCTCTTTCACCTGCAAATTCAAATTATAATGAATTGAGTGATAAACTTTACTTTTTAAATAACTTATTAGCATTACCTAATTATCTTGAATTTCAATATAATGAATTAGCGTATATACAAAACAATATAGTTTTTATCACAGGAGAAATGGGAACTGGTAAATCTCAACTTTTGGCATACGTTGCAGATAAGATATTTAATGATGGAATACCTGTTCTCCTTTTTTTGGGACAAAAGTTTATTTCTGATGAGAATATTGAAATTCAAATTATGAATAATTTTGAAGACATAAAAAATCAATCTTTTGAATCATTATTATCAGTAATGAACGAACAGGCATATTTATTAGATAAACATGCTGTTATATTTATAGATGCAATCAATGAGAGTAGATACAGAGATATTTGGAAATTTGGACTCAATAGAATAATAGCTCTTGTTAATGAATTTTCCAATTTACGTCTTGTTATCTCATTGCGAAGTGGTTTTGAAAAATTAACTTTAAGTGAAAATTTACTTATAGATAAAAGAAATGGGAAACTTGCTGAAATCATTCATAATGGATTTCAAGATGATTCGCCTAATAGTATATATAAATTCTTATCATTTTATAACATTCCATTTTCACCAGAAAATTATTTGCAAAAAGAAATGACAAATCCCCTTTTTTTAACATGGTTTTGTCAAACATATTCAGGAGAAGAAATAGAACTAACAAATTTAATGGAAAAAGTTATTGATTATGCAAATGAAGAAGGACTAAAAGAAGCAGGAATTAATGAATCTTTCAAATTTTTAAAAAAATTACTTTATAATTTTATCGAGATAGATGAAAAAAAGATAGTTACACAAGAAAATTTATTAAGTTTATCAATATGGAATGAATATGGCATAATTAATAAAATCTCATACATAAAAGCTATTGAACGTACAGGTGTTTTAGCCTCTTATGCAAAAAAACAAGACGAAATTTTTTATATTGGATATAATTTACTTGATGATTATTTAAAAGCCAGCAGAATCATAAATTCTGAACAAGATAAAAATAAGATAAAAAAATATTGTAAAACAAAATTATTAAAAATTGAAAATGGGAAGATAACAAATTATGTAAATATCTCTGTGTTTATTTTGTTAACTGTATTATATACAAAAAAATTTGCTGAAGAATGTTTAATAGATATCATAGAGCAAATAACAGATAATTACGATAAAAATAAATTGATTAATCAATACATTCAATCCTTCAGTTGGAAAAGTTCATATATTACGCTTGAATATTTATTAAATTTAATAAATAAATATCATGTTTCGACTAAAACAGTATGGAATTTATTTATTGAAAATGCTACCAAAGAATCAAGTGAATTAAATGCATTAGGATTAACTAAATTATTAAATACATATAAGATTAATCAACGTGATTATCTATGGACTACAACAATTAATGATTTCAATGAATATGACCATATTGTAAGTTTAGCATATTCTATTGAATCAGGATTAAAATTAAATAACTTGTCAGACAATAAAGCTTTTCTTTTGCTAATTCTTTTTTCATGGATGTTATCATCTTCAAATCGTACTTTACGAGATAGAATTTCAAAAGCAATGATTGAAATTTTAAAAGATAAATTTAAACTATGCATAAAGCTTCTTGAAATTTTTAATTCCGTAAATGATCCTTATATAATACAGCGAATTTATGGAATTATATTTGGTACAGTTATGAAAAGAAAAGAGGTTGATTCACAAGAGTTTTTGAAATTAGCAAAATGGGTTTATGATAACATTTTTAAACAAAGATATGTATATCCAGATATTTTATTAAGAGATTACGCAAGATTGATAATAGAACGTTTTTTATGGGAATATCCAGAAGAAAAAGATAAATTTGATACTTCTAAAATCATTCCCCCATATAAATCAAAAAAAATTCCTAAAGTAAAAGAAATTGACTATTCAACTGATAAATATGATAAGCCAGGAATAAAAAAGATTTTATTTTCAATGAAATTTAATTTAGATACTTGGGATTATGGTGATTTCGGAAGGTATACTTTTCAATCTGCTTTAAGTTCTTTTATCAATGTAGATGAAAAAAATATCTATTATTATGCATTAAAATATATTTTTACTGAACTTAATTATTCATCAGAATATTTTGGAGAATATGATCAAAATTGTTTGGATTTTGATAGGACACATTCAAAAAAGACAGAAAGAATTGGTAAAAAATATCAATGGATTGATATGTATAATATTTTAGCAAGATTATCAGATTATTCTTTAGTCAAAAGTTGGTTTGGAGATACTAAACCTGGAAAAAAATATAAAGGAGCATGGAATCCATATGTAAGGGATTTTGATCCAACTTTAAATATAAAAATAAAACCAACAGGTTTACCTGACATAGAATTATTACATAATGAAACTATTACTTTTTTACCTTTTAATGCATCAAAAAAAGAAATAAATGAGTGGTTATCATTTAAAGATATTCTTTTTGAAAACATACCCAATAGAATAATACATACAGATGAGTATGGAAACGAATGGGTTTCATTATTTTTATATCAAGTAAATGAAATGAAACCATCAAATATTAATATTTCACAAATTGGATATTCAGTTGGAGAACAGCATATATGGACAATAGCTTCGATGCATATTGTTAATGGTAACGTAAAATTAACTATTGAAAATTTAAAAAAATCAAAATTAATTCAAAATGGAGTTGATAAAACAACTCATAGTTATTCATTATTTAATAGAGAATATGTTTGGAGTCCAGGATATAAAGAAGAATTTAATTGCTTAGAAAATGAATGTAAGGATTTAAAAATTAATTCTATCCCTGCTGCAAATAATTTTAAATGGGAAGAAGAATATGATGCCTCGCAACAAAAAACGACATCTTTTATGATTCCAGATGGAAATATAATTCAAGAATTAAAGCTTTATCAAAAAGATATCGATGGTATCTACTATTATCATAATGAAATTGCAGCATATGATTTATCACTTTATGGTAATAATAAATTTTATGATAATAATAAATATAGTAATCTCATTATCAAAAGAGATATCCTAAATAAATATATGGATAAGACTAATACTCAACTATACTGGGAAATAATTGGAGAAA
>CAMXLV010000161.1 GCA_947244675.1 uncultured Clostridium sp. | reverse complement strand
ATCACAAGTAGATTCTAGAACTATTTTAGATAGTGTGGGTGCTGAGAAATTATTAGGAAAAGGTGATATGCTGTATTTTCCATCTGGTGCACCGAAACCATCAAGAGTGCAAGGAGCATTTGTAACAGATGAAGAAGTAGAAAAAATTGTTGATTTTGTAAAATCGAATGGAGTAGCAACTTATAGTGAAGATATATTAGAGAGCATTGAAAATGGAAATAAGACAGATAAAGAAATAGCAACTGAGGCAGGAGAAGATGATGATACAGATCCATTTTTAATGGAAGCGATCCAAACTGTAATTGAGACAGGACAAGCTTCTACATCTTTTATTCAAAGAAGATTTAAAGTAGGATATGCAAGAGCAGGAAGAATTATTGACCAAATGGAAGAAAGAGGTGTTATTTCAGGTTATCAAGGAAGTAAGCCAAGAGAAGTGTTAATGACATTGGATAGATGGAATGAATTAAAAATGGGAACAACACCAGAAACAGCAGAAGAATGAAATATGCCGAAAGGAGAAAATTTTGCAAAAGAAAACCGATAAGTTATTTGATAAAATCGTAAAAAAAGATTACAATAATGAACTTGAAAAAGTGCTTGAAAAAAAGGCTTTTGATGAAAATACCAAAAGTCTTCTCCTTAGTATATTATATAAAATTGAAACTGCTTATAAAGATTATGAAAAAGTAAAAGTAGAGGTAGAAGAAAAGGAAGATTTTATTCAAGGAATTATTAATTCGATTAAAGAAAATTGCTTAGTAATAAAAGTTGTAAAATTGAATACGAAAGAAAGCGAAATACTAGGAAGTAAAACATTTTTGGTGGAAAAGGACAAAAAAAGTATTATATGTTATCCCATTGAAAGAAAACTATTATATTGTATTGCTAAAATTAATAAAAAAACAAAGATTATAAAAGATAAATATTGTATTATAGATAAAACACTAACTGATTTAATTAATGTAGGAAATAATATCAATACTGTTGAGCCAATGCGTGATTTTAATGGTTATTCTTGGACAACAATTCCAAGAGAAATTGAGAGTATAAAACACAATTTAGTTTATCAAAATATGAGGATATTGGTAGGAAGTAAGTTTCTAAATAAATGGGTTAAAGAAAGTGAATACATGATAGATTATTTAGAATCTTTTCAAGATAAGTTAGAAGAACATTATGGAGAAATAGCAAAAGATTGGATAGAGAATTTGAATGAAACGTCAGTGTTGTTAGCAATTCGTTACAATCCAGACCTTAAGAAAAGATTACAAAAAGAAAAAGGTGAAGTAGAGAAAAAATTGCATAAAATAAGAAATAATCAAGCCTTTATACAAGAAATGACAGAGGAAAAAAGAAAGTTAGCCAAAGAAATAAAAAGAATGGATGAAACATTAAATAATCCCAATAGGTTGCAAGAAGAATATGAAAGAAGAAATGAATTTTTGCCATTAGAAGAAAAGATTTTTAGTCGTAGAATTTTATCACAAATGATGGTAAAAGAAAGAAAGGAAAAATTAAAGAAGTTAGAAAAGTTGAACCATTTGTTAAATCCACAAAATTTTGTAGCATTAAAAAAAGAATTGGAAACCAAAGAAAGATATTTACAATTATTAGATTGTAATGATTTAGAAGAGAAAATAATAGAAAATATATTAAAATTACAAAAACTCTTTTTACTTTGTATTGAAATGAAAGCAAAAAGAGCAACAACAAAGCAAGAAGTGATGAAGCTTATTTATGAGTTTAGGTATTATTGTTTGTTACCATTTGACAATGAAAGTGCTATTTATCAATTAGATGAACTAGCATTGGAAAGAACACAAGTAGAAAAGTTATTAGTCAGAAAAGCTCATGAGTTTAAACTAATTGATAATTTTTCTAAAGAAGAAGAAATGGATTATCAAATTTTAAGAAATATATTTTATGTTCGAGTGATTAATTTAGAAGATTTGTATATTAAAGTGATGCATGATAAAAATAAGTACTTTGTACAATTATTTGATGAAAATGTATTTGAAGAAAAAACAGAAATTGAGACAGTGGTGCAATTAAAAAATAGAGATTTACCATTTAAAATGAATAAAAAGGTGAAGATTTTTAATTAAGAAGGGAAGTAAAGAAATGAAAATTACATTTTTAGGTGCAACTAAAACAGTAACTGGTTCTAATTTTTTAGTAGAAGCTTGTGGAAAAAAGTTTTTAGTAGATTGTGGAATGTGGCAAGGAAAAGCAGAATATGAGGAGCAAAATGCAGAAGAGTTTGAATTTAACCCAACTGATATTGATTTTATGCTATTAACTCATGCACATATCGATCATTCTGGAAGAATTCCTAAGTTATACAAGGAAGGATTTAAGAATAAGATTTATGCACACAAAGCAACTTGTGATTTATGTGCTTTGATGTTACCAGATAGTGGTCATATTCAAGAGATGGAAAATGAGTGGAAAAATAAGAAAAGGAAAAGAAAAGGAGAAGAGACAAAAGAACCACTTTATACAGCAGAAGAAGCAGCAAGATCGCTAGAAGTATTTGAAGCAGTACAATATGACGAGATTATAGAGATCACAGAAGATATTCATGTGAGATTTAATGATGCAGGTCATATGTTAGGTTCTAGTATTATTGAATTATGGACAAAAGAAGATGGAAAGGAAACAAAAACAGTTTTTACAGGAGATTTAGGAAATAATGATATTCCATTATTAGATTCACCAACGATGATAGAGAATGCTGATTATTTAGTTATGGAATCTACTTATGGTAGTAGATTACATTTAAGAAATGATGAAAAAGCTGAGCTTTTCTTAGATATTGTATCAGAAACACTTGATAATGGAGGAAGTGTTGTTATACCATCTTTTGCAGTACGGAAGAACACAAGAGATTTTATATGAAATTAATAAGTTAAAAGAAATAAAGGATGATGATGAGTTTAGAAGAAAGTACAAAACATTGATGAAGTCTAATGTGTTTGTCGATAGTCCATTAGCTATTTCAGCAACAGAGGTGTTTCGAGAGAATACCAATCTTTTTGAAGAGCAAATTAAACAAGAGATTTTGCAAGGGGATAATCCACTAGAATTTCCAGGATTAAAATTTACGCAAACAGCAGATGAATCTAAGGCTTTGAATGAAGATAGAACACCAAGTATCATTATTTCTGCTAGCGGAATGTGTGAAGTAGGAAGGATTAAGCATCATTTAAAACATCATTTATGGGATCCAAAAGCAACAATTTTGTTTGTTGGATATCAAGCAGTACGGAACACTAGGATATAGTATTGTCAATGGAGCAAAAAAGGTAAAGATTTTTGGAGAAGAAATTGTTGTAAATGCTAGAATTGAGTACATAGAAGGTTATTCAGGACATGCTGATCAGGAAGGGTTAATGAATTTTATTTATTCTTTTATTAATAAACCAAAACACATCTTTTTAGTTCATGGAGAAGCAGAAGGACAAAAAGTGCTAGAAGAAAAAATTGTGCAAGAAGCAAAACTTCCAGTTACAGTACCAGAATTTGGAGAAACTTCTGAAATAAGTGCTATGAAAGAAGA
>CAMXLV010000160.1 GCA_947244675.1 uncultured Clostridium sp. | reverse complement strand
TGAGGTATTTGACTTATATTACTGAAAAGTATTATAGAAATGGTTTTGTGGATGGTTCTCAGTTAGTTATGGGATGTTTTGAAGAATAATACATATTTACCACATTTTCTTGTTTTGTAGTAAAATTGTAAAAGTGTGTAAGTTTTGTTACTGGTAACTTACACACTTTATTTTACACTATCAAATAAAAGTCTATTTTTTCTATAGAATTATTCATTTATTAGTTTTACATTTTTAAATTCATAAATCTTCCTCAGCAATATAATGTATTTCAATATTGACTCCGAATTTAGAATTTGAATTTTTATCAATCATTCGATTCTTAATTCTATTTATTTCTTCTTTAGGTGAAACAATTATTAGTATTATTTTAAAGTTGCGATGTGCAATGTTCTCGTAATTTTCTCCTGATGAAAATAATCGATGTAAAGTAGTATCTAAAATTTGCCTTGAATGTATCTTCCTCCAATATTTAACTTCAAAAATTAGGTCAACATTATCTTTTTTTGAGATTCCAATGAAGTCGTATTCATATTTTCCAATACGCAAATTTCTTTTTAGATTATATTTCTTTGAATACTGATCTAAGATTTTAGAGAAGCAGGAATCCTCAATTTGCATATATTTCAACATATGATTTGATGACGTGGATATTGTATTAGCTGCATTATCACTAATTTCATCACAATTTTCAATAGTCTCTGCTTCTGATACCTCTTTAGCAGTTTTTAATGCAATCTCGGTTGCACTCATTTTTTGTGCATTAATTTGTTTAATGGTGGTATCATATTCTATTTGAGCATCTAATTGTTTTTGTACTTTGCCCCATTTTTTGCATCCATAGATTATAAGAACAATTCCTAACAAAATTAGGATTATTGTTAAGAAAGGCAAGTATTTTGTAAAAATTTCTATCATATGCTCTTTTTGACAGATATTTTTTAACGAGAAAGTAGATAATGTATTAAAATCGTTTTGACTCAAAATTATGGGTTCACTTTTAATTACAAAAATATATGCTACTATAGGGAGTGTAATTAATATTACACCGAGTGACACCATAAACTTATGAAAACTATCATATTGTAGTTTGTCCATATTATTCCCCATTCCTTAATTAAATATTTATACATATACCATAAAAAACTAATTAAATAAATCATATTGAATTGGTATATTACTTATTACAATGCCAAAGTATTTTGTATATTATATCATATTTGTAATATGAAAAACAATTTTTTTAATTGTTATTAAAATGTTTCTAGAACATATTTCTCTAAAATAGCTTATTTATTACTATACTGATGTTTTTATCATAAAGTCTTAAAACTACAAATCCCTTTAGTTTTACAGCATCAATTAACATTAAAATTACTCATTTACTAGCCATTCTCCGTTTTTTTTGCCATTTTTTCTTTCTATTAAGCCATTCTTTTGCATTTCTGCCATATAAGTTTTTATAGTTCTTACAGATTTATTAATCTGTCTTGATATTTCCTCTTGAGTAGTTGCTGGATTAGTTTTTAATATATTTATAATTGCTTGTTCTTCTAAAGTGCAATTATTGCCCTTTAAATTATTTTCATTTGCACTTTGAATATTATCTATATGTGTATATCTATTTTTTAATTCATTGTTAGCATTTGTTAGCAAGTTATAAAAAAATTTTTCCAAAAATGAGGTATCTTCAAATACATTTTTTTCAAAATTTTTGTAATTAGCTCTAACTAATGAATTTCTAAAATACCATGAATTTTCAGCAAATACTTCATCATTAATATTAAATCCAAAAGTTCTTAAATATTTAATTATAAATACTGCTGTTGTTCTTGTATTACCTTCACAAAATGGATGTACTTGCCAAATATTTGATGTAAATTTGCATAGATGTTTTATAGATTCATCTAAGCTTAACCCTTTATATGAAAAATTTCTTTCTTGTTCAAAATCATATTCTAATGTTTCTTTAATGGTATCAAATGGTGCATATATTACTGTATCTCCATTTAATACCCATTCTTTTTTAGTAAAGTTATAATCTCTATATACTCCTGCTCCATCAAATATATCTTTAAATAATCTTTTATGAATATTTAATAATTCTGTTGGTGAAAAATTAAATGCTTTTTCGCTCAATAGCTCTGCTATTCTTACTGCAACTTTATCTGCTTCTTCATTTTCTTTTTCAAAGTTTTTTCTACTACCTTGAACTTCATAATATTCATCTATTCTTGTTTTTACTTCTTCAATATCTATTGTTCCTTCAATATGTTCTTTTGCAGTTTTTATTAAGTATTTTGAAGGTTTTAATCCATCAACATCTTGCAAACCTATTGCTGTTTCCCATGTTTTAGTTTTCTCTACTTGATTTGGTTCACCCTGTTTAATGTACACTGATAATTCTAAATTCCAATCTTTCTTCCTATCCATTAGAAATACCTCCTGTATATATTATATCAATTATAGGATGTAATATCAACACTTAAAGTGCAATTTTTGCACTTTAAAATGTAAAAATTTCACTTTAGATTAGAAATAATGTAATTTCTTTGTCAAAATTTAGAAAGAAATAATTTGCATGATGGCTTTTAGTTACTTATGCAATGTTTTTAAACTAATATTTATAATTATAAAAAGTTTAAAATTTATCGTAAGTACTTTATATTTTTAGAAAAACATGATAAAATTTTTATTATCAAGGGGAGCAAATTATGGATAAAAAAATGAACCAAAAAAAAATTACAATTGAATATTATAATACTTGTCAACTTAACCAAGAATTTGGAAATAATTTTAGTAGAGACAATATAGACATATCTATTTTATTAAATTCATTATCAAATAAACCTGTTAAAGAAAGAAATATAAACTATAACGGTGAAAATCTATTATTAAGTTTTATTGAATTTAATAATGAATCGAAATTGTGGGAATTAATTTTTTTTAAAAGTAGATCTTCTACTATACCTATTATTATTGATACAAATGGAAACTCTCGTCAAATTTTATTGAAAGACAACGAAATGATTTCCGAAGCATTATGCGTTCTTTATGACTCATCAAAGCAAATATTATGTATGCAAAGAAATATATATGCAGTAGGAACAAGGGGAATAGAAGACTTTTTTTCTTACTTTTTAAAAAGTAATATTTATCTTGAATCAATACATAAATTAGATTCCCATAAAAAATTTTTATTAAAAGGATCTAAATTAAAAAAATTCAAACTGCATGTAAGAAATGAAAAAAATAAAAACTTATTACCCGTTAAATTTAAACAATATAATAAAAATACTTCTATTTGTAAAGTGATAGATTCAGCCTTAGCTGTTGATTCTTCTATTATTAATATTGAGTTCTCAATGGGGAATTCTTCTAATATAATAAAAATAGAAGATGATGATTTTGATGTTTTTCAAGATTTAATGAATAACAATAATGTTAAAGTTCTTGAACTTGGATTTGCGGCTGATGAAACATCTAATATGCAAATTACTGACTTTATGGATTCAAGAATTCATGATACTATATCTATTTCTTATCCTAAAGGAGGAATCATAAATTTTAAGGATATCATAAATAAAATGACCAAAAAATATAAAAATAATTTAATATAAAACTATAAAAAAATATTTAGCTAAGTAAAATTTAAAGATTGGGGGAAAAA
>CAMXLV010000159.1 GCA_947244675.1 uncultured Clostridium sp. | reverse complement strand
TTATTAAATAAAAAAAATATTTTTTTTAATGGAATAAAAATAAAAAAATTAAGTGAATTATTAGGTAATATTAATATGGTAATTTTCACTCCAGATGATATTAATATTTTAAAAGGAAGTCCTCAAAATAGAAGAAGATTTTTAGATATTATGATTAGTCAATTAAAACCTAATTATATGTATCATTTAAATTTGTATTTAAAAACAATTGAGCAGAGGAATAATTATTTAAAACAAATAAAAGAAGAAAAAAAAGATGAAAATTTATTAGATATTTGGGATGAAAAGTTGACAGAAGAAGCTTATGTAATCTTTCAATATCGAAAAAAATATATTGAAAAAATAAAAGAAAAAATAAAAAAAATTCATCAGGAAATAACAAATTTTAAAGAAGAAATAGATGTTAAATATCAATCAGAATGTGATAATAAAGAAGAATTTTTAAAATTATTAAAAAAAAGAAGAAAATTAGATATTATAAAAGGTTATACAACACAAGGAATTCATAGGGATGATTTTTTGATTTTTATTAATGAAAAACCGCTAGCTATTTTTGGTTCACAAGGACAACATAGAACCGCGATTCTTTCTTTAAAATTAACGGAATTAAATATTGTAAAAGAAGAGATCGGAGAAGAACCTATTTTATTGTTAGATGATTTTATGTCTGAGTTAGATCAGACAAGAATTAATCATTTTTTATCAAAAATTGAAAATACACAAGTAATTATTACTTGTACACAAAAAATAGAGGTTGAAAATAAAAACATTTTAATATATAATGTACAAGATGGAAAATTGAAAAAGGATTAAGGAGGAAAATAAATGGAAAAATACGAGCATAAATATGGTGCAGATCAGATTCAAGTGCTAGAAGGATTAGAAGCCGTAAGAAAGAGACCTGGTATGTATATTGGAAGTACTTCTGTTAGAGGGCTACATCATTTAGTATATGAAATTGTAGATAACGGAGTAGATGAGGCTTTAGCTGGTTATTGTAAAGAAATTAATGTGATTATTGAGCCAGGAAATATTATTAGTGTAGAAGATAATGGAAGAGGAATTCCAGTAGAAATTCATCCTAAAACTAATATATCAACAGCAGAAACGGTTTATACAGTTTTACATGCTGGTGGAAAATTTGGTGGAGATAGTGGTTATAAAGTATCAGGAGGACTTCATGGTGTAGGTGCATCTGTTGTAAATGCTTTATCTAATTGGACAGAAGTTGAAATTAAAAGAGATGGCAGTTTGTATAAAATGAAATTTGAAAAAGGAAAGACAGTTCAAAAATTAGAAAAAATTGGAGAAGCAACTGGTACTGGTACAAAAGTTAGATTTTTTGCAGATGATACAATATTTGAAACAGTTGAATATGAGTATGAGGTATTAGAAAAGAGATTTCGTGAAATAGCATTTTTGACAAAAGGTTTAAATATTACAATAGAAGATCAAAGAGAGGAAACACCTAAAAAAGCAGAATTTTGTTTTGAAGGGGGATTAATTTCTTTTGTAGAATTCTTAAATAAGAACAAAGAAAAGTTACATAAATCACCAATTTATATTGAAAAAAATGGTGAAGTTCCTGTTGAAATTGCAATTCAATATACTTCTAGTTATTCTGAGAATATTTATACTTTTGTTAATAATATCAATACAATTGAAGGAGGAACTCATTTAGAAGGATTTAAAAGATCACTTACAAAGGTATTTAATGATTATGCAAGAGGTCATAATATCTTAAAAGAAAAGGATCCAAATTTACAAGGGGAAGATATTAGAGAAGGAATAACTGCTGTAGTTTCTGTTAAAGTAAAAGAACCACAATTTGAAGGTCAAACAAAGACAAAATTAGGAAATAGTGAAGTTACAGGTGTGGTTCAAAGTATGGTGAATGAAGCTTTATCTACCTTTTTAGAGGAAAATCCTAATGTAGCAAAATCTGTATTGGAAAAATGTATTAGTGCTTCTCGTGCAAGGGAAGCTGCTAGAAAAGCTAGAGAATTAGCAAGAAAGAAGAGTTCTTTGGAAACATCTACCTTACCAGGTAAGTTAGCAGATTGTAGTAGTAAAAATCCAGAAGAATGTGAAGTTTATATTGTAGAGGGAGATTCTGCTGGTGGTAGTGCAAAGCAGGGAAGAGATAGAAAGTTTCAAGCAATTTTACCTTTGTGGGGAAAAATGTTAAATGTTGAAAAATCAAGAGCTGATAAGATTTATGGAAATGATAAATTAAATCCTGTTATTTTAGCGGTTGGAGCAGGTATCGGAAGTGATTTTGATGTAACAAAAATAAGATATGGAAAAGTAATTATTATGGCAGATGCTGATGTGGATGGTGCACATATTAGAACTTTATTGTTAACTTTCTTTTTCCGTTATATGAGACCATTAATTGAAAATGGAAATGTTTTTTTAGCACAGCCACCATTATATAAGCTGTCAAAAAAAGGAATGGAAGATCGTTATTGTTATACAGAGGAAGATTTGGAAGTAGCTTACAAAGAATTAGAAGAAATGGGGATTGGAAGGGATCAATTAGGTCTTCAAAGATATAAAGGTTTGGGAGAAATGAATCCAGAACAATTATGGGAGACGACAATGAACCCAGAAACTAGAACTTTAGTTAAGGTTACAATGGATGATGCAATAAAGGCAGATGAAATTTTTACTCTTTTAATGGGAGATGAAGTTGAACCAAGAAGAGAGTTTATACAAGCAAATGCAAAATATGTAAAGAATTTAGATATTTAATTTTTATATATTAAAGGCAGACAAAATTAATTTGTCTGCCTTTATCATAAAGCTAATAATAATCTTCTACTAAAACTAATATACCTAATAGTCAAACCTAATATATATTACTATATAAATAAGCCTTATACCAAATATATTAATCAGTCGCTCGACTATTAATACACCACAAGTAACTATATTCATCCAAGGATGGACTACTAATAACCACTAAATAAAAATTATATACTAGATATAAGAATAATCTTAGCTCGAATATATTACCTATTTTTTGACCATATTGTAACGAAAGAGAATTAAAAATTACATAAATATATAGCCTACAAACAAATAATATACTCTTATCGCCGACACATTATAATATAAGAATACACTATAATATATCTTTGTCCGAATAATATTAAACTAATAAAAATCTAATATTACTCTTGGCTCAACTATTATTAACCTTATAAAATTAGTATAAACAAAAAAATAAAAATTATTCAAATTATTATAAATATTTTATAATTAATAATTGACATAACTAAAAATTATGTCGAATTTTGTGGATGAAAAATTCTTGACAACAGTAAGAATATAGAGTAAAATATTTAAAATAAGGAGGTGAAAAAAAATAAAAAAAAAGCTCGAAACCAATAGTACACAAAGTTGGATTCCCATAGAAGAAATATTAGAAAATGGCATGATAAAAACAAGAACACAATATATAAAAATATTGAAAGTTATGCCAATCAATTATAATTTAAAGTCAGATTTAGAAAATCAAGCTATTTTAAATTCTTATAAAATTTTTTTAAAAACATGTGATTTTAATATTCAAATTTTAATTCAAAGTAGTAAAGAAAATTTAGAAAAAAATATTTTTAATATTCACAAAAATATTCAAAAAAAAGAAAATAGATATTTAGAAAAAATA
>CAMXLV010000158.1 GCA_947244675.1 uncultured Clostridium sp. | reverse complement strand
ATATTACTTTTGTTAGCGCCCAATTTGACGTATCATATTTACAAAGAACTTCCATACAAAAAATATTAATTATATTTTATAAGCCCATTAAATATAGTTCATCTTAGAGTAATAAACATAGTTGATAAATGCTACTTCTATTTTGAATATCTCTAAAAAAATCAACACATATCATACAAATGTTTATATCCAATAATTAAAGCATCAGTCGACTATAATTTTTCATAATAATCACCATCTCCTACAGAGGGTGATTCTCTCAATTTGATTTTCATTTTTTCACTCAAGTCGTATATATTTCCTGCCTGAAAAAGAGATGTTTGCAAACTAACATTATCAACAAAAAAAGGAATATCCGATACTAAAAGCTTTTTTTTGAAATAATATGCTAATGATAAAACTCCCGACATAGTAGCCGAACGATAAGGATAAACTACCATTGCTGCATTTTCATATAAATATTTCAACTCACTATCTTCTATAAATCTATTTATTCTAATTTCACCTTCTTGAAAATTTGTATCGAAATATTGAATACCTTTTCCAGCCACAACTAAAAAATAACTCTTATCGTCAAGAAGTCTATATGCACTCAATAGCAAATCTACTCCCTTATATTTATCCACAGAACCAAAAAAAAGAATATATTTTGTAATTCCATTCAACTCTCTGACCTCGCTCTCACCACACACGATTTGTGATGTAACAAGAGTTGGAAAGCAAGTTAAAATTATTTTTTTACTAGGATATCTTTTTTTAAGGGCCATATATTGTATTCGAGAAGAAGTCGTTAAATTAGGAATTATTTTCATATTCATTTTTGTACCCCAATCTATACAACAGTTTATCAAAACCCTTGTCATTTTTTTACGTTCTCTATCATGGGCGCACAAATCATGAACTGTATAATATACATTTTCATTTTTTCTTAATTTTAAGTAGATAAACAAAGTCAATATGAAATCTATCGTTAAAAAATGAATACAATCAATATGATTATCTCTTATCATTCTATTAATATCAGAGATTAATTTACATGGCCAAATTTTAAAAAAGATTTTTTCTAATAAACTATTAGTAGGTGCTTCTACAAATATTGTTTTCTTTTTCGCTTTTTCACAGAGTAAAGATTCATATTTAAATTTTCCTTTTGATACAACAATTGCATAAATATCAAACTCACCACTCTCCGACAATCTATTTATAACAGATGATGCAAAAGAAAGCATACCTGGCGCATATTCAGAAGCAATTAATAATATTTTCTTCATTTTAGCTTATAAAGTTTTAATTCTCGAATAATACAACATCATAAACAACAGAAATAATAGTAAAATTTCACATGATGCAATAGTAGATGCAATACCTCCTATGAGGATAATAAATAGAGCGATGATACGGTTATAATAATTCCTTTTACTATCTATAACTATTCCATATATATAATGGATGAATAATAACCATAAGATGTAAAATATGAAATAACTATATCCAAAATTTATATATAAATCATTACTCAAAGTTGTATAAATTCCTCCTCCATCAAAATCATATCCCACCAATTCCTTTAGTTTATAATCAAAAGCAAGAGGCTTATCTGGCCATAAAAAACGAGGTATTATTTTTACTAATCCCACATAATATTCCTCACCCCAAAAAAAGTTTTCTGTCCCGACAGAATTCATTATAGGAATAGAGTTAGCCTGATAAAGCAGAATGGGATATGAGAAAAACACAGCTATTTGAGATGGTATAAGAGTTAAATCCCCTCCTCTAATCCCCTGTAATGTTCCAGCAGCCAATGGAATTGCCAAATAGTATACAATGTATTCATACCATTTAAATCCTCTCTTCTTAAAATGAAAAAACAAAAGAAATAATGTTACGCCCGCAAGAACTCCTCCTTTATTACCTGTTGTTAAAAATAAAAAACTCCCTAAACAAAAAGAATAAAAAGCAATAGTTCTATAAGAGTTCCATGATCTTTGAAGAAAAAGAACAAGCATTACAATTTTTATTCCCAACATAGGGATATCCCTAATAATTCCAAGTCCTATCTCACTAGTTCTCCTTAAATCTTCAATATCGTTACCTTTCAGTAAATTTGTTAAAACTCCAGATATCATCCCTGCATATAAAAGAAGTAAAATAAAGCAGAATATCACTATCTTTCGTTTTTTATTCAGCTTTATATAAAAAGGCGAAATATCAAAAAAGGTTTGAATCAATAATTGTTTTCGAAAAACATATAAAAATATGAGATTTATTGCTGTTGATGTAATAGTTGTATATTGCAGATTCTCAGGTATATCAGGGTAAAGAAGTAAAAATGGAACAATGTCATTAAAAACAAAACTCAAATAGATCAAAATATACGGAGAAAAAATATATAAGCTCTTTGATTTAGAGTATTTAAATAACAAATACACACTAATTATTATATATAGATATAATAATATTTTCATTTTAGTTCATCCCTCTTAGTATATTCTCCCACCTATCAACCACAGTTTCAATTTTAAAACGCTTACAAGTATCCAATCCTTTTAGTGCTAAACGATTTCTTCTCAAATCGTCTTTCATCAAGGATTTTAAAGAGTTTGCAAACATCGTGATATTACCATAAGGAATTAATATGCCATTTATATCATTATCAATTGTATCATGAACAGACAAAAAAGAATTCATCACAATAGGAACTACACCACTTTGTTGAGCTTCAATAATTGACATTCCGAAGCCTTCAAAGGCAGATGTCATAGCAAAAATAGAAGCGCGCCTATAATAAGGTACAGGATACTGCTGCCCTTCAAAATGTACATTAGGAATATTATTCTTGTTTACAAAATTCATATAGGAAAGCTTATCTTTCCCCTCTCCTACAATTAATAATGACCAATCACTTAATCCTTTATCTAATTGAATTATTTTCCATATAGTTAATAACTTCAAGATCTTTTTATTCGATTCCAATAATCGTCCTACAAATAATACCTCTTTTCTTTTCTCACCATATTCTTTGGTAGAAATAAAATCATTAAAAGTCAAAGGATTATAGCACCAATCTATTTTTTCTATCGATTTTGGCTTTCGCAATTGTATATACTGATTTTGAAACAATGGCGAAAGAAATAAAACTTTATCACTATATATCAACAGATTATCAATAACAGATAATTGTCTTTCCTTTTCACGTAAACGATATATAGGCAGAAAGATACGCTTCAAAATAGATTTTAAATGCCCCCCCTCTATCAAACTACGAGTGTAAAGAGCTGTATGATGAACTGAAACTATTTTTGCCTTAAAAATATCTCTCAATGGAGATAAAAATGCAACGGGCCACCATTGATTAATTAAGAAATCAAAGCTATCTATCTGATAGAATGTTTTAAAAAAAATAGCGATTTTAATATTATCATTACTATTATAATGATATTCATCACATTCTATATTTGATATCTTTACCGCTTTAATAGAAGGATTTATATAACCTACTCCTCCAGCATTAGAATTTTTGAAATAAAAAATAGTAATAGAATGTCCTCGTTTTACCATTTCATTAGCTAAGCTAATAGTCACAGTCTCACCTCCACCATAAACAGGCCACAGGCGTAATAAAAATGCAATATTCATACTTTCAATTATTCTTTTAATAATGTATCTAAAAAAGATTCAACC
>CAMXLV010000157.1 GCA_947244675.1 uncultured Clostridium sp. | reverse complement strand
TATTCTTGTGAACATCTAAAAAATTCATTGTTTTATGTGCTTCTACAGTAGTTAATCTTTCATCAACTGTTTCTATTTTTATTTGATTGTATTTACATCTTAGTTTATGGATAAAAGCTTGCGTCACTTTTGCTCTTTCAGAAAAATCTCCATTCATATGAAATGGCATTCCTACTACAATAGTTTCTATTTCATAATCTTTCATAATTTCATCTAGTCTTCTCAAAATAATTTTATCTGATCCATTTCTTTGAATGGTTTCTAATCCTTGTGCTGTAATATTCAAAGCATCACTTATTGCAACTCCAACACGTGCTTCTCCATAATCTATTCCTAAAATCCTCATTCTATTTTTCTTCTAATCCTATATAATCTTTTACCATTTTTTCTAATAACTCATCTCTCTCAATTGCTCTTATTTTATTTCTAGCATCATTATGACTTGTTATATAAGTAGGATCACCTGATAAAATATAACCTACTATTTGATTAATAGGATTATATCCTTTCTCTACTAATGCTTCATATACTTCTTTTAAAATTTCTCTGCATCTTACATTTTCTTCTCTTTCAACTTCAAAATGCATTGTTTTGTCAAATTCCATACTGAGCTTTCCCTCCTTTTTTATTTTTAGAAACTAAAGATTGGTTATATCACTTTCTGTAATATTTGCTTGATCTAAGTACTCTTCCAATTTTTTTAATACTTCCTCTAATGCTGTTCCTTTATAATAAGATGATATAGCAAAATTCAATCTTGGTGTAGCAGCTTCTTTGCAACTAGTTCCTTTTGCTTCTTTTCCTGGTAATTGAACTTCTAAATGTAAGTCTTTTCTTTCTTGCTCTGTTAACTCAATTTTCATTGTTTCTATTTTTTCTTTTATTTCATTTAAAAAATCTGCTACTCCATTTGTTTCTACTCCAGAAAATGCGATGACAAATTTAGGTCCCATATATCTTACAAACACATAATCATCTGCTATATTTTCTTCAATGTAATTACTAATTTGTGTTATTACTTTGTTTCCTAATTCTCTACAATACTTTTTATTAATTTCTTGAATATTAATTATCTTAAACATACATATAGTTGATATAGTATACTGATCAATAATTTTTCTTCCTTCTCCATATAAGTATTCTTCTGAGTATAATCCTGTAAATAAATCTTTTCTTACAATAGATTCTAGTGTTTTTTGATGTACAACTGTTTTTAAAACAGAAACAATATTTTCTTTAATTACTTCTAGTACAGCTGTATCTACATTATCAAAATCATGTGGTGTTCCACTTTCTATAATCCAATAACCAATATAAACATTGTCTATATAAAGAGGGAAAAAGATAGCTGATTTTGCTCTTCCAAATTCCATTTCTTGATAAGGTAATCTTTCATTTTCATTATTGACAGTTACATATTTTGGTGTTGCTGATTGTATACTGTCTTTAAACATATCAATATTTTGCAAAGCTTTTAATGCATCCCAATGCTTTCTTTCAACATTAGAAGCTTTTACAATGTATTCTGCTCCATCAAACACCACAATTGTTGAATACTTAATCTCATATCTTTCAATTAAAATATCATTAATCTTTCTTATTTTTTCCTCAACAGTTGATGTTTCTCCTATAGCATTCATAAAGTCTTGTACTACATATAAATTGGTGATTTTTTGATTCATATTCTTAAATTTTTGTATTTTTTTATGAATATTTACATTATAAGCAACTAGTCCAAATACAATTAAGACTAAGATAATCACAACTGCTATTATCAAATTTATTCCCTCCTCTTTTTCGTCTTATGCTTCTTTAGAATCCACGCATTTTATCTAATGTTGTATTCATACTTGAAGAAAATCCACTTCCTCCATTATTTCTTACAGATGGTGGTTGATAATTTTTATTATTTCTTGGCATAGAAGATGTTGTTACCATTGGATATATCATATTTCCTAATTCTCTTAATGTTTGTACAAATACCTTAGAATATCCCTTCAAAGAAATTTCACATTCAATAATTCCTTGTAGATATTTTATATAGGTTTCTTCTTCAAATGGCATAGAAACAAATTTAATTCTATCTCTATCAAATAATTCTGTCATAAAAGACATAGCTGGATCATTATAAAATGCCATACCACCAATAATCGTTGCTTCTTTTATTCCTCTAATTTTTACTACTTTATTTAATACAATTCTTAATTTTTGTTCATCTAAGATATTTTTAGATTTTAACTCTTTCAAAAAGGCTGTTAATGGTTGTATTGTTAAAATATCCATACTTTGTATTAAATAGGTTTCTTGTGACTGTTTAAAGTAACGTTTTGGTGTATTAAAATCTGTATCAATTAGAATTAGAGAATGGCTTTGTAATAAAGTTTCTAATATCTTGTCTACATGATTAATTGTATTATCTCCATCAGGTAATGACGTATATACTGTTAAATTTTTATTAACATTAATTCCTTTTGCTATACCACGTGTTAACCCCTCTATACTGTGTGTTGCAATTTCTCTTAATGGTTCTTCATTTTTTGTATAAATATAATATGAATTTCTATTTTGCGTTGTATCTAAAATTGCTACATTAATTCCAATTGATGATAATAATTGTGCCACATTATTCACTATAAAAGATGTTCCATTTTTACTTGTTCCAACAAAAGTTACAATTTTTTTGTCTGCTGTTAACAAATTACGCAAATCAATTTCTTCATATTCTTCCTCTTCTGATCTATTTGTTCTTGCCACATAAGAATTAACTGGTTGATAATTTGTTCCTTGTAATGGTGTAGTTTCTCTTTTCTCATAATTTGGCTTAATTTGTTCTTCTACTTTTTCTTTTACTTCATCAAATCCTGGTAATACTGTATTATTGGTATCTACACTTGGTATTTCTTCAAAACCTGGTAGATAAGCTTCTGTTTCTTTCATTGTAGGTGAAGATATGTCCTCTACCTCACTAAATCCTGGCAATATGGTTTCTTCTATTTGCGGTGTTTGCATTTCTTGGAAACCTGGTAATATTGTCTCTTCCATTTTTGTTTCTACTTCTGCTACAGGAATTGGATTTTTTCTTGGTCTTCCTCTTCCTCTTTTTGGTTTATTAGGATCCACCACTGGAATTGGATTTTTTCTTGGTCTTCCTCTTCCTCTTTTTACTGGTTGTACTACTTCTGATGTAACAGATTCTACTGTTTCTTGTATTGCTTCTAATGGATTATTAACCAACTGTATTTCTTCTTGTTTAGTTGGCTCTACTATATTAGCACTAACTACATTTTCTTGCTTTGGCTTAACTACTTCTGGTGTAAATTCCTCAAAATCATCTAATCCTTCTATCATTGGTACTGGTTGTTGTACTCTTTGTGTATCCATTGTTTCTTCTATCATAGGATTTGGCTCTGATTTTAAAGTTACTGATTCTACTTCATTTACTTCTTGTTGTTCCATAGGTGCTTCATATGGCTGATAAGTTTGTTTTTGTCTTGCCATTTTTTTAGCACCACTTACATTCATAGCAGATGGTATTACTACTGGTTTTGCCATAACATTTTCTCGATTTTCAGATTTTAAGAAAACTTGGCTTGGTCCATTGGTTTCTTTGTTCTCACCATTTTTCCTTAAACTATCAGAAACTGTATTGTTAAATGACATGATTTGTTGATATTTTGGTGATCTTTCTTCTAAAACAGCTCGTACATTTAATGGCAAAAATTTTGTAATAATTCTTA
>CAMXLV010000156.1 GCA_947244675.1 uncultured Clostridium sp. | reverse complement strand
ATTACCAGATATAATAAAATATTTAAGAGAAAATGGATATGAATTTAAAAATTTTTATGATATTATTAAATAAAAAGGAGAGAGAATCTTGCCTAAAAAACTAGAAAAAACAGGAAATATGGAAGAAAAATTAGAATATTTGGGATTAAACTTAGAAAAAATACCAGCATCCATAAAAAAATTTGAGCCATTAGAATTTAGAGTTCCCAAATTTTATGATGAAAAACAATATAGACAATATCGCTATATTCCAATAAAAGACATACAAATATTATTATCCCCAACCAATCGATTAGATGAAATTGAGCAAAAATACAAAAAAGCTAGTCCATTAGCAGATTACTTAGATAATAAAAGCGAAGAGAATGTTTTAGAACATACTACTTTTTTAAATATGCTAAAACAAGTAAGAATAGAAGAAATTGAAAAAGTAGAAGAAGAACAACAAAAACTAAACAAAAAAATACCATTTAGAGTAAAATTTGAAGGAAACTACTTATGGCAAATTTATTATTCAGAAAACACAGACAAATATTTTATGTTAGTGCCAACAGAAGATTCTGACTATTCAACCTTCTTTTACTTACTAAAAAAGCAATTAGAAAAGAAAAAAACAGGAAAAATATTTGTACCTGTCAGAAATGTAGGATATAGTAGAGAATACTTAAAAAAATCACAATTTGAAGACATTGGAAACTATTTATGGTTATTCACAAAAGATTGGCCATTAGTATATGAAGTATATGACAAAAATGATAACTTAAGTATACAAATTGTAGGAGAAACCGAAGTATATGAAAAAATAAAAAGTCCTTACAAAATAGAATTAGAGGACAAAGAAAAAGCAAATCAATTTTACAAACTAATCAAAGCAATGTTTATTTTACAAACAGAATTACCACATTACTTTGTTTTTAAAACAAGAATTACAACAACAGGTTCAATTGAATTTTTAGTAGGAAACAAAAAAGTAGAATATGACACCATTGTGCCATGGATGAATGAAGAATTTAAAGTAGGAATAGAAAGAAGCAAAGAAATTAAAGAGTTAATTGAAGTCAATACAAAAAAATTAGAAAATTTAAAAGCAGAAGTAGCTTCACAAGAAATAGAATATTTGGCAAAAGAAAAACAAATTTCAACTTTTTTAGAATGTAAAAAATCATTTTTTGGAAAATTTAAGTATTATTTTAAATATAGCAAAAAGAAAAATAAAGGTGAAATGAAGGAAAAGGTTGTAACAGAAAACAAAGAAGCTAAAGTAGAAACTGCCAAAAACAAAAAAAGAAAAACCAAGCCAATTGTCAAGGAAAATTGCACAATAGAAGAATTAGTAGATTTATATAAAGAATTTGAAAGATTAGAAAATGCACTAAAAAATATTATGTTAGATATTAATAGTTTAAAGCTAAAGAAAAAGAACATGACAAAAAAAATAGAAAATGCAACATTATTTATTGAAGAAATTGACAGTCATAAAAAAAGTATTTTTGAATTTTGGAAATATAGTAATAAAGATGAAATAGCTTCTTTACCAGAAGGAGAAGAAGAGGAAGTTAATATTATCAAAAAGATTACAAGAGTATTTGATTATGAAGAAGACCTTGAAAAATTCGGAAGAAATATGGATCGATTACAAAGAAAAGTTTTAACAAAACAAGAAACAGACAGCTTATTTATTACAGCTACTAATTTAATAGAAATTATCAACAAAGTAAAAAATAATGAGGTGCTACCTAAAGATATTACAGCAAGTTTAAATGAATTAAAAAAAGAAGCTATAGAAGAGAAAACATTAACAGAAAAAGACGAATTTGATATTTTTGGAGGTATTGCACAAGATATGTCCAAAATATCTAAAATTAATAATAAAAGACATCGAGAAATAGCCAAAGATAAATTTACTATTTTAGATATTAGTAAAACAACTAAGCAGATTGGCTATAAGCTAGCTTTGGAAAATGTGATTGAGAGTGTAAAATCAGCATTAAAAAAAGTACAGATAACAGAAGATATACCAGTTTATAAAGCAATGCAAGATAAATTACTAGATGAAAAAGAAATGAATATATTTAATATCAATCCAGAAAAAGAAATAAAAAAGGCTATTAAACAGGATAAAACAAAAATTAATTTTTATAAAATTAATTTAAAACAAGGTGCTAGTGCCATTAGTTTTACCAATTGTATTTTTTATGATAATCAAAATAAAACTTTGCCAGTAGGGCAAGATTTATCAACTAAAATTTTGGTAGATATTACGAAATTAAAAATGGATTTAAAGAAAAAGTCTTTCTTTAAAGTAGTAGATTTTGAAAATGAACAAGATGATTTTTCATCACTTACTATAAAAACAATTCATGTTTTTGAATATGAAGGATAAAGAGAACGTCAAAAACTTCTTTTGCATACAATATAGGCAAAGGAGGTTTTTTTGTGGGAAAGAGAAAAAGTATTATCATTATTTTTACAATGGTAGCATTTTTATTTTTTGCTAATGTTAATATGACATATGCATTAACACCAGCATCTAATCCACAATATCAAGGAATCGATGTAAGCAATTGGCAAGGATACATAGATTATAGGCAAGTAAGGGAAAGTGGAATCGAAGTAGTATATATTAAAGCCAGCCAAGGAAGTAATATTAAAGATGCTTATTTTGATATTAATTATGAAAATGCTAAAGCAAATGGGCTAAAGGTAGGTTTTTATCATTTTTTAACGGCAACAAATACACGGAGAAGCGGAACAAGAAGCTAGATTTTTTGCTTCAGTTATTAGCCGGAAAACAAGTGGATTGTAAATTAGTTATGGATTATGAAGTATTTGGTGGTGTTCGGAGTAGAAGAATCTAACCAAATTGCACAAGTTTTTTTAGAAACGGTTAAAAGACTAACCAATAAAGAAATTATTATTTATAGTGATTTATCTAATACAAGGGATCGATTTAGTCGTGAATTAGCCAATAATTATCAATTATGGTTAGCTTATTATGGAGATTATAATAAACTTGCTAATGTGGAAACAAGTTGGGATAGATGGATTGGTGTGCAATATACAGACAGAGGGGTTGTCCCACGGAATAAGAGGAAATGTCGATAGAGATTTATATACCCAAGAGATTTTTTTATCTGATACAGATGTTATTCCTGACACAGAAAATCCTAATAGCAGTATGAATACAGAAACAGTATGGTATACAGTGCAAAGAGGAGATACACTATCACAAATAGCAAATCGTTATGGAACAACAGTGCAAGAATTGGTACAAATAAATGGAATTAGTAATCCTAATTTAATTTATCCAGGGCAAACAATTAGAATACCAAGCAATTCTACAATGCATGGTCAAGAAACAAGAGGAACAGGAAGCATTGTTTATACAGTACAAAGAGGAGATACATTATCTAAAATTGCCAATGCTTATGGTGTTACAGTAAGTCATATTGTTGAGATAAATGGTATAAAAAATCCAAATCTAATTTATCCAGGAGAAAAATTGAGAATAACAGAGAGTAGTAATACAAACTTAAATCCAATGAGTACTAGTAATTATTATACAGTACAAAGAGGAGATACTTTATCAGGGATTGCTAGAAATTATGACGTTTCTGTCCGATTCTTAGTGAATTTAAATGGAATTAGTAATCCTAATTTAATTTATCCAGGGCAAATTTTGAAAATAAGCTAGACAAGATAAAAAATATGTGCTAATATAGATTAGTACATATTATATAAGCCGATGTGGCGGAATTGGTAGACGCACTGGATTCAAAATCCAGCGGGAAACCATGTGGGTTCGAGTCCCACCATCGGTACCAGTCTGGGTGTTCTTATAGGATTTAGCGTTCCATAAGA
>CAMXLV010000155.1 GCA_947244675.1 uncultured Clostridium sp. | reverse complement strand
CGCCTCCACATACTAATATTCTTAACATTTTCTACCTTTTAATATTTTTCTAGTTTAATTATATCTTCTATTTCTTTAAAATTAGCATTATCTGTTAATACAATATCAAATGTTGATTTATATAGTTCTAAATTTTCTTCTATTTTTTTATCTAAAAAACCTACTGTTATGGTACTATTCAATTTATCTTTTGATACCATATTTACATCATCTACAATATCTCCAAATAGTACTGCATAATCTTTTGTTTTTATAATATCATTTAGTTCTTTTGAAAATGTAATTTCGTTTTTACTGTGTGGTGTAACTTTGTAAATATCATTTTTACCATTTTCTTCTATATCACAATAATTGGAATATATAACAATATTATTATAATAGCAATTATGAAATTCTAAATATTCCTTAATTACGTTTTTTAAGCTACAAGATATTATTACAACTGGTATGTTTAAATCATGCATTTGAGTTAGGAATTCTTTTGCTCCATCTCGAAGTTCTAAATCTGTCTTTTTACAGCTTCTTTTATAAGTTCATTATTTAGCCCCTTTTCACGTAATAAGTCTATATATGATTTGAATCTATCTTTCCATGCTTCATGATGTTTGTCGTGTATTTCATCATATCTTTTAGTAAAGTCATCTCCTAATAAACCTGAATAATAGAGTACTCGCCAACCACTTATACTATTTCCTTTTGTTAAAGTTCTATCAAAGTCAATTAAAACATAATAGTTATCTTTTGTTAGCTTTATTTTATCCACTTTTTTTGAATTTATATATTTCATTTTCTTCCTCCTCGTTTTATACTACAATCTTTATATTTTCTGTTTATTTAGTTTTACATAGTCTTTTACACTTTCTAAATATAGTATTTCTTTTTCTTTTTGTTTAGCATATGCTATCTCTCTTCTTGTGCTTTCTCCAATGTATCCATCTACATTTACTACAAATATTGCATCTGATAAATCAATTTTAGCTCTATGCAATTCACCTAACAGTTCTTTATCATGTTCTGTAAAATTTCTATTTGTAACACAAGGTGTAAGTCCAATTACTACATATCCATTTTCTAATGCTAATCTTTCATTTACTTCTTGCATTTTATCCCAAAATTTTATTGAACCACATAGTGTAACAACTTTTCTTTTATTCATAAGTCCTCCTATTATATTCTATTTATTTAACCATTCATAATATTTTATTAAATATTCCCAACAACCTTCTTTATATGTTATTCCATTATAATTATCTTTGATTCTTTCTATAATTTCATCTTTATCTATCCATTTTACTTCTGATACTTCTTCCTCTTGTAATTTTAATTTAGTTTCATCTACTTCTTTATTTGCCACATAATATTCATTAAAATGATTATTTACAATATCTCCTTTTATATTATTTGAAATTCCTGCACCTATAAAAGTTATATCATTTTTATTTAGTTCTATTCCTAATTCTTCTTTACATTCTCTAAGTATAGATTGAAAACCAAACTCTCCAGCTAATACATGTCCTCCTGCTGTTACATCCCATGTGTTAGTCCACATTCTCTTATTTGCACTTCTTTTTTGTAATAATACTTGCCCTTTCGAATTTATGATAAATACTACTACTGCTTTATGCCATAATCCTTCTTTATGACATTTTTCTCTAGTTTCAGTTTTTCCTGTATATTCACCTTTTTCATTTAATACATCAAAATATTCTTCCATACTCTTCTCCTTAATATATCTCATTAATTATATAGTTTACAAATATCTCTGCTACATTTTTTCCACTTAATTCTTCTATATCACAAATAGCTGGATCTGCATTTACTTCACAGACTATTGGTTTATTTTCGTTACTCATAAAAAAGTCAACTGAACAATAATCTAACTCTAACTCGTTTGCTATTTTTTCTGCAATTTCTTTATATTCATTTGAAACTTCATAAGGTAATGCTTTCCCACCTAATGATATATTTGAACGATAATCATTTTCATTTATTCTCATAAACGAACCTACTACTTTATTTCCTACAACTACAACTCTAATATCTTTTCCTATATTTTCAGGAATAAATTGTTGAAATAAGTATTGTGAACCACTTAATTTATTACATATATCATTAAATTCATTTCTATTATTTATCTTGTATATATCTCTTCCACCTTTACTATTGCATTTTTTAGTTATAAATGGATAATTCAAAGTAGTTTCAACATATTTCTTAAATTCTTCACTCTTATTATCTTTTTTAATATTTTCTACCCCAAAGTTTATACTGCCTAATATTGTATTTGGCAAATTTATATTTTTATTTGATAATATAACATAAGTCATCATTTTATCATCACAATTTTCTATTGCACTATAAGAATTAAATGACCTTATTCTATTTTTACAAAGTTGTTCGTTTATATATTTATCTTTAACAAGTTGTATGCAAAAGTCGTATTGTTTAACATCTATATTTACTTTTCCATCTATTACACTTGTATATTGTTCATCAACTTTTAATTTATCTACACTAATATCTTTTTTGTTAAATTCTTCGATAAGTCTGTTGTATTGATATTGTTTTGCTTCATTTTGGAAACCTGGATAAATTAGAATTAGCCCTTTTCTATTTTTCATTGTTTTCCTCCATTTCTTTTAGTAGTTTTTCTAAAAATACTGCCACTCCATCTTCATCATTAGATAATGTAATCTCATCTGCCTTTTCTTTAACAATATCAATAGCATTTTTCATAGCCACCTTGTATCCTACTTGCTCAAACATTGATAAATCATTATTATCATCTCCAATTGCAATAGCTTCTTCTTTTTTTATGTTTAAAATTTCTAACATCTTTTTTACTGCAAATCCTTTATTAGAATCTATGTTAGCAATATCACAGAATACTGTTTTATCATCTTTAAATTTAATATCTAATAAACTTTTGTGTCTATTTTTTATTTCTATATTTTCTACTTTTTCAATTTTAGATATTAAATTTTTTATTTTGTCAAAATCACTATCTGCAATGGTACATTGAACAACATCATTTTTATAAACAAAGTCCTTTATATTTTCTTCTAATTTTTTTTCTTGATCTGCATGTTTTACTTTATTTACTACTCTACCTTCTCCAACATTCATAATAAATCTAACATCTTCTGGATTAGCTATTTCATATAATTTTATTAATGCTTCTTTATCCATTTTATTTACATATAAAATTTTATTTTGCTCGTAGTCATATATATTTCCACCACTTGAAGTAATTATATATTTACTAGCAAAACATTCTCTACTTATTTCTTCAGTATATTTTCTTGGTCTTCCAGAACATAGTATAACTAATATTCCTTTTTCACTTACCTTTTTTATTGTTTCTATTGTTTTTGTTGACAAATTCCTATTGCTATCTCTTAACGTTCCATCAATATCAATAAATATCGCTTTTATCATAAACTTTAACTCCTATTAATTTACTTTTTGTTTTAATGTAATTTCAAATTCATTAAATCCATTTTTTTTATAAAATTCTATTGCATTATTGTTTTTCGCAGATGCTGTTACTTTTAGTTCTTCTATTTTATTTTTAGAACAATACTCTTTAAATTCATTTATTAGTTTTGTACCTATTCCATATTTTCTGTATTGCTCTAATATAAACATGTTATCTATTTCTCCTAATGATTTTGTTACATAACTACCTTGTATATTTATACTACCTGCTAAATAGCTAACCACTTTATCTCTATCTAAGGCAATATATACAATTTCATTATTTAACATATTGTTAAAATATCATTCTCCATCATTTTCAAAATTCCAACCAATTTTTAAATCTGGATCAAATTTATTATATTCTAATTCAAATAGTTGATTATTTAAATTTTGAA
>CAMXLV010000154.1 GCA_947244675.1 uncultured Clostridium sp. | reverse complement strand
TTTGTTTTACATAATCGGTTAGATATAGTTTTTGATTGGTGATAGAGTTTGACTCTACACCTGTATTGTCATCTTTTGATAATCTACAATAAATCCCCACAGTTTGAATCTGGTGATTTACCATTATCATCCTCTGTCTCCCCTTGTTCTTCTATATGCTCAATTAATCTTTCTAGTAATGATATTTTACTAGAATCAAAACTTCTTGTTACTACATATTCAATGTTTCGTTTTGACATTTGCTTTCTCCATTCTTTAATAATTTTATGCTGGAGAAAGCTTATCCTATGTGTTTAAACTTTTCCATATAAATATCTTACTAATAAATACAGTTTAGTCCGCGTGCAGGGGGCTATTAGTATACAATGTCATTAACTTAAGAGAAAAGCCATCATTATAAAGAGCACAAAAGAAAATTATAATCAAATAAATATAGAAATTTCATTAATAAGTATTGTAGTGAGAATATTATATATTTATATTTATAAATAAATATGCTATCATAAATGTAGTGTGAAAGTAGGCGCGATTATGTATTTAAGAACTTGGAATAAAAATAATACCCTTTATGCTTCTTTGGTTGAATCAAAACGTGAAAATGGTAAAGTCGTTCAAAAAACTATAGCTTATTTGGGAATTGTTAAAGAAAATCAACTGCCATATTTAAAGGCAGCTTTTTCAAAGGACAAGCCTAAGCTAGTTTATAAGGATGGAACCATATATGAAGGCTGATACAATGTTAGAAATAAGTGATTTTTTTAAAAATGACTTCAGTTCATATTTGAAAGAGATTAGAGGAGATAACACTAAAACTTTTACCAGAAACAGAAAAATAAGCCCCTATAATCTTTTATTACAAATGTTTGCCCAAAAAGGGAAAACACAATTTTCTGAATTAATAAATTATTATAGTGATATAGAAAAACCATTGGATATCAGTACTGTTGGATTTTACAAGGCAAGGATGAATTTTAATCCAGAAGCTATTCGTAAAATGTCAAATGATTTTATTAATAAGCATTATAAGGAATTTGAAGAAACATTAGTCAAATTGAATGGATATTATATATTAGCTATAGATGGGTCTGAACTAGTACTTCCCTCTTCAAGTGAAAACGCAGAGATTTATGGTCGATCTTATGCAGGAAATAAAGCTTGTCCTCAAGAAGATAGACCTGTATTAGCAAAATTATCAATTTTGTATGACTACATAAATCATTTGGCCTTGGATTCTCAATTAGAAGGATATAAATATGGAGAAAAGAAATTAGCTTTAAGACATTTAGATTGCTTACAAGATAATATAAGAGATAAGTCTATAATTATATTTGATAGAGGGTATTATTCTATTAGATTATTAGATAAAATGATAGATAATAATCAAAAATTTCTAATTAGATTACAAAAGGATCATTTAAGAAGATACTCAAGTCAGCTTGAGTGTGGAGAGGATAAATTTTTCGAAGTAAAATATTTAAAAGGCTTAGCCAAAGACTATAAGGATGATTGTGATTTTTTTAATAAAATCACATCTACAACATATAAATTGAGATTTGCTAAAATTTTAGTAACAGACAACGGTGCTAATACCGAGGAAATATTATTAACTAATTTAAGTAATGAGGAATTTGATATCACTGGATTAAAAGAACTATATCATTTAAGATGGAATATTGAAACATCTTACAACATTTTAAAAAACAAATTAAAAATAGAGGAGTTTAGTGGATATAGAAATAGATTAATTAGACAAGATATATATTCAACTATATGGCTATCTAATATTGTCTCTTTACTTATTATAGAATGTAATTTAAAACATGAAATTCCTTATGAACGATATAAATATCAAATGAAACGTAATACAAATCAAATTATAGGTATAATTAAATCTCATTTCATAAAATCCTTAGTATTCTATGATTCACCAGATAAATATAAGGAACTCAATTTAGTGAACTTACTGATTAAAACAAAACTAGTTCCCATTAGAAAAGATAGAACATATAAAAGAGCTAATGTAAAAAATGTTTCTAGACGCTCTTATAGATATTCATATTAGTAGTGTAAAATTACAGTTTTACTTTTTTCTTCTGCAATAAATATAAATTTGCTTACATTAAAGGAATTAAAATTTCTTAAGTGTAAGCTTTTTATTGTTTTTCTACATTCTTTTCTTTCTGTTTCTCTTAAGTTAGTGACATTGATTAGTATAGCCCCATCTTTAACACTAATACTAACACTTGGTTCTTTATTTATGAGAAAAATTTTGTCGAGTTTAAGGCATAGTCTTGTCCTCCTTTTGCTTGAAGAGAGTTTTGTTCTCCACTTATACTGGAAAAAATAGAAGTTTTGTGAAGTATAAAAATAAGTGAATATTTTTACTCCTTCACCCTAACTGGACATAAATATGAGATTTCGCACCCTATAAAACAGAAAAAAAGTCCAATAAAGTGATATTTCTTCACCTTACTGGACAGTTTTTAATATAAACGCAAGTATATAAAAAGAAAAAAGTTATTAAATATAAGTAAATTTGTCTTATATCTAATAACTGTGAATTCCTAAATTTAGTTATAGAGAAGACTTGAGTCTTCTTCTTAGTTGTTTGACCCCGAACCTAGTGCCTCTTATTTACTATTTAGAATGGATACTAAGAACTAAATAGTCCTCCCCCAAAATGAGATTTTGCCTGTATTAAAAAGCCCCTGCATAAATGCAAGGGCTAAGTTTTTCTTCTTTAACCTCTAAAAATATAATAGGGTAATATTCTTCAAAAAAGTGTAAGTATATAAAAAGAAAAGTAGTCATCTAAATGAATTATTTAATTTCATTTTGATTAAATGATCATAAAATGTCATAAATATCAATACTTATTTTTTCTTGCAATTTTTCCGTCAATTTAATCAAGCCATATGTAATAATGTTTTTCAAATATCTATTTGGAGTAGAACAATTAGGATATACACATGAAATAAATGCATTAATATCAATAAGAGAACCTGCATTATATGTTTTTTCAGAAACGCCAATCAATTCATACTCTTTTTCTGGATTAATCTCTTCAAAATGATATTTGATTGCATAAGCAAAAACATATTCATATATAACAAGGTAATCCTCAAAATAATGAAGTTGCATTAAATCTTCTATAATTCTGTTACTCGGTAATTTTAATACTGTTAGATCTTCCATATTAACACCTACTCTACTTTAGTTTCAAACGAACTTAATCTTACTAATTGATATTCTTTAATTAAGTTATTATTTAATGAATCCTTCAAATCATCTCGAGTAATTTCACCCTCATACATTAATAGCAATATTTGCTCAGCCATACATGGTAATATCTTTGTAATATTACGCTTATGATCTACATCTAATCTGCCATAGGGAGAATCCATAATAATAGGACCTTTGAACGGAGCATTTTTATGTAATGCATATATTAATGATAATGCCACAATATGTTCATAACCAGCTGATCTCATTGGAACTTTTTGTCCTGTTCTATGTATGATGTGCAAGCCATAATTATCATTAATCTCTAATCCAATATAATCCTTATCATTGGAAATTTTACCGAATAATTCACTAGCATCTTGTTGCACACTATTTTTCAATCTTTTACTAAACATCTCAATTCCATCTCTAAAAATTGCAATTATATCATCACATGCATCAGCTCTTTTAGACCATACTGCTAAATCTGAAGAAGAAGTAAGGTCTATACTTTTTTTGATTTTATCCCTTCTTTTAATTAAATCTTTTACTATATCTAATTCATCATCATTCCCTTGAGATAAATTATCAATTTTCTTAATAACATTTGCATAGTCACTAGGCAGTTTTAAAACATCCTCATACTCAGCCTCTTTATACTCTGC
>CAMXLV010000153.1 GCA_947244675.1 uncultured Clostridium sp. | reverse complement strand
CTGATTTTCATTTAGATACTGAAAATAAATTAAGAGATGTGTATTATAAGGAAACTGAAGAAACAGATAATGGTTTAAAGCATCCTGCCTCTTTATACTTTCCATTTCACGAAAAATTTGGGCTAATGCTATTAAGATTTTTAAATGCTGACTTATCTAACTACGAAATAGCTAATAAAACTTTCTTTTATGCTTATGGTTTTGAGATATTAAGAGATTTAGATAAGGATTATAAATTTGAATTAAGTAGTAATTATGGCAGTAATGGAAGTTATCTAAAAGCAACTACTAAAATATTTGAAGATTTACAAGAAAATCTAATTGATTTGCAACAAGAACTAATAAAAGCTGTTACCTATATCTATAACTTAAATAATAATACTGAATTAGAGAAATATACATATAGTGAACGATATGCAGTTTATTTAATAAAGAGAATGGGAAAATTACATACATACTATAAGAATGACTTTGTTATGCGAGATAGTTATTCAAAGAAATATCAAGAATTTTGTAATAAAAATGAATATGATATATTAGAATCTTTACATACTAAAAATATGTTTCTTTCAATGAGTGATACTCATAAAAGTAACGATTTATCAAGTATTTGCTATGCTATCATTGATGAATTATCAAAAACACCTAACTATCCAATAAAAAAATGTCAAAATTGTGGAATGTACTTTATTCCAACATCAAAAGTAGATGAAATTTATTGCGACTATCCAAAAGAAAACTCAAAATCTTGTAGAGATTTAGGTGCTTTTCAATCTTATACTGAAAGATTAAAGCAAAATAAGGCTATGGGCGAATACAGAAAAACTTATCAACAAAAATTTATGCAAGTTAGAAAAAATAAAGAACTTTCTAAAGATTTTGAAACTTGGAAAAAACAGGCTAAAGAAAAAATTAATCTTATGAAAAAAGGAAAACTTACTGAAGATGAAGTTTATGAGTGGATTCTAAAAAATAAATAATATTTATTTTTATTCTTATATTCTAATTTTTTCCTTAACAGATTAGAGGGACAAAAGACAATATTTTATTGCCTTCTGTCCCTCACTTTTATTGTAGAATGTATTTATTAGAATATAAGGAGTGTTTTTACTATGAATCGCCGTAGAGGAATTAATAATAAATTAAATGTTATATCTGAAAACTTTAAGAAATTCCGTGCAGAAAGTGGATTTTCTCAAAAAGTTTTATGCGAAAAATTAGAATTGATTGGTCTTAATTTATATAAAGCTGATATATATGCTATTGAGCATAATAAACGTTGTGTAAAAGATTATGAATTATTAGCATTTTCAATCGTTTTTAATAGACCTGTTGCTGACTTCTATAAAGATGTTAATGATTTTAGTTGATTTTAGTTTTTGATTTTGTACTTAATTAAGTTCCGAAAACTGGTAATAGTTTTACTATACCAACTGCTTAATTAAGTACATTTTTCTTTGATCTTGATACCATCTATTAGACCGAATTTTATATGCTAGATGTGTTTTAAAATTACATATTTCATATATTAGATTATTTATTTCTTTTAGTTTTTCTTTTTCTGTATCATCTAATTTTTCAATTAATGTATTACTTGCAACTTTTAATTTTTGTATCGCTATTTTATATTCTGTACTATCTGAATATGCATCTTCACATTTTTTTAATTTATCGTCTATATTTTTATCATATAAATTTAATGCTACAAATTCCATAGGTTCTTGAATTTGTTTTATATAATTCAAATATATCTGCTTTCTAGCTTTTACATCTTTTTTTACTTCATCAATTGTTTCATATTTTTCAAACACATTTATTACATCTATAAATTGAGCCATCATAAATAGTTCTATGTCTTGCCTTGTAAGACTTTTATCATTGTTCATCTTATTTCACCTCCCTCCTCAACCATTTTATTTATCATATCACTTTTTAAAATTTTCGACAATACTTTACTATCGTTTATTTTTGTTGTATAATAAATTTGAAAAATTTTTATATGAGGAGAGTGTATATATGAGTAAGCTATACAAAAGATATAATGAATTAAAAGCTACTAATGACAACCAATTATATTTATTTAAATCTGGTATGTTTTTTATTTTTTTAGATAATGATGCTAAATTAATATCTAATGAACTAAATTTAAAATTAACAAAATTAAATGATAATATTGTAAAATGTGGTTTTCCTATTAATAGTTTTGAAAAGTATTCTAATTTACTAAAAGAAAGAGGTTTTGAATTTTCTATTATTGATGAAAATTCTTCTATTGTTACTTCTACTTCTAATTACTTAAATAACATAGAAATAGTAAATATGATAAACAAAATTAAAAATATGGATATAAATAAAACTTCACCAATTCAAGCATTTAATATATTGTCTAATTTCAAAAAAATATTAGGAGATAAAAACGAATATGAAAACAAATGATGAAACAATTATTTATCAAAAGTATTTAGATTTAATTTACTATTCCAATGATCTAATTAGAAAATACCCTAAAAGTGAAAGATTTGTTTTAGTAGAAGAAATTAAACGTACTTTATATAGTGGTCTTAGACTTTTAGTTTACGCATTAAAAATTTATAACAAACAAGAAAAATTAAAATATTTGAATGAGTTAGATGCTTGTTTAAAACTTTTACAAGTACATATTAGAATTTCTTTTAAATATAAATATATTTCTATGCAAAATTATTCTACTTGGAGTGATAAACTTACAGAAGTATGTAAAATGTTAGGTGGGTGGATTTCTTCATGCCTAAAAAAATAAAAAATACATTTTATAAAAATTTAACTTTTGAAAAACTATATTTAGCACATAAAAGAGCGAGAAATCATAAAACCTATAAATCTGATGTTGTAGAATTTGAAATAGATTTAGAACGAAATTTAACACTTTTACTTAATGATATTGCTAATAATACTTATCAAGTCGGAAAATATAAAGAATTTAAAATATATGAACCAAAAGAAAGAATTATACAAGCATTACCCTATAAAGATAGAATAGTACACCAATGGTATGTTGAAGAATTTATTAAACCTTATATATTACCACGTTTTATTAATACTAACTTTGCTTGTTTAGAAAATAAGGGTACTCATAAAGCAGTTGAACAATTACAAAATTATATGAGAATTTTCAAACGAAATTATGGAGATTTTTGGATTTTAAAATGTGATATAAGTAAATTTTTTTACAATATTGATAAGAATATATTATTTGATATTCTATCCAAATATATTGCTGATAAGAAATTATTAGATTTTACACATTTACTTATATTTGATGGTACAGATAATATGAATAAAAAAGGAATACCGATAGGAAATTATACATCTCAATTTTTCGCCAATATTTATATGAATGAATTAGATCAGTATGTAAAACATATCTTAAAATGCAAATATTATATTCGTTATATGGATGACTTTATAATTTTATTGAAAACAAAACAAGAATGTATTGAAATAAAGAAATTGATAGAAAAATTTATAGATTCTCATTTAGAATTAAAGTTAAATGATAAATCTAGGTATTATCCATATTCTATGGGAGTTAACTTTTGTGGCTATCGAACTTTTACTACTCATAGGCTACTTCGAGTTTCTAGTAAAACTAAAATTAAAAACAATGTTAAAAAATGGAATAAATTGTGGCACTTAAATAAGCTTAATACTAAACAAGCTATTATGAGTATAAATTCTTGGCTACGGTCATTCAAGTCATTGTAATTCTTATAAGCTACAAAATAAGATTTTAAATTCTTGTGATTTTTTATATACAGAAAATGCTAGAAATAAAATTTATGAAGATTTATTAAAATACAATTATAATTTTTAAAGACAGTATTCTTTTGTTAAATACTGTCTTTCATAAT
>CAMXLV010000152.1 GCA_947244675.1 uncultured Clostridium sp. | reverse complement strand
TAAGCTAGAGAGTAGTATTGGATCAACTATTAGAAGAGAAGTGATGGATCGATTAGAGAAATTAAAAGATGAGATTAAGGATATGGACAACTATGTAAGACAAGATATGAGTGATAATAAATTGAAAGATGAAGATATTTTCCGTATTAATGAGAAAATAAAAGAGTTGGAAAAGCAAATTATAAATGTAATCGAAGGTTAAAGGAGAAAAAAAGATGGAAAATAAGTATTTTAATGAAGCAATGATTGGCAATAAGAATATGTTAGCAACTTATACAGGGAAAGGAGAGTTACAAAGGGTTTATTTCCCAAGTAAAGATAGCAGACAATATATTGATTATTTTCATACAGGAGTGAAAATTAATTATTCAGATGTGATTTATTTACATGAGGATATTAATAATGTGTATCGACAATATTATGATACAGATACTAATATTTTGAATACAGAGATATTAAATACTTATTTTAATTTAAAAATTCTTCAAACAGATTATGTTATGCTAAAAGAAAATGTATTAGTTAAGAAATATATTTTTTTAAATGAAGGGAAGATTGATTTAGATACGAGCTTTTATGTTCATTCTAAGTTGTTATCTGATTATAATAATCATGTTAGCTGTAAGATTATAGATGGAGGAATGATGCAATATGCTCATGACTTTACTTTTTCAACTTTTGCCAAAGGACATAAACTTTTAAAGCATCAAATTAATGGAAGTAAAGAGACAATCAAAAGAGGTGAAATTTGTGATAAAGATTATATAGGGATGTCAAATGATACAAGTATTTGCTATGATTTAGGTGTGATTCATCCAAAAGAAAAGAAGGTACTAGAAATTTGTATAGCAATAGGAGAAAATAAGAATATATCACAAATTGAAAATGAGATAGAAAGAATTAAGAAAATTGATCTAAATAAAGAATATACGAATACAAAAGCTTACTGGAGAAAGTATTTAAAGACACACAATGGATTAAATATAAAGGATCCAGAGAATAGTTATGATGAGAAAATTTATGATATTTATAAGAGAAGTATTTTACTATTTCCACTTTTATTAAATGGGGAAACAGGAGGAATTATTGCTTCTCCAGAAGTGGATGAGAATTTTACACAATGTGGAAGATATGCTTATTGTTGGACAAGAGATGCTGTGTTTATGACAAAGGCACTAGATATTTTGAAGATGGATAAGGAAACAGAGAAGTTTTATAAGGTGTTTTGTAAGAAGACACAAAGTAAGAATGGTATGTGGGAGCAAAGGTTTTTTACAGATGGAAAATTAGCACCAGCTTGGGGATATCAAATTGATGAGACAGCAAGTGTTGTATATGGTGTATATGAACATTATCAATATACTAAGTCAGAAAAGTTTTTAAAAGATACTTTGTCTATGTGTGAAAAAGCAGTAGATTTTTTGAAACGCTATGTAAAGGACTGGTTATTATTAGATGTGCAAGATGAGCATGATTTGGATAAGGTAAAACAAGAAATGGAAGCTAATAGAAAGCAACAAGGGCATAAATATCATGTAAGTTACGATCTTTGGGAAATGTGTGAAGGGATTCATTTGTATTCATTAGCTAGTATTTATTCAGCTTTTGAATGTATGATGAAAATTTATAGACAATTAGGAGAAAAGACATCAGATTTTGAAAATAATCGTTTGAAAGATGAAAAGATTGTAAAGAGTGAGAGAGAATTAGAAAAGTTACAAACAGAGATTAAAAGATATATGAATGAAAATATGTATGATGAAGAAAAGAAGACATATTTGCGCAATACAGAAGATCAAAAGATGGATATTAGTATGGTTGGAACGGTTGTACCATTTAAGGTATTCAAACCAAAGGAAAAAAAGATAGTCAATACAATAGAAAGAATTAATTTATCACTAAGAACTTATACAGGAGGTTATCAGCGTTTTGAAGGAGATCATTACCGAAATGGAAACCCATGGCCAATTGCAAATTTATGGATGACATTATATTACCTAGAGACAGGAGAAAAAAAGAAAGCAAAAGAAACATTTGATTTCGTAGTAAAAACAGCAGGAAAACACAACTTTTTAGGTGAACAAGTAGACAACCAAACCTTGCAACCAAACTGGGTTTTAGGACTTGGTTGGTCACATGCCATGTTCATTATCGTATTAGAAAAACTATATCGCTAATAGTTGGGGTGAATTTGGGACAGGCACAAGTTATCCCCATAAGGAGTAATTTGGGACAGGCACAAGTTATCCCAAAAGACCATGTTGTTTTGAAATGAGTTGCACATAAAAAATAGTTGAAAAGTATAGCAATATTGAAAAAAATATGCTATACTTTTTAAAATTATTAGAAAAGGAGGAAAAAAATTTGCCTAGGCAACCAAGGAAAAGAAGTTACAGCCATGTGTATCACTGTATGCTACGAGGCGTGAATAAGCAAGACATTTTTTTTGAAGAGAAAGATTATTTAAAATTTCAAGAGATGATAAAGAAAACACAAGAAAAATATTTATATTCATTGTATGCATATGTTTTAATGCCAAATCATATTCATTTAGAAATTAAAGATGAAAATGAAAAGTTATCTCAAATTATTCATTGTATGGCAACGGGTTATGCCAATTATTTCAATAAAAAGTATCAAAGAGTAGGTCATGTATTTGAAAATCGATTTGTAAGTAAAAATGTGGAAAGTTCAAAATATTTATTAAATTTAGTTCGATATATTCACCAAAATCCCCTAAAAGCAGGAATTAGTCCTATGGAAAATTATAAGTGGAGTAGTTATTTAGAATATTTTAGTGACAAGAAAAAAATAGTTGAGTCGCAAGAAGTTTTGTCTATATTTTTAGAAGAAAAAAGGAAGGGAAGTTTTTTAGAGTTTAATCAGAAAATTTTAAAATTTAAGAGTAGTACAGAGTTTTTAGAATATGAAATGAAAAATAGAATGACAGATGAAGAAGTAATTTATTTTATAAAGAAAAAGTTAGGATTAAGAAATATTCAAGAAATTCAAAATTATAATGTAGAGCATAGAAATGCATTGATAGGTATAATAGGAAAAATGGAAGGAACGACTAGAAAACAAATTGCAAGAGTAACAGGAATTGCACTTAGCGTAATAGATAAAGCATTGTACAAAAAAGAAAAATGAGGATAGATAGATTTATTAATCTGCTTTTTTAGTTATGTCATTTTGTGAGGAAGTTGTACCTGTCCCAAATTACCCTTTTTAGGAGAAGTTGTACCTGTCCCAAATTCACCCACCCCTCCCAATTGTCCAAAAAAACGAAAAAAGTACTTGCAAAGTATGGATTTTTGGTATAGAATTGAATTGCCTAGAATTAAGAAATTAAATTTAGGTAATACTATTTATAAAGATGGATATGAGAAGGATAACTTGTATCTAAAAAAGGAGGAAATGTTATGTCAGTTAAAATTGGAATTAATGGTTTTGGAAGAATTGGTAATTTGTCTTTCCAAGCAGCATTAAAAAAAGAAGGAGTAGAGGTTATAGCAATTAATGACCCATTTATAACAGCAGATTATATGGCGTATATGACAAAATATGATACAGTACATGGGAAATTTGAAGGGACAGTCGAAGGAAAAGATAATATATTAATTGTAAATGGAAAAGAAATAAAAGTGTTTAATGAAATGGATCCAAAAAATATTCCATGGGGAGAATTAGGAGTAGAATATGTTTTAGAATGTTCTGGTGTGTTTACAACACTTGAAAAAGCTAATGCACATATTGAAGCAGGAGCTAAAAAGGTAATTATTAGTGCTCCTTCTAAAGATGCTCCTATGTTTGTTATGGGAGTTAACCATGAAGAATATGATCCAAGTATGAATATTGTATCAAATGCTTCTTGTACAACAAACTGCTTAGCACCACTTGCTAAAGTTTTTCATGATAAT
>CAMXLV010000151.1 GCA_947244675.1 uncultured Clostridium sp. | reverse complement strand
TTCTCTTTTCGCACCAGAACCTATTTCAACCATTTTGTTGTCAACAACGAAATGGCCAATGTCAGTTATTTCAGAGTTTTGACAAGCTATCTTCGCTTTTTCAATTACTGCATCAAAATATCTCCAATCCTTATAACTTAAAACTTTCATCAATTCTCTAGCATACCAAAATTCAATTTCATTTTCGTCAATATGTTTTATATCTTCAAAAGTTTTATTATAATTTTCTTTATTATCTAGTTCTTTCATTTAGCAACATCTCCTTTCTCTGCTCTGATATTTTCTAGTTTATAACGCTATAATGAACTTGTACTATATCTTCTCGTTCTTTTACAATTTTTTCAAGTTTTAATTTATTTTCAAAATAATTACCTTTGAATAGTGGTATTCCCTTATTTAATACAAACGGATTATAATTTAAAATAATATTATCTACTATTCCTTTTTCCATAAAAGAATTATTTATAGTTGCACCACCAGAAATGAATAATTTTTCGTATTTCATTTTTTCACATACTTTTAAACAATCTTCTATCGAATTGCAATATGTAATATTTGAACATTGATTTTTCTTATTACTTGTTTCACTTAGAATAATTATATTTATGTCTTTTAAATCATTTAAATAGTCTTCTCCCCAAGACACTATATTGTCCCAAGTTTTTCTGCCCCATATTAATACATCATATTCCTTTAAAAATTCTAACATTATCTCCCAGCCTCTGTAAGATAGAAAATCCTCATTTCCATCTTCTGTTGCAATTAGTCCATTAATAGAACATGCCATTTCAACTGTTATCTTTCTCATAATCTTCTCCTTCATATTGATTTTTACAAATCATCTTCTTCTATTAGAAGAATTATATCCATTGCTGGTTCTTCATAAGGATAAACTTCTCTTAATCTTTTTAGCACCCTTTTAATTATACTAACATCACATCTTACTTCTAATTTTTCTTCTTCTACAAATTCTAATTTATTTTTTTCTCCAATATATGGATTAGCATCATCTAAAGGTTTAAAAATTCCTATACACTTGTAGATAAGTACAATCTGTATAATTTCCTATAATTCCTGCTCCTTCATCACAAATAGCATTTCTAACTTCTTTACTATTTTCAACTGGTACAATTACAATAATTTTTACTTTTTTTAACATCAAATTTCATATTTCTCTCCTATATTTCATATTTTTTTAATCGTTCTATATATGTTTTTATGCTATCATCATTTATATCTTCTGGTTTTATGTTGCAATGTTCCATAATCTGCTTTTCTATACCTAAAGAACATTCTATTAAATAATTTGCTTTTTCTTCATTAGACCATACAGATAATGGTTTATCTTTATATCTAACTTTTGCATCTTCCAGTCTTTCTTTTATTCCTACTATTCCATCTGGTGCTACTCTCTGGTCGCAATAGGCACAAATTTTCCTTTCATAAGAATTTGATTTTAATGTTTCTTCATTTTTTCTTGACCTTTTTCCATCTAATATAACAATTTCTTTTTCAGTTAATCCCTCTTGTTTTCCAATTTCTAAATTGATTTCATGGTCATTAGTTCCATATTTTTCAAAATATTTTTTTCTTATTTTTATAAATTCTTCATCTTTTGAAAAGTCTTCTGGTATTTTTACCATATTTCCCATGTCATGCAATAAACTTACTCTAGTAATTGATTCTTTATCTATTTTTTGTCCATTCCAGTTATCTATTATTAAATTACTACATGCAGCAACTCTTAACATATGCATTTGTAAGTTTTCTGGTAAATGGTATTTATTATAAATATCTATAATATTCATTTTTCAATGATTTCCTTTCATTATTTTACTAACTTGTGTTGTTCTATTGACCATGCAGGTGTACAAGACATAGATATTTTACAATATTTAGTATCATAGTAATATTTTTCATTAGGCTCTATTAAAATAGAATCTCCTTCTGAAAATTCAATTTTTTTATTTTCAAAATTTAATGTTCCACTACTTTCAATAACATATATTAGTTCTTTGCTTATAAGATTTACACCATATCCTTCATCAGGATATCTTCCACTAATTGTTGCTATCCCCAAATCTATATCTTTATCCATAAATGAATATTCTAAAGTTTTACATTTATCACTATTTTTGCCTTTTAAAGCATCATTATGTTTTATTACTTTCATTTTTATCGACTCCTTTTTATTTTTAATAACTACTAACAATCTATAATTCTAAAATCATATCATCTTCTGCTGATATGATCTCTATACCATACTTTTTACTTAGTTCATCAGCAATACAAACAGGGTTATTATTTAAGATATTACAATTAAAATGAGTTAAAATTACTTTACTAGGCTTTATCACTTTTATAAATTCTTCCACGTTTGCTATATCCAAATGTTTAGGTTTTGGTTTATCTTGTATATGATATGGTACATTTATTATTAAAATATTGCATCCAATATATGAATTTAAAAGTTCTGGAAAATATGCTGTATCAGTTATTAATCCTATAGTATGATTTTTAGTTTTTATTTTAAATCCATAATTTTCAACACCATGTTTATGTTCTATTGATGATGTAATTTCTATTTTTTTTATGGCATATTTACTATTTGGTTTTACAATTTCTAAGTACTCTGGAAAATCTTTTACATATGGAAATAATACACTCTCTTCTATTGCTTGATTTGGTATCAATAAACTTCCTTGTTTCTCTTCTCCTCCATTTGTCATAAGCTCTACAAATATATTCAAATCATTAGAATGATCTATATGTACATGAGATAAGATTATTCCATCAATTTTATCTTCATAAGTATTTATATATTTATAAAATGTATTTGGACCTGGATCTATAATTATGTTCGTATTATCTACACTAAAGTATAATCCTCCTGATGACCTAATTTTCTTAAAAAATATATCTTTATTTCCTGTTGTTCCAAAAAAGTGAATAAAATCCTTTGACATCATTTTCCCCCTTACAAATCCTTATTTTACTTATTTATATCATAAAGTCAGTATAAAAACAATTATTTCCAGAAATTAATGAAAAGATTATTCTTTCAAGGTTTTTGTAGTATTAGCTTGTAAATTTGCACTAAAACATATTTATTTTTTACGTCTTTTGTTCTTGTAAACTACAAAAGACGCTCCATTGAAAATTAATTTTTTAATATGTGAAAGAATTTGACAATATAATAAAGAAATATGATTTAAAAGAGCAAATAAAAACAGTAAGTAATATAGTTTGTGAATATATGATTACATCAGATAACGATTTTTTCAAAAGAATCGGCGAAAAAGAAACAAAACGATATTTTGAAACAGCTTACAAATTTGTTTGTAAGTATAAAAATTCAGGCGAAAAGTATATTCTATCTGTAAAAGTGCATTATGATGAGAAATTTCCTCATATGCACTTACTTTTTTTGCCTGTTGTTCATACAACAGATAAAAAAGGGAATCCCATTGATAAATTAGCTTGTAGTGAATTTTGGAAAGCTAAAGATAGTTATAGACAATTACAAAATGCCTTTTTTAAATATATGGTAGACAACGGCTTTGCTTTGCAAAGGGGCTTACCAAAAGAAAAAACAAATAGAGTTCATTATACTTTAAAAGAATATAAAAATATAACAAATTTTGAACAGACAAAAGAAACACTAAAGAATATCAAATTAGAGCTACCTGATGTGTCAGATATTACTGATATTAATATAAATAGATTATCTAAGAAAAGAGATGAAAAGATTTTGGAAGAAATTATAAAGCCCAAAGATAACTTAATTCAAAATTTATATCAAGATAATATGAATTTGCATAAGGAATTATCACGACAAGCAAAAGTTATAGAAGAAGCTGAAAAATACCAAAAGGGAAGAAATTCTATACTTGCTGATAATAAAGAACTTCATAATCAAGTAAATACTATTAAAGCAGAAT
>CAMXLV010000150.1 GCA_947244675.1 uncultured Clostridium sp. | reverse complement strand
ATCAAATTCAGTTGCAGATAGTCTGCTTACAGAGTGTGGTTGGAATTATATGAATAATAGATGGACAAATTCAGATGGAAGAATTTTATCATTTTCAATAACTGTTGATAATACTAAGCAAGATAGAGTTATTGCTGCAAATGTTATAGCATCTCAACTTGCAAATCATGGTATAGAAGTTATTATTAAAGAGGAAAATGGTTCTATATATGCAAACGACTTTAATAATCGAAATTATGAAGTGTTACTTTCTGGAATAAAAACAGGATATAGTCCAAAAATTACACCATTTTTTAATAATAATAATTTAGCTTTATACAGTACAGATAAAATAACGCAAATTTTAAATGATATTAGAAATACTACAGATTATGCTATTCAACAAGAGAATTATAAGAAGTTGTATGATGAATATTTAAATGATTTTCCTTATATTTTCTTATATAGAGAAACTGATAGTATAGTATATAATCAAACTTTGTGTGGAAGAATTACTCCAAATTCATATAGTATTTTTTATAATATAGAAAAATGGTATAGACAGTAAATATAAATTTTTATAATATTAAAAATAAACGTAAAAAATAACGTGAATTATAATAATTATAAGAGCTTGAATATTAAATATTTTCCAATAATAATAAAAATATGCAAACATTTTTTTGTAAAAAGTATTGACAAAAAGTTTTTTTAAGATTTAATGTAAACGAACGAAAGTTCAGAGAACAAATTTTTATATAATATAAAAAAGGAGAAAAAATATGGGAGATAAAAATGAGAAAAGAAAAGCTTTAGAAGTAGCAATGAGTCAAATAGAAAAACAATTTGGAAAAGGAGCTGTTACAAAACTTGGAAATGCTACAAGAATGAATGTTGAAGCAATTCCAACTGGAGCTTTGAGTTTAGATATAGCTTTAGGAATAGGAGGAATTCCTAAAGGAAGAATAGTAGAAATATTTGGTCCAGAATCTTCTGGAAAAACAACATTTGCTTTACATAGTATAGCTGAAGTTCAAAAACAAGGAGGAGAAGTTGCTTTTATAGATGCAGAACATGCCCTAGACCCAATATATGCTAGAAATTTAGGTGTAGATATAGATAATTTAATAGTAGCTCAACCAGATACTGGAGAACAGGGATTAGAAATAGCAGAAGCATTAATTAGAAGTGGAGCAATAGATTTAATCGTTGTAGACTCTGTTGCTGCATTAGTTCCTAAAGCAGAAATTGATGGTGATATGGGAGATTCTCACATTGGTCTTCAAGCAAGACTTATGTCACAAGGACTAAGAAAATTAGCTGGAACTATAAATAAAACAAATGCTACTATAATTTTTATTAATCAATTAAGAGAAAAAGTAGGTGTAATGTTTGGAAGTCCAGAAACTACTCCAGGAGGTAGAGCCTTAAAATTCTATGCGTCTGTAAGACTTGATATTAGAAGAATTGAAAATATAAAAAATAATGGAGAAGTTTTAGGAAATAGAACAAGAGTTAAAGTTGTAAAAAATAAAGTTGCTCCTCCATTTAGAGAAGCAGAATTTGATATAATATACGGAAAAGGAATCTCTAAAGAGGGCAATATTTTAGATTTAGGCGTTAATTTAGATATTATTGAGAAGAGTGGATCATGGTTTAGCTATAAAGGAGAAAAAATTGGACAAGGTAGAGAAAATGTTAAAGTTTATTTAACAGAACATCCAGATATGATGAATGAAGTAGAAAAGAAAATTAGAGATAATTTTAATAAAGCTTTTGAAAATGCTTTAACAGATGATGTTCCTAACAAAAATCCTGATGATTTAGAAGATAAACAAGAAGAACTTGAGGCAAATGAAGAATAAGAAATAAAAAAGGAGTTATAGCAGGCTTAAAATTTAAGCCTGCTAAAATTTAAAAGCTTATGGAATTTACTAATAATATAAAAGAAGCAGAAGAACTAGATAAATTAAAAAGTAAAGTTTTAAAATTTGTTTTGTATAAAAAAAGAACAGAAGCAGAAGTATGGGAAAAATTTCAAGAAGAAGACCAAAATAAATTAGAAGAAGTAATTGAAATATTAAAAGAAAATAATTATATTAATGATTTAGATTATATAGAAAGAAGTATTGCAGAATTTAAAAATTTAAAAAATTTATCTATAAAAGAAATAAATTATAAACTTATTCAAAAAGGTGTAAACAAAAAGCTTTTAGATTCATATATTTATGATAACAGAGAAGAACTATTAGAGTTTGAAATAAAATCAGCAATATCTATTATACAAAAGAAATCTAAGATGATGGAAAAAGAGGCTGTAAAAAATTATTTGTATAGTAAAGGATATATGAGTGAAAGTATTAATATTGCTTTTGATGAAGTAGAAGAAATATTTTAAATATACTTTATTTAGTACATTAAAAATTAAATTTTATGAAAAGTTAATATAAATAGTGTGAATTAATCATTAATTAATTGTAGAACTAAATGTGTAGTGATATTTAGTTCTTTTTTCAAATTAAAATTCAAAAACTAAAATATTTAAATCCTTGATTAACCCTTTATAATGTGATAAAATACTATAGATAAAATTTAATAATAGAAGGAAATAAAATGGAAAAGTATATAGATTTAAAAAAGGGAATTAATCTAAATAAAATAAACAAAGTTGCTGAATGTATAAAAAATGGAGGAATAGCTATTTTCCCAACAGAAACAGTTTATGGAATAGGGGCTAATGCTTTTGAAGAAAATGCTATTAGAAGAATTTATAAAATAAAGCAAAGATCTTTAACAAATCCAATTAGTTTACTTGTAAGTGATTTTTCAATGATAGAAAGTGTTGCTAGAGATATAACAGATGTTGAATATGAAATTATGAGAACATTTTTTCCAGGACCACTTACTATAATTTTAAATAAAAGAAAAAAAGTACCAGATATAGTAACTGCAGGTGGGCAAACAGTAGGAATTAGAATGCCAGATGGTGATATAGCAAGAAAATTAGTGGAACTTTCTGGAGTTCCAATTGCAACTACAAGTGCAAATATTTCTAATCATCCAAATGGAACAAACTATGAAAGTATAATTTCAGATTTTCAGAGAAAAATTGATTATTTTATTGATAGTGGAGAAAGCAAAATAGGAATTCCATCAACTGTAGTAAAAGTTGTGGACGGAAAACCTAAAATTTTAAGAGAAGGTTCCATTTCTAAAGAAGAAATAATGAATGCATTAATCTAATTTTTGTATAAAAGAAATATATTATTATATGTTCTTTTTAATTGAGAAAGGAAATTTATAATGAAAAAAGGCTTAAGAAATATAATAATTTTTATTGTTTTAATTTTTCTTACATTTTATATAATTTTTAAAGACCAAAGTATGTCAGAACTTTTAGATGTGTTAAAAGGAACTGACAAGAAATTTATATTAATTGCTATAGGATTTATGTTTTTGTATTTCTGCTGTGAATCAATAAATACAGGTAGAACTTTAAAAGCATTAGGAGAAAAATCAAGTTTTTTTAAAAATCTTAAATATACATTAATATGTTTCTTTTTTAGTTCTATAACACCAGCTGCTTCTGGTGGTCAGCCAATGGAAATTTATTATATGCATAAAGATGGAATAAATGTTGCAAAAGCAACACTCACATTATTAATAAATTTAACTAGTATGCAAATTGTAACAATATCTATAGCTTTAATTAGTTTATTCTTTAATTATCAATATATGAATAAACTTTTAATTGTTTTTTTTATAGTAGGAATATTATTAAATTTAAGTGCACTTGCTTTACTTTTAATATCTATTCTTTCGAAGAAAATGACTAATGGTATTATAAATTTTGTTGTCAAGATCTTAAAATTTTTTAAAATAAAAAATATCGAGAAAAAACAAGAATGGTTAGAAGGTGAGCTTTCTAAATATCAATCAAGTTCTGTATATATAAAAACTCATAAGAAA
>CAMXLV010000149.1 GCA_947244675.1 uncultured Clostridium sp. | reverse complement strand
TACAAATATTTTAATAGATGGTATTGTGTTATCGTCTATAAAATTACCGAGTCCTGCGGATACTGGCAATTCGAATAGCTTTATAACTTTTAAATTTATATCTTCAACTTTACCAAATAGATAATCATTTGCCATTTGTATTCTATTTTTAACAAATTCAACACTGTCGGCACTTTTACCACAATAATTATAATATTCATTATTTTTACATAATGTTCTAAATTTATTATATATGTCTTTTGGTATATTATCTAAATTGTTAGCAAAGGCAATCATGACCGAATCAAGAACTGAAGCATTTAATTTACTTTTTACATTAAACGGCTTATTGCCAAGATTCTTAATTATAGCATCTACTGTTAGTTCAAATAAAACTTTCTTTTTTGCCAATTCATCATTACACATATTACGTATCGATGAATCTGACATATAATCAGAAAGAAATTCCTTCATTGGACGTGTATAATTCTTCGGTCTATCATATAAAGCAAAAAATCTAAGAATTAATTCTACGTCTCTTTGACGGCATTCATCTTCGTTACTTGTAAATATTTTTCTCCAATTAGAATATTTATTTAGTTCTAATAGGAAATCATTAAAACTACCTGAATAAATACAATTGCGTATTTCTTGTGCATGAAGAATAGTTCCGTTTTTATTTAATCTTTCAAATATGTAAAATATTCCTCTTAAATCTTTTGGGTTTTGTAATGTAATATATGTTATATCTAAACTTTTATCAAGAAGTTTCTTTTTATCTACTTCAGAAAAATGTTCAAAATCTAAATTCTCCCAAGGACTATTTTTAGGTAATCCTTGTAATTTAAAATTGATAAACTTATATTCTTTAGGTGATACTTCTTCAGGTTTAATTGCACCAATAAAGTATAGAATCGTTTTAATCCTCTGTTGTCCATCAATAATTAAATTATTTCCATGTTCATCTACTAAAAACATCAAGGTAGGAATGGGTAAATCTAACATTAAGGATTCTATAAATAAACATGCCTGTTTTATTGTCCAAACAAATCGCCTTTGATATTTAGGAATTTGTAAAGTTTTATCTACCCAATCCAAACGTAATGATTTAATGTTGGGATTTTTTGTTTTTGTATCAATATGAAAAATGTAGGATCACTTTCTTCTTCAGTATCAACTTCAACAAATTCATCTTCTATCATTTGTTTTTACCTCTTCATAAGTTTTATATTATTTAACCCACTAATAAATCCAAGTATTACTGATAAAACCAAACCAAATATAATTAGATTTTTAATGAATCTTAAATCCTGAGCTATTTGATGGATATCATCATTAAGTTGATTTTTGTTTGTATCCGAACTCAAATAATTTTTTATATGATTTGTTGCTTCATTAGTATTCACATTTTGACCAGCTTTACAGTATGGACATATTGTTGCATTATCTTCTATTTGCGATTCGCACCATTTGCATTTTTTCATAGTAATTACCGCCTTTTATTTAATAAGTAAAATTATACCAAATATTTCCACAAAATACAATGTCTAATCTCCACAATTAGATACAGCGTCACTCCACATGACGCAAAACACTACTCTCCACAAGTAGTGAACCAATCTCCACAATTGGTAAAATAATAGTATGATATTCAAACAAGAAACAGTTTGTATATTTACTATTGATTATTACTTTGATATAATTATTAAAATTATATTGGAGGTTCGTAACATGAGTAAGTATTGCCCCAAATGCAAAATGAACTTTACTGACTCTTTTAATGAGTGTGTTTATTGTGGTTCTATATTGTTGCATGGAACTATAGAAAGTGAAGAGAAATATCAACCAGAAGAACAAGATATTTTCAAAATGTCAGATGAAGAAATATTAAAAAAATATGATTCATATAAAAAAAATATCGAAGAACAAACTGGTACGATTTTATCTGATAAAGAATTTATAATTGGTTTAAAAAACGCTAAAAGAGAAACTTTGCTTAAACAATCAACCTTAGATAATAATATTGCAAAAAATAATAAAAATAACCTTATTACTTGTCCTTATTGCAAATCATCAAATATAAAAAAAATTACAACATCATCAAAAGTTGCACATACTGCCTTGTTTGGAATTTTTAGTATAGGTAGAAATAGCAAAAATTTTCATTGTAATCAATGTAGTGCTGATTTTTAATACTTTTAAATTATGTTTTAGAATCTGAGTCTTAATATATTGAATTTTAATAGAATCTGACTCTCCACAAGTCAGAAAATACTGTCTCCACAACAGTATCGGTGTCTCCACAACACCACTTCTGCACTCCACATGCAGAAAAACTAATAGTATGATATTTAAAACAATTAACAGTTCTGTTGATGAAACGAGAATGTATGTTTTGAATAGAAATATATATAATATTGTGATATACTGTAGATAATTGGATTATTTTACCAAAATACTAACAATTGTGGGGAATAGATATGGCAGACATAGATAAACTTATTGATTTTTTACTTCGTGAAACACCTGGACATGCAAAAGAGCTTCAATCTGATATAGGGCTTTTATTAAGCAGTCTTGAAAATACACAAAGTGCTATAGAAGGTTTAATGCCTACATTAGAAGATAATTATTCTAAGATTGGTGAATATTACGCTATGTCTCGTAAAATCAAAAAAATAAATGAAAAAATATCTGAGATAGAAAAATTGTTTGGAGTCAAAAATGCCCAAGATCAAGAAGACGAAGATGAATTAAAGACTATTCAAAAAGTTAATCAAACAAATTATAATGATTATAAAGTCGATGAATCAATATCACATGGTTTATTTGAAAATTATACACACAAAAGACCTGTTGCGTTTTCTCTTGATGGAAATAAATATTCGGCTAGAGATTGGAAACAGATTTTACGAATAGTATGTGAAGTCCTAAACCAAAAAGATTCAAAAATATTTGATTCATTTGTTAGAAACAAAGATATGCAAGGAAGTACCAGAATATATTTTGCTTATACTGATGATCGCATGAATAACGGTAAACGTATTTCTGGAAGTAATGTTTATGTAGAAACAAACCATAATGCAAATGGGATTTGCTCTATTATTGCAAATATGTTAGAAAAATATAATATACCAGTTTCATCTATGCAAATTTATTTAAGATCTGATTATACACCTTTGCATATAGATAATGAAAATTCTGATAATGTAAAAAAAAACTAAATGTAGAAGACAGCATAATTAATGATTCAAAAATAGGTAAATATGCGAAAGATTATTTTACTGCATATTTCTCAGATGATAATAAGCAATACGATTTAAAAAACTTCACAAATAAATACTGGTGTAATGATAATTTTGGTATTTGTTATCCTCTTCTTAAAGAGGTAGATATAACAACATCTATTTCAAAACAAAAAGGATATAATAATGATTATGCTCGCTATTGGACAAAACCAATATTAACCTTAAATGGTAAGCATTATATAATATGTAGTCAGTGGTTCAAAGAGTTTAGAGAGAAATTGGATAAATGGATTTCTGAAAATCCTGTACCATCTTCTGTACCTGTAATAGAAGCATTTAAAGAATTCATACCATCAAAACAAAAAAATAAATGCATACACTACGATTACAAAAAAGATTTGTGTGGTAGTTTAGACAATCCGCTGTTTAATCAACCATGTGATAATGCATTATCTTGTAAATACTACTCTGAAAAAATAGTATACATAACTTCAAAGGATAAATTGAGAAATAAATTATGTCTTTGTTGTGGTCTACAGGCTGAGTATGAATACTTAGAAATAGAGTACAATCAAGGTAATAGTTTGCCCACTGTTATAAAGAAATTACAAATACTTAGATGTAATCACTGTAATAAGGATTTTATTAATGTTGATTTATATAAGAATTATATAAAAAATAAGAACCCTGATTACTTAGATGTAAGTTTTAGAGAATTTAATAAATAAGATTATGTATAGAAATAAGGAATTGGACTGTGTATTATCCAATTCCTTA
>CAMXLV010000148.1 GCA_947244675.1 uncultured Clostridium sp. | reverse complement strand
GAAATTATGAATTCTAAAAATCGTAAACCAATGCAAAATATTAATTTGGACAATATTGATGCTGGGATACGTCCTATATTAATAATAGATGATAGTAAGATAGAGGTAAATAATGGCTAAAATAGAAGAAATTTTAAAAAATAATGAATTGGAATTTCAAAATAAAGAAGAGAGAATAGTTTATGAAAAAGAATATATTCCTTTAAAGGATGTAGGAGAATTGATTTTTAAATATTTTAAAACTCAATTTGTTCCTGGGAAGGGTTATGCTCTAGATTCTGATGCTAATAAAGATAAATTTGGTATACTGTCTAATTTAATGGCACTTTCTACTTTACTTGAATTAGATAGTGTAGATGTGGACATTACAGATTTTTCTAAAGAATTTTGTTTTTTGACAGAACGTTTTTTTGAAAGTATATATCAAACTGGAGATGAAGAGGTGTATGATGCATCTCCTTACTTGTTTAATAATAAAGATAAAAACATTTGGATAGACTCATATGTTGAAACTATATCTAAAAGTATTATTGTATTGACGGATATGAGATCCTTTCTATTAGATAGTCAAAAAAATGTTAATTTTAATTTGAATGTAAAAGTTAGAGGAAAAACATATTGTGATGTAAGTGAATTTATTCCATTAATAGAAGAATGTTTAATACATAGCATAATAAGATTGAATGATGCGTGTATAGAAAATGATAACCAGACAAATTATTCTATAAATAATAAAGTGATAGAAAGAGATAATTTATCTTCAGTAATAAAGTATAAAGGTTGGGCATTTCAAAAATCATCTCTTGCAGATTCAAAGGCTTATGATAGTTCTATTTATTTTTCATATCATGCAACAAATGCATTTTTATCCTTTTATTCAACGTTTAATATATGCTTTGATGAATTTTATGAACATAAAAAAATTCCCTCTTATAAACTTAGAAAAGATTCAAAATTAAAGCAAAACAAATTGTTTTTTGATAAATATATAGATATTATATCAGATTTTAGATATAAAGTAGTTTGTACAGGAAGGTATTTTGAAAAACAATTACAAAACAAAAGTGTTGATATTGCTGTTGATTATATAAAATGGGATTTAAATCCTCTCTCACTTTCTTCGGTTTTGGAATTACAAGATAGTAGTGCACCTCTTAATACATTATTGATTTTGGCAATATTTATTAACTCAGGATTAGATGATGATTATGATAAAATTAATCAAAAAAAATATTTTCAAGAGCAAATTCAATTTGCTTTAGCAAATGTTAAAAAAACTTATTCTTTTTTAAAAAGAGAAAGTAGAGAGGATTTGATAACATCTTATGTGCTAAAACTGCTTGAAAGATGTCCAAAAGAGGATGGTTTTATCATACAGCAATTAAGAGCTGCTTATCGACAAAGTGATGTATATTCTTTGCCAGCTTTATATTGTAACACTTATGCGAATATATCTGAATTTTTAATTCAATACCCTCAAAAAGAGATGAGTAATAATTTAGAATGGATTATGGAGAATAGAAATAACACACAATGGTATTGGGATAAAAATGGTTTTAATATTAATAACAACTTATATTACTTATTTGCATTAGAAAAATTCTATGATTATTATAAAGTTTATGAAGAACCATTTCTTGATTCTGCAAGGACAATTCAGTTAAAAGACAATGAGATTGTTTCCAAGGATAAGCAAATTATTAAAATAGAAGAAGAGCATGCACAAGAGCTGCTTAACAAAGAAAATGAGCATAAAAATGAATTGTTGCAACAAAAATCATTATTAGACCAAGCTATTGATGATATTATTTGTAAAGCAATTTCAGGTGAAATACAAAATTTTTTTCGGGAAATGATTACGCAAGCAGAAAAGTTTGCTTTAGAACAATATAAATATATGATGGGGCAAAGATTAAGCCCAGAAAATCTGTTTGATGATAAGAAATATGACAAAGCTAGATATTTCTATTACATTGTTTTTGGCAAAGAGTTTACTAATTATTTAAAAAAATCATCAGAAGATATTATAGCATATGATGAAACTAAGGCATCAGAAGCGGGAATACTAAATACATTTGAGCAAATTATTAATGAAAATATTACATCTACATTTAAATTGAATAAATTTAAAGAATAGATCATATGGAGGAGAGGATAGAATGAAAAAAATTACATTTTTTTCTTTTAAAGGAGGTTCAGGAAGAACATCTTTATTATATAATACGTTACCTTTTTTAGCTAATGAATTGAAGGCTTCACCCGAAGAACCAATTGTTGTTATTGATCTAGATATTGATAGCAAAGGGTTGTCTTTATTGTTTGAAGGTGCTAGTTTTCCCAATACAATTCAGCTGTTACAAGAAAATTATAGATCATATTATATCCCTTTAAATGGTAAAAGTATTCAAGAGCATAAGCTTTTTCGCAATATGCTTCCAATAGGTCAAGAAGTCGGTTTACCTTTTGACAAAGATCGCTCTATTTTATTTGTATCAGTTAATCCTACAGGCACTGAAGAAGAAAAAGAAAAAAATAAGAATTTAGTTAATGGAAGTTATGACTTAGGTATTTCTAAACTTGGAGCCTTTATTGAATATTGCGAAAAAATTAAAAAATGTAAAGCAATTATAATGGATTCTCCTGCTGGATTACAAATGGCTGGACAAAAAGCATTAAAATATTCAAGCGATATTGTTACTGTTATGCGAATTACTAAGCAATTTAAATTGGGTACGAAGGAATTTTTTGAAGAAATTAGTAAAACAATATCCAATAGAAATTTTATTCTTATTCCAAATGCAGTACCAGATCCAGAAGGTACAAATTATTCTTATAAAAGTATATTTACAAATATTAAAAATATGGCTCAAAATAGTTTGAAAAATAATAATTTGAATTTACATTTATTAGAGGATGATAATTATGGAGTAAATGAAGTTAAAATTTTCAAATTCCAAGAAACCAATCTTCATAAAAAGCAAAATTTGAATTTTGAAACTTTACAACCTGATGAACTGCAGGCTATGGAAATGTATAAAAAAGTTGCAAAGGAAATTTTGTATGGAGAGCAATAAGAACCACTTACAACAAAAATTTGATGAAATCAAAAAAAGAATCATTCAAGACGAAAATTTACGTCATTTGGTTTTTAATTTTGATGATACAATAGAGAATAATCTAGAATATGAATTTTTAGGCACTAAAGATAATTATTTAAAATATTTTTTTAATGTGTTAGTTCTAACAACATTTATTTGCTTTAAATCTTATTTGGATTGGCAGAAATCAAATGAAATAAACAATGAAAAAAATAAAATTGATAATTATTCTAATTCGATGATAAGAATCATTAATTTATTTAAAAGCTGTTATAGTACCAAAGACATAAACTTGGATTTAATAGAAAATTTAATGATTAATTTGCAAGTGGATGATTCTTCTAATGATGTAGGGTTTATTAAGGCTTTGAAACTAGGAAATTTCATCAATTTTAAGGATGCCCAAATATCAATTAGTAAATGCATATATTATTTAAAGTTAGATAGATTATCTTCTCGAAAAGAGCTTAATTTTACTTTTGAAAATTTAATTCAAGTTTTTAAAATATTCCCTTTTTTATCACAGCTAGATGTGAAATTTTCTGATTATTATAATGGGTATTATAAAGTAAAATTGTTTTATGAAAGCAAATTATTTCTTGATTTAGAAGATTTAATTATAGTGGATTCTCTAGATAGTTGTTATTATTTGGAAGATATACAATTGGAAGATCCTAGAACATTTAGTGGAAATTCAAATAAAAAAGATCAAATTTTAACATTGAATTTTATAGATTTCAGATATGGTGATTTAATAAAGTTTTATTACTTAGATTCTCCCATTAATGAGAGAGAGTTTGATGGAATTATAGTAGATAAATATTCTACAGCTATTGAAGATATTATTATTCGTTATGATGCTTATTCTTCAATTATAGATAACGATGAATCGTATTTTTTCCAAGACTATATGTTTTTTAATAA
>CAMXLV010000147.1 GCA_947244675.1 uncultured Clostridium sp. | reverse complement strand
TTAGTTTCCATTCATCAACCTCTGTATTATTTACTTTATACAATAATCTCGGATTTTTAGGAAAGGAAGTTAAAGTGCCTTCTGTTAGTGCAAATGCACCAAATGGCTTACTATCTTTACCATTATAAAAATTTGGCTTTCCTATATAAGCATTTTCCCAATTATTATTTTCTTTTTTCTTAAATTTATCAAATAATCCCATAATTACATCTCCAATCTTTTTATAAATTACTATTCATGTTACGATTATATAATAAAAGACAGATAATTTCAACTTATTATCTTCTTCACGAATTGTAATTTGTAATTATAATCCAAATAAATCTGGGTTTACTAATGGTACAATCAATTCACAAATATCGTTATTCGAATCATACCCCCAATAACTTTGATAAAAGCCATCACCCAATCCACTAGCAACCATAACTAGCTTATTTTTTGTATTAGGATTTTCCCATTCTATGAAATCTCCACCTTTTCTTTGATATTGTGGAAATTTTTCATAACTTTCTTTAAATAGTTTAGCAAAATAATCATCATAGTGGTTTCCGTCTGGATTATCTTCATACCACTCATTTATAAAATCTTTATACTCTTTTGCAACTTGTTCATCACAAATAGAAATCATACCTGCATCAACTGGAAAGCCACTTAATACTCCGTCTGTTCCAATAAATGCTGCACTTTCTTCGGTAGGATTAGCCAACTTATATAATATTGCTACTGTTTTCTTTATTTTCAATCTAACAGTACACATACGAACTCCTACCTCGTTACTTCTACAAATAGAAATTTCAACTGGATATTCTCCAACTGGCACTTGAATATTAAGAACTGGACTGTATTTATTTGATGGTAAATATGCAAGAGGATCAGCAACAACTATTTTACCTGTTGGACAATCAACTTTTCCAATGGTTAAATAAAATCTTGTATCACTTTTTACAAATTGTCCTCTTATAACATCAACATCTTTTTCGGTACTTGAAATATATTTTAAATTAGCCTCAAATCCCTTTCTAATGTCTATTTGTGTATTTTGCTCTTTGTCTACATTTACATTTTTCTTCTTTTTATTAAATAATCCCATAATCAATCTCCTTCACAACTTACTAATTGATGTTATCATTATATAATAAAAGACTGATATTATCAACTAATCATCTGCTCTATAACTTGTAATTTAGCGATTACTTGTTATTCTTTTCTTTCCAATAATCATAATCTTTAAAACATTGTAACTTTTTTTCTAAATCCTTTAAATCAGGATATTCTTTGCTTAATGTTTTCATATTTCTGTATATTGCTAATCCATAACCTTGCTCATTATTCTTTATTAGAATGTCTGCACATCTATTTAAATAATCTATTGTACTTTCTCTATTATATTTTGATTGAGATAACAATGCCACACAATAAGAGTGTCCTATAATATCGAAATGACCATCTGTGTTATCCACATAGAAATAATCTTTTATAGCATTATATACTGCTTCTACTAATTCTTTGTCATTAGTATATTTTTCCATCCTTTTATAATCACTTAATGATATAGGTGCATGAATGAATTTTGCTAAATGATTACAAAAAATATTTACTCTTTGCCATAAAGTATCATCAGTAACCACTTGTCTTAATCTTTTAGTAATATCTCTATTAGAGCAGATTCTTTCTATATCTCCCATACAGTCATCTCACTTTCAAATTGTAATTTGTATGTTACTTAACAACTTTCTCTATCCTAGTATATTCATCTTCAGTTACCTGATAAATACCATTATAAGGTTGCTCAATATAATATTGATTGTCTTTTTTATAAATATAAGCTGATTTGTAATTTCCAGAATCATTTTTAAATTTGACAAAATATAATATATCAGGGTTAACTGGAATATCATTTACACTTTCTATATGAGTTTTTTTATCTGCAAAAACCTCATAAATTTCTTCTATTGATTCTTCATCGTTGAACTCTTTTTCATTATCATATTGAGCTAAAGTATCTATTGTTATACTTGATATTTCTTTTAACTCAAATAAATTAATTACATATTCCTTATTTTTATTTAATTCTTCTTCAAATTCTTTTTCATATTTTTTCATTTCTTCTTCAAAGTCATTATAATCCATAAACCAAGTACCAATTTTAATGTCATCAAATCCTGCTAATGTATGAAAATCAATTACCTTATATCCTAAGCCAAAGTATTCTATTGTTCCTCCATCATTTATAATTCCTGCTGGATTTTGTATGCAGAAAATAGGTTTTTCTTGTTTTTGTACTCTAACATAATCTACTGCAAAAAATATTATTCCTAAAATAATTATAACTCCTAAAATAACTCCAATTACTTTTAAATATTTTTTCATAACAACCACCAGTTTACCTTTCCTTTTATAAATTAACCTCAACAAAAAATTACTATATTTTATTATGCTTATATTATCATAAATTGGAATACTTATCAATATAACTATTCCCATCAAAATTTGTGTGTTAAATAAGGAACAGATATAAAATACCTGTTCCTTAATATTTCTCTACTCATTTTCTTTTAATGTATATTGACTAATATCTGGTTCTGTAAAGACAGAATCATCTACCGTATTAAATTCATATTCTCTTTCATTTACTATATCTGCTTCTGTTGATTTTACAAATAGTCCTGTTTCTTTATCTATATATGTTTCTGCACCTTCAGAAGTTAAAGATATTGATGACATAAATTCTTTTACAATATAGCATTCTTTTCCATTATAATCAACTGATTTTATTTTTGCATTTATGCATCCTAGAATTGTTTGCCACTTACTATCACTTTCTAAATGATTATAAATACCAACAGACATTATTGTTCCACTATTGAGTTGTGCAATTTTTGAATCTTTTGTTTCTGTAAAAGTATCTGTTCTTTCTCCATTATTATACATTGATATTCTTGTTATTTCATTATTTACATTTCGTTCCATAAAAACAACTTGCTTACCATCTTTTTTATAATAGTCCATTTTTACAATAGTTCCATTATTTTCAGTTGCAACTGATTTTATATGATAATTTGTGCTACCATTGTATTCTGCAATCTTATTTTGCAAATCTGTAACAATTACATAATTTCTAATTGTATGAATAATAAGAATTACAAGCAAAATAGCAATCACTATTAAGGCTATTTTTAATACATTTTTTATTATTTTTTTCTTTTCCATATATATTACCTCCTCTTTAGTGCAACCTAGCAATCATAAGCATTACTGCTTTTAGACCTATGGCTTTGCGTCATAAACTTTCGTTTATTTTGCTTTTTTACAATAATCTAACTATATTATAACATATTTGCTTATTTTTAGCAAATTTATTCATTTTACAATATTTTTAAATATCTCTTTGGCATTCTTACTAGCCTCTTCTTTAGTTATTCCTTCTTGTTGATAAGGATAAATTATATAATCTCCTTTTTTTAGATAAATTCTCCAACTAGCAGAAAAATTTTTTCCACAGTAACTTACAAAATCATTTATATTTTTCATTGCCTTATCTAAATCCTCATAAGTATTTATTTTGATATATGTATCATATTCCAAAATATCACCTGTTCTATTTTCATTTACTACAAAATTGCTTTTGGATTCATTTTCCCATTTATCAAAATAATATTTATGACAATTATCCATATAATCTTCACTTAAATTTCCAAATCTTCTTATCGCTGTAAATTGAATTTCATTATTATCTGACATTTTAAAAGTATATCTGCCATTTTCTATATCTTTATTTACTAAATCAATCTTTGTATTATACATACTTTCTATTGTCTTTTCTGGATTTACATTTGTTTTTGAATTAATGTTAGAAATAATAAGGTCAAAAATCAAAATAACAATTGCAATAACTATTATAGCAGTAATAATACCTCCGATTTTAATTGTTTTTCCTGCTATTTTCATTCCTTTTACCACAGTATTTACACCCTTGTGTTCTTTATCTTTCTGTATTTCAGAAAAGTCTAATCTAAATATTTCCTTTTGGTCTGGTT
>CAMXLV010000146.1 GCA_947244675.1 uncultured Clostridium sp. | reverse complement strand
GTTGGTGTTTTTTTGCAATTCTTTTACTTTTTTAAAAAACTGTCGGGTAATAAGAATGATTGATAGTTATTGTCAACAGGTTAACATTCTGATTTTTTTTCGATGTGAGATTTTTTTGAAAATAATAAACATTTTTATGAAGTATTTTCTAGCTTTTCCTTTTTATGTTTATTTGTTTTTATCTTTTTTTTATTTTTGTGCTCATTTAATAAACCTAAACTTTAGGTTTCCATTTTCTTCCTTTCTTCTTATGCTACCAATGCACTTAACCTTTCTTTTTTGTTTTGCTCTATTTTCCTTTTGCCATACTTAATTGTACCAAAAATGCCATCATTATACACATTTCTATTTTCTCTTTTCCCTTTTCATCTGTCCAATATACTTCTCCTTTATAGCTATATATTAAATCTGTTTCTCTATATTGTTTCGTTTTTTCTTCTTTTACATACTTTGTAAAATTTTCATAAAACCATAAATCATAGCCATATTAATAATAGCAAACATAAAAAAAGTAAGCATTGTTGTTGTTAGCAATTTATGCTTTTTTATTTTTTGACACAATTGGCTTGTCCAACTCTCTTCTTTCATTTTTAATCGATTCAATTTGGTCGTATACCTAACCTTAAAAATTTCATCTTTTGCATATTCCATATAAAAATCCCCTTTCCTTTTTTCTTTATATGTATATGCTATTCCTTTTTAAAATATTCCTAATTTTTTTAGTCAGAAACTTCCATCTATTCTCTTCTATTGCTTAAAAATTTTTTTAGCCAATGCTTCACTAATTCCTTTTACTTGCATCAACTCTTCTATGCTTGCTTTTTTGATCTGTTCTACACTTCCAAAGTGTCTTAGCAATGCTTGCTTTTTTGCTTCTCCAATTCCTTCTATTTTATCTAATTCTGATTTCGTAATCTCCCTATCTCTTATCTTTCTATGATACGTAATAGCTGTATCATGCACAGTATCTTGAAACTGAGTAATTACATTCATCAAATTATTCGAAATATTTAATTCCTCCCTCTTATCATTCATCAATGCCCTTGTTTGGTGTTTATCATTTTTTACCATACCATATACTGGAATTTCAATTTTCATTGATGATTCATTTTTTTCTAAAGATTCTAATTTATACTCTTTTTTAAAATCATGAATTGCTTTTTGAATTGCTCTTATTTGTGTAATCCCCCCATCAGCAAAGATGACATCTGGTAGGTTTCCAAATCCTCCCTTTGGATTCTCTATGGAATGTTTTAATCTTCTTTTAATTACTTCCTCCATACATCTTGGATCATCTTGAGAAAACACGGTTTTAATTTTAAATCTTCTTGATAAATTCTTTTTTATAACACCATCTTGCATTACACACATACCGTGCTACCATATGTTCTCCTGCTAAATTAGAAATATCATATGTTTCAATTTTTCTTGGTAATTTTTCTAAACCTAATACCTCTTTTAATTCCATTAAAATTTCACTTTTATCTTTTTCCTTATTCTCTAATGTCACTTTTGCATTTTTTTCTGCCATTTCCACAAAACGCAATTTTTCTCCTTTTTTAGGAGCCTTAATTTCCACTTTTTTTCCTAATATAGTGGATAACCATGTTGCAATAGCTTCTTTATCTTCTATTTCCTCTTTGATCATAATTTTGTTTGGAATATTAGGATTTTCTAAATAGTATTGTTTCATGAACCCTGCTAAAATTTCTTTGTCTTCCATATCTTTTAAGTCTTGGTAGAAATAATGTTCCCTTCCAATCATCTTACTTCCCCTCACAAAAAATATTTCAATACAAACTTCTAACTCTGACTTAGCAATTCCAATCACATCAATATTATTTTCTGATATATTTGATACTTTTTGTTTTGCTGATATTCTTTCAATTGCCTGTATTTTATCTCTGATATAAGCTGCTTTTTCAAAGTCTAATTGTTTCGATGCTTCTTCCATTTGCTTTTCTAATTCTTTTTTTAGTTTATCTGTTTTTCCTTCTAATAAGTCTATAATTTCATTGATTTGCTTTCCGATATTCCTCTTTGCTTATTTTTTTTACACAAGGTGCCAAACATTTATTAATGTGATAATTCAGGCAAGGTCTATTTCTTTGCTTTAAATTTTTACATTGACGAATTTTGTATTTTTCTTTAATAAATGATACCATTTCTTTTGCCGCTCCTGGATTAGCATAAGGGCCAAAATATTTAGATCCATCTTTAATAACTCTCCTTGTCATAAATACAGAAGGATAATCACTTGTTAAATCAACTTTAATATAAGGATATGTTTTATCATCTTTTAATAAAACATTAAACTTAGGTCTATTTTTCTTGATTAAATTGCATTCTAAAATTAATGCCTCAGCTTCATTATCAACTACAATATATTCAAAATGGTCAATCAAACTAACCATTTTTTCAATTCGTGCTGTTTTTTCATTTTTTCTAAAATACTGCCTTACTCTATTTTTTAATGATATTGCTTTTCCTACATATATGATGATATCTTCTTTATTTTTCATAATATATACACCTGGTTTATCAGGCAATTTTTTAAGCTCTTCTTCAATATTAAACATTTTCCTACCTCTACTCTATATAACCAATGTATGGTAAATTTCTATATTGCTCTTTGTCATCTAATCCATAACCTATTACAAACCTATCTTCTATAGCAAAACCTATATAATCTACCTTTAATTCCATTACTCTTCTTGATGGCTTTGATAACATGGTTGCAATTTTTATACTACTTGGTTTTTTTTGCTTTAAATAATCAATTAGATATGTTAAAGTTCTTCCTGTATCAATAATATCTTCTACTATAATGACATCTTTTCCTTCTATTGAATTTCTAATGTCTTTATTAACTTTAACAATACCAGAACTCTCCCTTCCTTCATAACTAGATACATCCATAAAATCTAGTTCTACATTTTTTTTAATGTTTTTAGCAAGTTCTGCCATAAACATAACAGAACCTTTTAAAATTCCTATTAGTACAAGTTCTTTTCCTTCATAATCTTTTTGTATTTGTTTTCCCATTTCTTCAATTCTTTTTTCTAGTTTTGTTTTATTGATTAATATATTGATTTCTCCCATTTTTTCTTCCCCTTGCTTCTTTTTCTTTCATTATAATCAATTTTTACTTTTTTTTCAATATTTATTCCCTATCTTTATTCTTTTGTAATAGTATACACTCCTGCTAAAATTAAAATCGCCATCATGGTTATTACTAGTGCAATTAAAGCAATTCTCTTAAAACAAATTTAATTTAAAGAGTGTCCCTAAATCCCTTTTAAGAGGGATTTTTGCTACGTCCCCTTTTCCCTTTTAAAAAAAAGTGATAAAATAATTTAAAATTTGTAACATTTTTGTTTTCTAAACGTCTAATGCTTAGAAGGAGAAATAAAATGCGTAATCACAAAATAGAAAAAATATATAATGAATATTACCCCATTGTTTATAAATATTTATGTTGCATTACAAATAGCCAAGATTTAGCAGAAGATTTAACACAAGAAACTTTCTACAAAATGATACGACATATTGATTCTTTTAAAGGAAACTGCAAGCTATCTAGTTGGTTATGCGAGATTGCAAAAAATCTTTGGTATGATGAATTAAGAAAAAACAAAAGAAAAGCCATGATAATACAAAACATAAAAGAAAGCTCTCAGGAAAATATAGAAGAAAACTTCATTCATAAAGAAGAACTTTCTATCACCTATCAGAAAATGAATCAATTAGATAAAGAAACCAAAAGAGTTATGTACTTAAGAATACATTCCGAACTTTCTTTTAAAGAAATTGGTCAAATTCTGGGAAAAACTGAGAACTGGGCTAGAGTAACCTTTTATCGTGGAAAGAAAAAAGTAAAGGAGAGTGATTCTTATGAAAAATGAAATAAATTGTAATATTGTAGAAGATTTACTGCCAGCTTATATTGATTCCATTTTGTCTAAAGAAAGCAAAACCTTTGTGCAAAAGCACTTAGAAACTTGCGAGAATTGCCAAAAAACTTACCATCAAATGACCTC
>CAMXLV010000145.1 GCA_947244675.1 uncultured Clostridium sp. | reverse complement strand
CAAGATTTCAATTTATTAGATACATTAACAGCTTATGAAAATATTGCAATTGCCTTAACCATTCAGAAAATAAATGCAAAAGAAATCGATAAAAGAGTAAAAGAGATAGCTAAGAAGCTAGATATTGTAGAGATACTAAACAAATATCCTTATCAAATATCAGGAGGACAAAAACAAAGAGTTGCCTCAGCAAGAGCTATTATTACAAATCCTAAACTAGTTTTAGCAGATGAGCCAACAGGTGCATTAGATAGCAAATCAGCTAGACAATTGTTAGAAACATTTGAATATCTAAATCAAAAATTAAAGAGTACTTTTTTAGTTGTTACACACGATGCTTTCTCAGCAAGTTATGCTAGTAGGATTATATTCATAAGAGATGGAAAAATATTTAATGAACTTGTAAAGGGAAATGATACTAGAAAACAGTTTTTTGAAAAAATAATTGAAGTACAAACACTTCTTGGAGGTGATTTGAATGATGTTATTTAAATTATCTTTTGAGAATATGAAAAAAAGCTTTAAAGATTATGCGATTTATTTTTTAACACTGGTGTTAGGTGTGGCTATATTTTATATGTTTAATGCATTAGATACACAAGAAGCTATGTTGGAAGTATCACAATCAACTAGAAAGATTATTCAATTAATGATTGACATGCTTGGAATAGTATCTGTTTTTGTGGCTATTATATTAGGATTATTAATTGTATATGCAAATAATTTTTTAATTAATCGAAGAAAAAAAGAGTTTGGAATTTATATGACACTTCGGAATGGGAAAAAGACAAATTTCTAAAATTATATTACTTGAGACTATATTAGTGGGAATTATTTCATTAGTGATAGGAATTATTATAGGTGTGTTTGCTTCTCAATTTATGTCTATATTGGTTTCTAAACTATTTGAGGCAAATATGAGTAAATTTACTTTTGTATTTTCTAAAGATGCTTGTATCAAAACTTGTGCTTGTTTTGCTATTACTTACATAGCAGTGGCAATCTTTAATACGATTACTATTTCAAGATACAAATTAATTAATTTAATTACAGCAACTAAGAAAAACGAAAAGATAAAAATGAAAAATCCCCTTCTTTGTGTTATGTTTTTTATTTTTGCAAGTATTATGCTTGGTTATGCTTATTGGAAAGTAACAAAAGGAATCAATACATTGAGTACAGCAAAAGATATATTGCCAATTATTTTAATAGGAATTGTATCTACAATATTAATTTTTTGGTCTTTGTCAGGTTTTATCTTAAATTTGGTAAAATCAATGAAAAAGATATATTTAAAAGATACGAATATGTTTGTATTAAGGCAAATTAATAACAAAATTAATACAATGGTAATTAGCATGAGTGTAATCTGCTTGATGTTATTTATGACAATTTCAACATTATCATCTAGTTTATCTTTAAGAAATACAATGCAAAAAGACTTAAAAGAGATGACACCTGTAGATATTAATTTATATAAAACAACTAATTTGCCAGAAAAAAGTGTTGATCGACAAGGAAGAGAAAAAATATATACAAAAGAACAAAGAGAAGAATCAAAAATAACAGTATTGGAAACGCTAAAAAATAATGGGATAGATGAAAAACTTTTAAAAGATGTGGTAGAAATACCAATTTATGCAAATAATGAATTAACATGGGAAACTTTTTTTGGAAGTATGATTGATGAAATAAAAAAACAATTTCCTATGCTTATGTATGAAACCACAGAAACGATTGTTAAGATATCAGATTATAATAAAATAGCTTCTTTGTATCGGAATACAAACTTATGAACTAAAAGAGGATGAATATATGGTAATTTGTGATTTTGAAAGTCAAAAAACGATTAGAGATCAAGTACTTAAAATGGGAAATTCACTATCTATTGCAGGAAAAGAATATAGACCTAAGTATCGAGAATGCCAAACAGGATTTATTGTGATATCGACTAGTCATGTGAATACAGGAATTATTATTGTACCAGATAATTGTGCATTAACAGAAGAAATGAAAGAACAAACATTTTTAGCTGCTAATTTTAATGGAACAACAGAGGAAGAAAAGGAAAAAATTCATCAGTTGTTTAGTAACAATGAAATAGGATTAATACAGCGTTTAGCTGATGAAGGAATAGAAATTGATGGGGTAACTAAGATAACAATTATTGAATCAAGTGTTGGGATAGCAACAATTGTAACTTTTATTGCTATTTATTTGGGTGTTATATTTTTAATTGCAAGTGCAGCAATATTGGCATTGAAACAATTAACGGAAAGTACAGACAATAGGCAACGATATACAATTTTAAGAAAAATTGGTTGTGATGAAAAAATGATAGATAAATCATTATTTAGACAAATTGGGATCTTTTTTGCTATGCCTATGATTTTAGCTATAATTCACTCTATTTTTGGGATTCAATTTGTTTTAACTCTTATGTCCACATTAGCTAGTCCAGAAGAGTTATTACCATCTGTTGTGGCAACAGTGTTAATTATAGGAAGTATTTATGGAGCATATTTTATAGCTACTTATTTTGGAAGTAAAAGTATTATAAAAGAAGAATAATTTTTTGATTTCAAAAGATTTTGGCTATCAAGAACAAAAGGAGCATGATTAAAAATTTCTGACATTTTAGATTTAATTTATATGCTCCGTTTTTGTTCGCCTGTCAATACAATAAAAAAGTACTTAAGTAACATTTTTTAAAGAATTTTATATAATATAAAAAAACTAGAATGAAAAGTGTGGAGAGGAGTTTTTTTATGGATTATGAATTAATGATGAATGGAAATGTGAAAATTGGGCAAAAGGCACCAGATTTTAAAGCTGATACAACTTTTGGAAAAATAGCCTTAGAAGATTATCAAGGAAAATGGGTAGTTTTATTTTCCCATCCAGGAGATTTTACCCCCGTCTGTACAACAGAGATGATAGCTTTTACAAGAGCAAATCAATATTTTAAAGAACTAAATACAGAATTATTAGGATTGAGTGTAGATAGCAATGCCTCACATCTTGCATGGGTATATGATATTTACTGTAGAACAGGGATCAAAATATCATTTTCCATTATTGCAGATAGAAATGGTCAAATTGCCAGAAAATATGGAATGATTGCAAGTGACATTAGTAACACAGAAACAGTAAGAAATGTTTTTATTATTGACGAGAAAGGAATAATTAGGACAATTTTAATTTATCCACTAAACATAGGGCGTTTTATTCCAGAAATCATAAGAATAGTGCAAGCTTTACAAATGGCTGATTGTAGCAAGGGAATGACAGCTGCGAATTGGATGCAAGGAAATCCTATTATTATGCCACCACCAAAAACTTTTGAAGAATTAGAAAAAAGAAATAATGAAATAGAGAAAAACAAAAATGGAATTAGTTGGTATTTAGGTTTTGAAAAATCACCAGAAAAATGTAAATGCTTAAAAGAAACAAAATAATTTTACAAAAAATGTACATACTAAATGTATATTTAGGAGGTATCAGAAATGGAAGCAAAACAAAAAATTAATTGTACAGTAGCAAGCTGTAAATATAATAATCAAGAGAAAGCAAAATGTACACTAGAAGCAATACAAGTAACTTCAATTCAAAATACGCAAACGAAAACAGCAGATGAATCTATGTGTGCAAGTTATAAAAATGAAAGCTTATAAAAAAGAAAGTAGGATGAGAGTTTTTTAATCAGAACTCTCATTTTTATTGGATAAAATTTTTATTTAAAATTAAGCTTGACAGATTAAAAAAATAGAAATACAATAACAAAAAAAGGAGGAGATAAATTATGTTAGTAACAACAAAGGAAATGTTTGAAAAATCTATGAAAGAAGGATATGCTATTGGAGCGTTTAATGTAAATAATATGGAAATTATTCAAGCCATTGTTGATGCAGCAGCAGAGGCTAAATCACCAGTTATTTTGCAAGCATCTTCTAGTGCTATAAAATATGCAAGAATTGATTATTTAATGAAAATGATAGAAGCGGCAACAAAAGAGCATCCAGAAGTTCCAATTGCCATTCATTTAG
>CAMXLV010000144.1 GCA_947244675.1 uncultured Clostridium sp. | reverse complement strand
AAGGAGAAGACGTTGTGCAAGGCTATAGAGACATAAAAAATCCTACAGACAGCTGGATTACAGCGGGATATGCTATCTTTTATTGGACTATGCACAGATTTTATCATTTAGCGAGATACAACCTAGGTTTATCACCATTACTAAATGGAACAGGATTTATGGTAAGATTTGATGTTGTAAAACCACAAGGATGGGATACAGTAACCCTAACAGAAGACATAGAATTTTCTTTAAAAAGAATTATAAAAGGAAAAAGACTAGGTTGGGCAACAGATGCTATTGTTTATGATGAACAACCAGTAGGATTTAGTCAAAGTTGGTCACAAAGAAGCAGATGGACAGTAGGACATATGCAATGTATTAAAGAATACACAAAGCAATTAGCAGTTGCTGCTAAAGAAAACAAAACAATGATGAATTTTGATGGATTATTATATATAGTAGGAAGTATTCCTATGTTTATTATCACCTTAGTATTGTTAGCAACTAACTTTCTAATGTATGCTGGAAATGGAATGACACAAGCAGAACTAATTATAAACATCTTAAGATATTTAGTACCAACCTTTTTATTACCAATTGGAACAGCTGTAATTGTAATGTTATTAGACAGAAGACCAATTAAACCAATGGTAAAAGGATTAATATGTTATCCACTATTTATGGGGTCATGGTTACTAATTAACTTCAAATGTTTATTTAAAAGAGAAACAACATGGGAAAAAATAGAACATGTTAGAAATATTAAAATCAATGATGTAGATGAAACAGAAGAAGCTGTAAAAGTATTAGAAAAAGTATAAATAAAAAAGAATCCTAAATTGAACAAAATACCTCAAAGAGTAGAGTTCAAGAAATGGGTTCTTTTTTTATTGTATCAGAAAAATCAAAAATTTTACCTAATTTTCGAAAGCAAACAAAACTGAGAGTGTATAAGGAAATGAAAAATGGATATAATAGGAAAAAGGAGGAAAGAGAAAATGAAAGATTTTTTAGAAATTACAAGTGTAAAAGCATTAGAGATTTTAGATTCAAGAGGAAATCCAACCATACAAGTAGAAGTAGTAACAGAAGGGAATTTTAGAGGAATTGCTTCAGTACCATCAGGAGCATCAACAGGAAGCTTCGAGGCAGTAGAATTAAGAGATGGGGACAAAAATAGATATTTAGGAAAGGGTGTACAAAAAGCAGTAGACAATGTTAATAAAAAAATAGCTAAAAAAATAATAGGAATGAATGTATATGAACAAAGAAAAATAGATCAAGAATTAGTAAAATTAGATGATACACCTAATAAATCTAACTTGGGAGCTAATAGTCTACTTCGGTGTATCTTTAGCAGTAGCAAAGGCAGCTGCTGAGTCATTAAATAGTGAACTTTATGAATATATAGGACGGAATTCAAGCTAAAGAATTACCAGTTCCTATGATGAATATCTTAAATGGTGGAAAGCATTCAGAAAATAACATTAGCATTCAAGAATTTATGATAATGCCAGTAGGAGAAATAACTTTTCAAGAAAGATTAAAAAGAGGAGCAGAAGTATATCATACATTAAAAAAAGTGTTGAAAGAAAAAGGGTATAGTGTAGGAGTAGGAGATGAAGGTGGCTTTGCACCTGATTTAAAAAATGAAGAAGAAGCACTAGATCTTATTTTAGAAGCGATTCAAAAAGCAGGATATCAACCAGGTAAGGATGTTGTATTGGCTTTAGATATAGCAAGTACAGAAATGTATGAAGAAGCACAAAAAATAGGAAAAGATGGTTACTATTTTTGGAAAACAAAACAATTAAGAAGTAAAGAAGAAATGGTAGAATATATTATTACGTTATGTGAAAAATATCCTATTGTTTCAGTAGAGGATGGTCTGGCAGAAGAAGATTGGGAAAGCTGGAGAGAACTAACTGATAAAATTGGTGATAAAATACAATTAGTAGGAGATGACTTATTTGTGACTAATCCAAAGCGATTGAGGAAAGGAATAGAAAAAAATATAGCCAATAGTATTTTGATTAAACCAAACCAAATTGGAACATTAACAGAAACTTTAGATACAATAGAGTTAGCTAAAAGTAATGGATACAAAACTGTCATTTCGCACCGATCAGGAGAAACAGAAGACACAACTATTTCTGATATAGCAGTTGGTGTTAATGCTAGACAAATAAAAACAGGAGCACCATGTAGAATGGATCGAGTAGCTAAATATAATAGACTTTTAAAAATTGAGTCTGAATTGGATATAATATAAAAAGATAGGGCATGTAAATAATTTAACATGCCCTTTTGCTATATAATATTATTTGGTTTGTTTATCAAAAATAGCTAATTTTATGACAGAAAATGTAAATAGTGCACCAGCGATAGCAATTAGTGTGATAAAAGTTATGGTACCTGCTTTTGGTAATACTGCAGGAGGTTCTGTTAATTTAAGTTTTGGTGAAACATCAGATGTTTTTGTTTGTTTAATACCATCAATATTTTTATAGTCAATATCTACTTTTTGGTTTGTATTTAATATTTTGTCAATAATTTTACTATCAAAGTTTTGTTTCAATTTTAATTTGTATTGAACAGTTGCTGTTTCGCTACTTGCTAATTCTGGAATCGTCCAAGTAATAGAATTGTTTGTAGTATCTACTTTAGCAGAGATATTTCCTTTACTAGCATTAGAAACATAGGCAAAGTCGAAATTTTTTATAATTTCTTCTGGAAAATAATCTACAATAGTAATATCTCTTAAGGTTTTTTCAAGAGGTACTAAAGCATTGTAAATATCAGTGGTAATTGTTTTTTCGATTTCTGTATCAGTTACATAATAGAAATTACCAGCAGTTGGTTTATCTTTGCTACCAAATATTTCACTTATAATTTGTCCAAAATTTTTAGTTGTAGTAGCTGGTACATAAGTTTCATCAGAAATTCCTGTTAACATGGTTGTAATTTTAATACCTTGCTCATTTAATTGTTGTAATTGTTGTTTGGTTTTGTTGATTACATCATCAGAATAATATTTTTTGTCATAATCAACAGCAACATTTGGTACACCATCAGTTAAGACAATAATGTATTTTGTGTTATCAGTTTTGGTAAATTGCTTACTTGCTAATAAAAGTCCTGCTTGTAAGTCAGTTCTAGGTCCATTTGTTTCAATATTAGAAATGGCATTGTTTAAAGTAGTTACATCTGTATTTAAAGAAGAAATAACTTTAGCATCTTCTAAAGTTCCTTCTTTGGCAACATCAATGTTACTTGAGAAACTAACAATTCCTATTTTTAAACTAGTGTTATCTTTTAAAAGACTAGAAATTAATGTTTTAGCAGATTCAAAGATTAAATCTTTTCTAGTGGTATTGCCAGAAACTTGTTCTGTCATACTATTAGAATTGTCTAATACTAACATAATTTCTCCAGTTGGTTTATCAATAATTTCTTCATTTGTAACTTGTAATTGCAAAGTTACTTCTTTGTTACTTAAGTCTTTGCTAATTAATTTTTTTTCAAATTTTGAATTATCTCCTAAAGAAATGGTGCAAACTGGCTCTTCTACTACTGTCATAGTAACAGTCTCGTAAGAAGCAAAAGAAAAGTTTGCAAGTAAAATAATTAGTAAAAATAATCCCATAAAAATTTTCTTTTTCATAATAAAAAACACTCCTTTTTAAATCAATTCCCATCTTATTATAACGCAGAATTAAAAAATATACAAGGAATTTGTTGAAAAATGTGAAAGGGATTGGGGGACGTTCTTTAAATACCTTCTAGCAGGGATTTGGGGACACTCTTATAAAGATAAAAAATATTTTTATAAATTATGAAAGCAATTTATTCCTATTTAAAAATAAGATTGACAAGAATATTTACTTTCTGTATAATAAAAACGGAAACATGACAAAATACGTCATGTTTCATGGTAGAACAAAAGAAAGGAATGGATAGTACGATGGAAAAAAGATTAAATAGAGGAATAACTTTAATAGCGTTAGTAATTACAATTATTATATTATTGATTTTAGCAGGAATAACGATAAGTACATTAACAGGAG
>CAMXLV010000143.1 GCA_947244675.1 uncultured Clostridium sp. | reverse complement strand
TGCCTATTTTCTCATAATAGCAATTATACCAACGACAATATTTGCGATAAAATATATCTACCATAAAGAATAGGAGGAAAAGAATTATGGTAGAAAAATTTATTAAATATTTAAAAGTACAGAATTTATCTGTAAATACAATTTCAGCGTATGAGAAAACAATTAGTATGTTTTATTCAATGCACGAAGAAATAACAAAGAAGAATCTTTTAGCTTTTAAAGGGTATTTATTGGAGAAATATAAACCTAAAACGGTTAATTTAAGAATTCAGGCTGTTAACAAGTATTTAGAGTTCATCAAGAAAAGGAATTTGAAATTAAGTGCAATAAAATTGCAACAAAAAACTTTTCTTGAAAATGTTATTAGTGATGCAGATTACAGGTATTTTAAGAATCAACTTAAAAAGGATGAAAATATGGAATGGTATTTTGTGGTGAGATATTTAGCAGCAACTGGTGCTCGCGTAAGTGAGTTGATACAATTGAAAATTGAGCATGTCCAGATAGGATATTATGATATATATTCTAAAGGGGGAAAAATTAGAAGATTATATATTCCTAAAAAACTTAGAAATGAAACTATGGCATATTTTGAAAAAATCAAAAGAACAACAGGATTTCTATTTTTGAATAGGTTTGGGAAAAAAATAACAACAAGAGGAATTTCTTTGCAATTGAAAAAATTGGCAAGAAAATATGGATTAGATCCTGTAGTTGTATATCCACATTCATTTAGACATAGATTTGCAAAAAATTTTTTAGAGAAGTATAATGATATAGCATTATTAGCAGATTTAATGGGACATGATAGTATTGAAACAACACGCATTTATCTTAGAAGAACTTCGACTGAACAAAGGGAGATTGTAGACAAAATTGTTATTTGGTAAAGTTAAGAGTGATTTTTTATATAAAACAAGTGTAATTTTCTCAATATTCTCTTTGACAAAATAATAGTCGATTTTTATTGCATTATGTTGTATAATTATTATAGACAAATATGTAAGTTGGTGAGTTTTATATGGATTTGAGCAATAATTCTTTTCTTATAAAAAAATGGATAAGTAGTGGAAAAACTACAATTCGATTAATTTCTGTTTTAAATGATAAAGATAATTTAAATTCTTTTGTGAAAAAGTTTATAAATTTTAAAACTTTTCCTTATGTTAATACTACATATGGAAGAATTTTAGAAAATTCATTTGAGGAACTTCCTAAAGATGAGAAAATTGAAGTTTTATCTATAATGAATAAATATTTATATGATATTGAATCAAAAATAAAAGAAAAATTTGAGGCTTTATCTGAAGTAGAATTGAAAGAATATTTTGAATTTAGTGATTTAGAAGTTAAAGAAAATAAAACAAAACTATATCAGCAAATAGCGGGTGGATATTTTGGTGAAATTTTACTATTTAACATTTTGTTAGAATTAGGTTATAATAAAATAATGTCTAAATTATATATAGAATGGGGAAATTTATCACCCACTGGTATCGATGTACCTTGTATTAACATTGATTTAGATGAATTTGTTTTTGCTGAAAGTAAAATGTTTAAAAATATTAAGTCAGCATTAACTCGTGTTTATAAGGATTTAGATCAAATTATTAATCATAATAAACTTGATAAGGAAGTCGAAGAATGGTATGCTAAATTTAAAATGCTACCAAACGAAGTTAGAGAATATTTATTGAAAAAGAATATAAAGACTAAGCAAGACATTTATCATATTGCAAAAAAAATTTATGTTGTAGGTTTTGTGATTGGAAATAAGATAGAGGAAGTGACATTGCAAGATGAATTGAACAATTTGGAAGAATTTGATTTTTCAGATAATGTAGAAGTCATAATAGTAAGTGTTCCTATATTAAGTAAAGATGAATTAGTGAAGTGCTGCTTTGAAGCATTAAAAGAATTATGCGAGGATATAAAGAAATGAGAGATTCATTATTAGAAAGATTAGTTGAAGATGAAAAACTCAAATATAATGTTGATTTTTGTGATAAATTAGCGGCCGAATTGCATACATTTTACATTTGTGCCGATAATATGGAACATAAAATCATGAAAATCATTGGTAAATCTCATTTGGATCCTGATGTAGTTTTAATGCCTGTACAACTTGACATTTTACAAAAAATTTCACAAGTAGGGAATTTTGTAATATCTGCGCCGACAAGTTTTGGTAAAAGTTTTTTAGTATTGGAATACATAAAAAGACTAAAACAAAAATTACATTTAATAATATATATTGTTCATACAAAGTCACTTTGTAATGAAGTCACTAATAATTTTAAGAAATATTTTGGTGAAGAATATAATGTTATTAATGATTTTGAAGAAATTGACAAAGAAAATAATAATAATAATAATATATTAATTATGATTTCTGATGGTAAAAATGTTTTTGATTTTGATTATGTGGTTGATCTTTTAATAGTAGATGAGGCATACAATCTTGATAAGAAGCATTCTGGGACAAGGTTTTTATCAATTTACTATAGTTATAAAAAAATTCTTTCCAAAGCAACTAAGAGTATTTTGATAGGACCGTTTATTAAAAAACTTGTTGGAGATGAGGCCCAAAAATATAATTTGATTCAAACGGATTATTCTCCTGTAAGTTTTAAAATATATGAAGGAGAAAAGCTTTTTCATTTGAATCCTACCGATTGTTTTGTGGAAAACATTAAAAAGAGAGAAAATACCATTGGATTTATAAACTCTAAGTCAAAAATTTATCAAGAAATCAAAAAGATTTTAGATTTAGATTTGCCAGATGTTTATAATGATTCTTTTATTAAATGGATGGAAGATTACTTCCCATCTTTTTGGATGCTACCTAAACTTATGAAGAAAGGAATATCCATTTATCATTCGTCTTTCCCAGCATATATCAACTTATATACTATGAAAAAATTTAATGATGGAGTTCAAAAAGGATTATTGACGACGTCGGCTTTATTAGAAGGTGTCAATACATCTGCAAAAAATATAGTAATATATGGAACTAAGTATAATAATGAGGAATTAACTCCATTTCAGTTTTTTAATTTATGTGGTAGGGCCGGTAGATTAAATAGAGAAATAGTTGGCAGTATATTTAATTTTGGTGAAGGATATAACGATTTGTATGATAAAAAGGCATTAGAATTATATATAGGAAGTAATCCTAGTACTGCAGAAGAAGAATTTGATATAGGGTTGAAAAGTGTAGACTCAAATGTATACAAAGATAAAATTATTGAAGAGTTAAATAGAGTTAACATTAATTTTGATGATTGGTATGAAGAATTCAAGTTTTATTTCTCAAAAGGGGAAGATTTGTTGGCTCTTTTATCCATATATAATGATTTTAAAATAGAATTTAAAAAGAAAATTCATTCAGATTTATTAACTAAAGATTATAAGAGACTGAATAAGAATTTAGTGCTGGATTATATTTATAAAAATTTTGTTGGTAACACTAAATATAAATATCAGCCAGCATCTAAATATTATGTGCCAATAGTATTAGCTGAATTATTAAGAAGCAACAACAACGGAATAGATTTTAAATTAAAACAATTATGCACCTTAAAAAATATAAAAAATGCTTTAGATTCTTTTGAAACAATTGAAGAAAAAAATCAATATATTGTAGAGATTATGAGAACAGGTTATGAGTATATTCCGTATAACTTATTTTATTGTTCAACTATATTAAATGAATTTATTCAACATGATTTATTCTTTGATGAAAATGAAAAAATACAGTTTTATAACTCTTATTACGTTAGATTATTAGTGTTTTTAAAATGTGATACAAAAAAGAATGCAGTATTTAAACTTATGTCAGATAGAGGAATTTTGCCAACTATAATATCTAAAGTAGAAAACTATATTCAGAAAAATAATATAGAGTTGGAAAATTTATCCAAGAAAGCTGTAATTTTGTTAATAAGAAATATAATTCAAAGTAAAATTTTTTTGGAAGAATATGAATTACTAAATTTAGAAAATATAAAGATATAGTTATTTGAGTAATTTTTGTTTATGTTTGTTTGATATAATTTTATATGTATTCCA
>CAMXLV010000142.1 GCA_947244675.1 uncultured Clostridium sp. | reverse complement strand
AGCAATATATGTGATGATAGAAAAACATCCAACGTGTAGATGGCGAAGTGAAAAAATCACAAGTAGAAAATATTATATTCTAATTGAAGGTTATGCTTGGTTATTAGATGTATATTTTCAAAAAGAAAAAACATTATTGGATGCTGATATAGATTTTTTTGAAGATAGGATTAGACAATATGAAGAATTATTAAAATTAGAACATAGTGAAAATTGGTGGAATGAAGATATGGATATAAAACAACTATGTGAATATTTCAACAGAAAAGATATTACTGTTAGAAAAGCTATAAAGAAAATGTGTGATAGTGGCTTTGAAGAATGTAAATTTTTAGTTGATAATAAAGTCGTAATTTTTAGTAAAGGTGTTGAGTGGATTTGCAAAAATGTATTTAAGCAGAAGTATTTGGAGTTGTTAGAACAATATAAAATGAAATTAACAGAATTGTATATTGAAGCAGGTTATCCTTATGACGAATTTTTTGGAAGAAATTAAATGGAGTTAATAAGGACAAATATAGGATAAACTATTGAGAAAAATGTCATTTTATGATATAAAATATACTAGAGTAAATATAATATTTAGGAGTGAATATAATGAAAAACAAATTAGAATTGACTTGGTATAATAAATATAAATTGGATAATATTGAACCAAGAATATTAATAGAAAATAATAAGATATCAAATACAGAAAAGGATATAGATACTAAGAATATTTTAATTCATGGAGACAATTTATTAGCATTAAAAGCGTTGGAAGAAAAGTATACAGGAAAGATAAAATGTATATATATAGATCCTCCATATAACACAGGAAATGCTTTTGAAAATTATGATGACAATATAGAACATAGTATATGGTTATCATTAATGTATCAAAGATTAAAAATATTATATAAATTATTATCAGAAGAAGGAACAATATGGATATCAATAGATGATATTGAATCACATTATCTAAAAGTTATGTTAGATGAAATATTTGGAAGAAAAAATTTCTTAGGAGATATTGCTTATGAAAGATCAGGAACTGCTGGAATTGGACAAGGAGGTACTTTTTTAGTAAATACAAGAGAAAGTATTTTAGTTTATGCAAAAAATAAAACATCAATGAAAATAACCGAGGCAAAAGTTTTTAAACCATTAGATAAGGAGGTTATGAAAAGATATTCAAGTATATTGGAAAATGAAGGAGAAAGAATAGAATTTGCAAGATTTAAGGATTCTAATGGAAAAGATGTAGTAATATACAAACATATAAATTATGAAATAAAAAGTATCTCTATTAAAAATTTTGAAAAAAGAAAAGATGAAATATATAAAGAATATTATGATAATTACGAAAAAATATATAGAACGACAAATCCACAAAAAGAAAATACATTTCAACAAAAAATAATTTCAATGTTTGATAGTAGAGAATTATATTCTGTAGATTACGTGCCATCCCGTGGAAAATTTAAAGGAAAGCCAACTACATTATATTACAATAATAAAGAATTGTTTGCATGGCTAAAGGCTTCAGCAGAGAAAAAGGATAATTCTATTGTTAAAACTAATAAAATGTCTGATTTTTGGCGAAATGATGATATACCAAAGGCTAATTTAGCAAATGAAGGGGGAGTAGAGTTTAAAAGAAGCAAGAAACCAGAAGCTTTAATAAAACAAATATTGGACATTGCTACTGATGAAAATGATTTAGTATTAGATTCATTTCTAGGTAGTGGAACAACATGTGCAGTAGCGCATAAAATGAAAAGAAATTGGATTGGAGTAGAAATGGGCGAACATATATACACACATTGTATTCCAAGATTAAATAGTATAATAAATGGAAAAGATTTGCTAGGAGTAACAAAGCAGTGTGATTGGAAATGTGGTGGAGGATATAAATTCTATGAATTAGCTCCTTCATTAATAAATATTGATTCATTTGGAGAACCTGTTATAAATAAAGAGTATAATGCAGAAATGTTAGCTTCTGCAGTTGCTTTGCATGAAGGATTTAAATACAATCCATCTAATGAACAATTTTGGAAACAATCTGTAGGCAATGAAAATAGTTACTTATATGTAACTACAAAATTTGTTAATAAAAATGATATAAATAAAATAAAAGAGGAAATGAAGGAAAACGAATATCTTGTAATTGCATGTACATCATATGATAAAGAAATAGATGGATTATATAAAAACATAAAGATAAAGAAAATTCCAGAGATGTTATTATCAAAATGTGAATTTGGAAAAGATAATTATAACTTAAATATAATAAATCCACCTGAATATGAGGAGGAATTTGAAGAAGATGAATAATATGAATTTTATGCAATATACAACTGATTATATTTCTGGAGTAATGTCATTAAGAAGTCCTCAAGAGAAATCTCTAAAAATATTAGCAGATATAATTAATGATACAAATTTAGTTAAAAATAGGAATATAGAAGAAATATTAAATGTAATACATAGTAAATATCCAATATGTTCTGATTTTGAAAGAGATTTTATTTCTTTAACATTTGCTTTAGCAACAGGTGTTGGAAAAACAAGATTAATGGGAGCATTTATAACTTATTTATATACTAATTATGGGATAAAAAATTTCCTTGTAGTTGCACCAGGTACAACAATATATGAAAAACTTAAATCAGATTTAGGAAATCCAGATAATCCTAAATATGTATTTAAGGGATTAGGTTGTTTTAATAATCCACCAAAAGTAATTGCTGATGATGATTATGCAAATAAAAATATATCTTTATTTGATTCAGAAGTGAATATATATGTTTATAATATTGGGAAGTTTGATAAAGATAATACAAAAATGAAAGTATTTAATGAATTTTTAGGGATGTCTTTTTATGATAAACTTGCAAAGATGAAAGATCTTGTAATAATTATGGATGAATCTCATCATTACAGAGCTGATAAAGGAATGGCAGCATTAAATGAATTGAAACCTGTGTTAGGATTAGAATTAACAGCAACGCCAATAGTTAATATAAAAAATAAACAGGTACCTTTTAAAAATGTTGTATATGAATATCCACTATCAGAAGCCATAAAAGATGGATATACAAGAGTACCATTTGCAGTTACAAGAACAGATATAGATTTTTATCATTTTGGAGATGAACAATTAGATAAGTTAATGCTGAATGATGGAATAAAATGTCATGAAATGATAAAAAACAAACTTGCAAATTATTCAAAAGTGAATAATAAACCGTTAATTAAACCATTTATGCTAGTAGTATGTAAAGATACTAATCATGCAAAAATAATAGAAGAATATGTAAAATCTGATGGATTTAAAAATGGAAAATATAAAAATAAAACTATAAAAATAGAATCAAAAATGTCAGGCGTTGAAACAGAAGCAAATACTAAATTATTGCTAGAAGTAGAAAGAGTAGATAATCTAGTAGAAATAGTAATACATGTTAATATGTTAAAAGAAGGTTGGGATGTTAATAACTTGTACACTATTGTTCCATTAAGGACAGCAAGCTCAAAGATTTTGAGAGAACAAATGGTAGGTAGAGGCTTAAGATTACCATATGGAGAAAGAACTGGAGACAAAGAAATTGATGCTGTAATGCTAACAGCACACGATAAATTTCAAGAAATACTTGAGGAGGCACAAAAAGGAAATTCAATATTTAAATTAGGAAATGTTATTAAAGTAGAAGAAGTTGAAGATGAAAAATTTACTTATACACAATTAGCATTAGATTTAACAGAAGAACAAGATGAATTAAGAGGATTATTGCAAGTTAGAGAAGATGAGGAAAAATACACTTTTTCAAATAGTATTAATGTACTTGTTAAGGACAAGGTTACAGAGTATGTATATAATAATGAAAATAAAATGACAGAAGAAAATAAGAATACAATAAAAAAACAAATAGAAGAAGAGATAAAAAATGATGAAGATTTAGGTAGGATTTTTGAAGAAAATAGAAGTCCAATAGAAAGTTGGATGAATAAAGCTATTGAAAAGATAGAAAAAGAATCAAGTAACAGATTTATTTTAATACCTAAAATAAAAACTGAAAGAGAAGAAGGAGAGTATTATTTTGATGACTTTGATATAGATACATCAAAATTTAATCAAAAAC
>CAMXLV010000141.1 GCA_947244675.1 uncultured Clostridium sp. | reverse complement strand
GATAGTATTAATAAAAGTAAGGAAAATGATTTATATAGACTGCTTACTGCTTTGGGAATTCGCCATGTGGGAACAAAGGCTTCTAAGCTCTTAGCTAGAAAATATAAAGATATGGATCACTTGATAACAGCTGAATTTGAAGATTTAAGTAGTATTAATGATATAGGTCCTATTGTGGCAAATAGTATTAAAGAATTTTTCTCACAGGAGCAAACAATAGACTTAATTGAAAAATTAAAAGCAGAAGGTGTCAATATGTTATCAAAGGAAGAAATGGTTGATAATCGTTTTGAAGGAAAGACATTTGTATTGACAGGATCGTTAGAATCTTATACAAGAGGGGAGGCTGCTAACTTAATTGAAAAGTTTGGAGGGAAGACATCTAGCACAGTATCTAAAAAAACAGATTATGTATTAGCAGGAGAGGAAGCAGGAAGTAAATTAACGAAAGCGCAAAGTCTTAATTTGACTATTTTAACAGAAGAAGAATTCACAAAAATGATCCAGTAGAGGTTTGGGGTATTTTGGGACAGGTACAAGTTATCCCCTCTTACGTTTTATGATAAAAAATAGTAAAACACATAAAAACAGAGAATTGAAAAGAGTAGGAGGAATAGAAAGGGTTATGGAAGATTATACGTTTGAGAAGATGTGGGAAGATTTGAAAAATGGTTATCAAATTTACTATACGTATGTAGGGAATCGCTATTTGCTATTTAAGACAGCAGAAAATTGCTATACTCAAAAGTTACTTTCTGAGCATAAAAAAAATCCACAACCAAGAATGTTGATGTTAACTTTAAAGAGGGTAAAGGAGATGTTTCCAGATATGGAAGATATTGAGTATAAGATAGGAACATCTGAAATAGAAAACATATAAACATTGATATGAGTGAGTTTGACAAAAAAGATAAAAACATAGAATTTTATAAAAAACTTGAAAAAACGACCAATTTTATAAAAATAGTGAAAAATGATAGCCTAACTGGTAGGTAGGGAATATGTCCATTGACATAGCAAAGATAAAAAATTTAATATGCCGATTACAGGAAATAGAGTGTTATAAAAATAGCACTTTATTTTTTTATTCTAAAAAGTTTTGTTCAAAATTAAAAATTAAAATTTTGACTATAAAAGCTAATTGATTCACAGATACAAATAGATGAACAAAGTAGATAAAGAAACGGACATAAAATTCAGGATTTTTAATAGTAGAAATATGTCCGATTTAGGCTATTTTTATTAGCAAAAAGGCGGATAAAATAAAAGTATGCAAAAGATTAAGAAATCTAAAAACAAAAGAAAAACACTGTATGGAGTTTAGGGTGTACATACAGGTAAGAGGTTCAAAAGAAAAAAGATGATGTATATTAGTTTAATTAAGGAATGGAGGTTTGAGATTATGAAAATAAGATTAAGTTCAAGAGATATAGAGCTTATATGTTTTATAGGTAGATATAAGCAAATAAAATCAGTTGATTGTAAAAAGATTTATAAATCTAAAGATTATTATAGGAAAAGATTAAAAGTATTAGAAAAGGTAGGGTATGTAAAAAGAGAAAATACATATTATATAAAAATTGATATAGAGGGAAGAAGATTATTACAAGATTTTGGATATGAAAGTTATAATCTTTGTAGAAATAAAGATTACAAAGATAGAATAAAAGATGTAGCAAAGATTGCAATGCTTGGGTTTGAAGATGATATAAATTTTATACCTAGTTGGGAGTTAAAAGAAAATAATATTTATACAGATTTAGGTAGAAAATATATTGGTGAATTGGAAATTTTACAAAATAAATATATTGTGTATTATATTTCAAATAGAAATAATCCATTATATGTAAAACAAACTTTAACAGATATTAATAAAATGTTTTCTAATGATAAAGTAATCGTGTTTTTAGAAGATTTTGAAAGAATGAATAAAAGAAATAAGTATTTTACGATAAGTGGTAAATCTATACAGGTAATAAATTCAACAGATGATAATTTAGAATTGATAAAGAATATTAAAGATATAGATATTTATGACATAGTGAAAGAAGTCTACAAAGGAAAAGAAATATTGCTTTCTAATTGGAATAAAGCAGATTTTATGACAGAAGATAAAAGGTATATTGTTTTTATGCCTTTTATTGATACAGGAAAATTGCATAACTTAAATATAGCTTATGGAGATAATAAAGAAGTAAAAAGAAACATTGATTTATTAACTTTAAAGGGAAATAGAAGTAAGATTAATGAAATGTTAGTTAAATCGACTAATATTATTGAAATTGATAAATGTTTAGATAAAGTTAGAAATAAAAAAATGTTATGTGAATAATAGATTTTTTAATTTTGGATTTTATTGTAAAAATTGTCAACCTATGATAGAATTACAGCATAATGATAAGGAGAGTAAGAGATGGAAAAAAACTATAAAAGAATGAATCATAATGAATTTTTACAGCATATAGACAAATTATGCGACCATTTAAGAAAATATATTCAAGATAATAAAATAAAAATAGATTATATATGTCCTGTTTTAAGAAGTGGTGCAGTACCAGCAACATATATTTCTAATAAATTAAATATAATAAAATTTTTGCCTATGCAAGTTAAACATATAGCTTATAAAAATGGAGAGAACAAAATTGAAATGATTTTTAATCCATTTGATTCGATAGAAATAAATAAAAAAGAACCAGTATTTTTAGTAGTTGAAGCAATGCACAGTACGGGAACAAGTGTAGAGATATGTATAAATGAAATAAAAAAGAAATATAAAAATGCCAGAATATTATATGTTTGCTTAACAAAGGAATATGGTAGTAGAGATTTTAAAGATATTGCAGAATATGAAGATGTAGCATTTTATTATAATGGAAATAATGAATTCAGCAAAGAAAAATGTAAAGAGTTAAACGTAAAATACTTTTATCCTTTATTTCTTTGGGAAGATTTACAAACAGAATTAGAACATCCAGATGATTTAGAAGATAATATATTTTTTTAATGTGGGAGAGGAACAATGGAATACATAGATATATTTGATGAAAATAATAATCCTATTGGAGAAATAAAAGAAAAAACAAAAGCACATGAAGATGGTAATTTTCATAGAACAGCACATGTTTGGATTATAAATGACAATAATGAATTATTGTTACAGAAGAGAAGTGCAAGTAAGAAATCACATCCTAATTGTTGGGATATATCAGGGGCAGGACATATTAGAGCAGGAGAAAGTGTAACTGAAGGAGCTATTAGAGAATTAAAAGAGGAATTGGTAGTAGAAGCAACTGATAAAGATTTAAATTATATTGCAACAGTAAAAAGTACAAAAAATCCTAAAAATATGGAATTTGGATATGTATATTTATTAAGATGTAATAAAAAAATTGAAGATTACATTTTTGAAGATGAAGAGGTATCAGAAGTAAAGTATGTCTATTACGAAGAATTAGAGAAAATGGTTGAAGATAAAACAGAAGGATTATTATTACATGATGAAGAATTCAAAAAACTATTTGAATATATAAGGAATGAAGAAAAAGACAAATATTATATTGATATTGCAATAGAGATAAGCAAAAATGCTAAATACCCTTATGGTGCTATCGTAGTAAAAGATGAAGAAATAATTGGTAGAAGTGATGATAAAACTTTAATGGAAACAAGTATGTATTCACATGCAGAATTAGAAGCAATAGAAAGTGCATCAAAAAATAGAAATCTTTATGGAGATTTAAAAGGTGCAACAATGTATGTATCTTGTGAACCTTGTATGATGTGTATGGGAGCAATTTTGTATGAAGAATTTTCAAAAATAGTTTATGCAGCAACATTGCAAGATAGTAATGATAATTATTGTCCAGAAATGATTACTGATATTGATGAACTTGCAAAGTATGGAAATAGTAAAATTGAGATAATAAAAGAATTACATAGAGAAAAAGCAGTAGAGATTTTAAGGATGAGAGGAGAAACAGAATAAATGGAAATATCAATAAAAAGAGCAGATATTACATATTTAAAAGATATTCAAAATTTAAATAATCAACTATTTGAATTAGAATATAATAAATTTGATCCAGCTTTAAAAATTGGTTGGACTTTTGAAAAGGATGGAGAAGAATATTTTAA
>CAMXLV010000140.1 GCA_947244675.1 uncultured Clostridium sp. | reverse complement strand
CCATTTCGTTGTTGACAACAAAATGGTTGAAATAGGTTCTGGTGCGAAAAGAGAACAAAAAGATTATAAATTAACACGATATGCCTGCTATCTTATAGCTCAAAATGCAAATCCAAGATTAAAAATTGTTGCTCTTGCACAAACATATTTTGCAATTCAAACTAGAAAACAAGAAATTAGCGAAAAGGAATATAGTGAATTAACAGAAGATGAAAAGAGATTTTATCAAAGGAACTTAACAAAGAAAGGCAATTATTCGCTTAATCAAACTGCTAAAAATGCAGGAGTTAAAAATTTTGACAAATTTCACAATAGTGGATATAAAGGTCTATACAATGGAGAAACAGCTGATGATATTGCAAAAAGAAAAGGATTAAGATATAGAGAAGATATTTTAGATAATATGGGAAGTGATGAACTTATAGCTAATCTATTTAGAATTTCTCAAACAGAACAAAGATTGAAAAAAGATAATATTCAAACAGAAAAAGAAGCTTGTAATACACATAATAAAATTGGGAAAATTGTTAGAAAAGCAATTAAAGAAGCAGGTCGGTACTATGCCAGAAGAGTTACTAACCCCTAAAAAGAGCTTAAAACAATTGGAAAAAGAAAATAAAAGAAATTTGAAAAATGCTGAAATGAAAAATATAAATGGAGGCAATAATGCTATGGAACTATGGGAAGTGCTAGATAACAATGGAAATCCAACAGGCGAGATAATGAAAAAATATGATCAAAAAGTTTTTGATAGAGGTTTTTATCATTTAGGCGCAGATGTATGGATAATAAATAGTGATAATAAGATATTAATTCAAAAAAGAGCGAAACAAAAAAAGTTAGAACCTAATGTATGGGCTATGACTGGTGGTTCTGTTATATTAGGAGAAAATTCAAAAAATACCATTGTTAGAGAGTCAAAAGAAGAATTAGATATTGATATTAATGCCAATGATTTAAAATTGATTACGAAATTTAAAACAGGAAATGTTTGGATTGATACTTATATTTTAAAATGTGATTACGATATATCTAAAATGAAATTTCAAGAAGATGAAGTTTCAGATGTAAAATGGGCAACTTGGACAGAAATTAACAATTTAGTAAATAGTGGTCAGTTTATAAAAAATAGATGGGAATTTGTTAGTAAATTTCTTAAAGAAGAAATAGAATTGTAGGAGTAGGATATGGAATTAAAGGAAAAATTAGAATTATTAAATGAAAAAAGTTCTGTTGCAGAAGTTCAAGGATACATAAAAGATATGAAAAAGGCTAGAAAGTTTGATGGAGTTACAATTGAAAGAGAAATGATGTTATTTTTAGAAGAATTAGGAGAACTTGCTAAAGCAATAAGAAAAAACACAAATGGACATTTAGATATAGCAAAAGAATACAATGACAATGTTGAAGAAGAATTAGCAGATTGCTTTATATATTTACTTAGTATAGCCAATATGAATAATGTAGATATTTTTAAAGCATTCAAAGATAAAGAAACTAAAAATTGTGATAGAGTTTGGAAATAATAATATATATTAAATTTATTTTCAAAAAGTATTGCCAAATATAAAAAGTTATGTTAAATTAAAAATAACAGTTAAGGCGAAAAATTTCAAAAGCGGGTATACAATTTTTTGAAACTATTGCTATAACTGATTTTGAAACGGATAATAAGGGGCTTTTGTGATAGGTGTTTTTCGCATACGTCCTTCGCTAAGGCACCATAGAAAAAGTGGTTAAAAATAGCTTGTATCTGAGAATACAGGCTATTTTGTTTTGCTTCATTTTATATTTTTTTCTTTAAAATTAATTTTCACTAGATCTGTAGAAATATTATAGTTTTTATTTTTTTAAAGACTCTAAAGCCAAATTTTTATTTAAGTAGTATTAATTCACTTTGTCTATTTCGTTTTTTTAAAATTTATTAAAAACAGTGGAGTAGGTATTTAAAGTAATTCCAATATCTTTATGCCACATTAACCTTTGTACAACAACAGGAGCCATTCTATATTCAATACATCTGCTTCCAAAAGTGTGTCTTAAATTGTAAGTTGAAATGTGAATTCAAGTGATTGATGGTAGTTTTTAAGTATTTCTTCACTTGTTAAAAAACTATGGGGCAATAAGTGATTTTATAAGTACTTAAAAGTTATTGGCATAATTTTGGTTATTGATAAAATAAGAATAGAAAAATTAAAGAAGAACAAACAAAAGAAATAAGAGAGGTTGATATTAATGGTTAGTATAATAAAAAGAAAGAATGGTATAACATTAATAACATTAGTAATTACAATTATAATTTTATTAATTTTAGCAGGAATCGCAATTGTTACATTAACAGGAGATAATGGAATTTTAAATAAAGCAAATACAGCAGGAGAAGAAACCAAAAAGAAGAATTATGAAGAAATTTTAAAAATCATAGGAAATGGATTAAGACCAGATAAGGTTATTAATAATTGGAGTACAAAAACCTATTTAGATAAATTTGAAGAGGAAATTCCCAAAAACCAAGAATTTTATGGTTCCCAAATTAATCGAAAAAACGAGGAAAACATTATTGTGATAACAAAAGAAGGATATGGTTATAAAATAACAGAAAATGAAGTGAAATATCTAGGAAAACAAGGAGAAAGCGAAAATCCAAAGTTAGAAGAAAGTAATATTATTTTTACCTATAACCCATCTCCAACAAACAAACCATGGACAAATGGCAATGTAACAGTTAGTATAAAGACTTCAAGTAAAGTGTCAGAAACCTATGAATTACAATATTCAAGAGATGGTGTGAGTTGGGATAAATATCGGAAAAGAAATAACTATGGAAGAAAATGGGGTAATCTATGCAAAATTACTAAATGAGTTGTATGAAGTAGTATGTGAAGCAACAGGAAATGTAGAAAATATCGATAAAGAAGAGCCAAATGAAGCGACAATTAGCTTTAATGCAACATCTGTAACAGTAGGAGAAACAGTTACAGCAACGGTTTCACAAAGTGATGAGTTAAGTGGAATTGATATAAAAAACTGTAAATATGCATTTACCATAGGAAATACAGCACTTGGCATAACAGATGAGGACTTATCTAAATATACAGGCAGTTTTAAAACAGAAACAAATGATACATTGGCATTAAATTGTTCGGCAGCAGGAACCTATTATTTGCATATTTTGTCAGTGGATAAGGCAGGGAACAAGAGGGAAACAATATCGTATTCAGCAGTATCAATTGAATCTAAAACACTAACATATGTTTCTGCTAATAAGACACCTTTGGGAGAACCTATACTTTCTGATAGTGTCACTTATCAATATATGAAATTCCCTGAAGTAAATAACACGTATTCATCTCAATTTCTTAAGATAGATTTATATGGTGACTCCAAAACAGATCACACATCTGTGTTTTGGAAAGTTCCAGTACTATCCCGTAATTGTACAATTAATGTAACTTTTGGTAGTGTCTGGAATGGATATGCGAAAAATAGTTGTCCTGTATTTTTTGCTTCATCAACTAATCCATCTTCTATATCTTCTTGGCCTGAAATGTATGCTGAAGTTAGTCAACCATGGGGAAATGCTAATCATTATGATGTTACTTCTTATACGATAAATATTGATAATCTAAGAAATGATTTATATATAGGAACTACTAATATTTTAGAAAAATGTGCAACTACCAATATTTATTCACTGACAGTTAAATTTTATTAATTTATAGATATGAATACTAAATTGCTCGTATATTGCACTAAAATGAAAAAAGAAGCTAATTTTATAAGCTTATTTTGTTCTGTGAAAAAAATCTTAAAAAATAAATTTAGCAGTTTGAAAGCAAGAACTGAAGATAATGAAAAATAAATTAAGGTTCATTTACTCTTTTTTAATTAAACTTTTCAAAGCAATATAAAAACATATCGACATAATATTAAATCATTGCTATAATGATTTTAATATGTTATAGGATAAAAAATCAAGAGAATTTCCAAAATCTAACAAAAGAAATAAAGGAGGAATACATTGGATGAAAAGTAGAATTAAATTAAGAGAAAATGGAAAAGGAATAAAGGGGATTACACTGATTGCACTAGTTATAACTATCATCATTTTATTAATATTGGCAGGAGTAACAATAGCAGCATTAACAG
>CAMXLV010000139.1 GCA_947244675.1 uncultured Clostridium sp. | reverse complement strand
GTTTAGCTAATAAATATAATGAAACCGCTGAAGCATATGCTAATGGTTCATCCATATAATATAACATTTCTTTTACTGCTTTTTGATAGCAAGATTGTGTTATTTTTTGTTGAAAATTATTTATCTTTAATGCATTACTCAATTCCTTTGCATAGTCTATTTCACTATATTGTAAATTTGAATAACCAACTGTATAAGTTTTATTTGGCTTTGCCAGACTTACTAGATAAGAAGAATCAACACCACTTGATAAAAAAGCTCCTATTTCTACTTTGCTTCTAGTATGACATTTAACAGCTTGCTGTATTATATGACTGATACTATCTTCTAATTCTCTATCTTCTTTTTTATTTTTTGAAAAACTAACAGAATAATAAGGTTCTATTATGATTTGATTTTTTTGAAAAATTAAAATATTTCCTGGTTCTAAATGATATACATCTTTGAAAAAAGTTTCATTCATTGGGTTAAAACTAAAGGAGAGATATAAATTAATTGCTTTTTGATTTAATTTTTTCTTAAACTTGGGATGTTCTAAAAAAGATTTTATTTCTGATCCAAACATAAACACTTCATTATTTTTGTAATAATAAAATGGTTTCATACCAAAATGATCTCTAGCACAAAATAAAGTTTTATTTTTAGTATCCCAAATGGCAAAAGCAAACATTCCTCTTAATTTTTTTGGTAATTCTTTTCCCCATGCCTCATATCCATAGAGCAAAACCTCTGTGTCTGTATCACTTTTAAAATGATAACCTTTTTGTTTCAATTTCGCTCGTAATTTTTGATAATTATAAATTTCGCCATTAAAAGTAATTACTAGATTTTTACTTTTTCTTGGTTGAGCTCCATTTTTTATATCAACAATAGCTAATCTTCGATGCCCTAATGCTATTTCTTTTTCTATGTAATATCCTTCTCCATCTGGTCCACGATGAGCTATTTTATTGGTCATTTTTCTGATAATTTCTTTCTTATTTTCCTCTTGACTAAGGAATCCTGTAATTCCACACATATTTTGTCTCTTCTTTTCCTCCTTATTTTTACACATTCTACGCAACTTTGCTAAAGCAAATTTGACAGGAAAACAAAGATGGAGCATGCACAAAATAATATAAAAAGTTAAAACTTTCAATCATGCCCCTTTTGTTCTCATCTCACTTATTTTAATTATCTATTTTTTATTCTTTTTTTCATAGCTATTGTATTGGTAATAATAATAAATATAATAGCAAACATTACTAGCATTCCTATATTAGTAAAAACTGGTTTTAGTGTTTCTAAATTGATTACTTCTAACTCTTTTACTAATTCATTTGTCTTAATATAATAATAAGATGGTAATATATGAGCTATTTTCAATACAGTATCTGGTAACCATTGCATTGGCACAAAAGCACCACATAAAAATGATGATCCAAGTGCTACTACATTTACAATACCATTTATCGCATTTTTATTACATGTTAAGTTTCCAATTAAAAATGCTAAGGTAATGGCACATATAGTAAAAACAAAAGAATTAGCTATATAAATAAATCCATGCCATGTATACATGATATTTCCTATAATAAAAAAACTAAGTATTACATAGAAAATCCATAAGATAATTGCAAATACACCATTAGATAATAACAATTTTCTATTATGCTCTGCATATGTCATGCTACTAACAATTGTTCTTTTCGCTATTTTTTCTTCCTTAAAACTAGCCAATATAAAACAAATAACAAACACACAACCTGCAAGTATACTATAATTAGCAAAATTATAATAAAAAGTTGCTTTTTCTAAATGATTTGCATCTAACTTTGATGTTATTTCTACTTTAGCTTGTTTCTCCAATGTTTGGTTTATATTTTTTATTATCTCCTCTTCTTCCTTATTTTCTTTTTGATACAAATTAGCTATCTTTAAATATTTATTTAATAACATTTGTGCCAAAGAGGCTTGATAGTCTCCTGTACTTTTTATTTCTATTGCTGGATTTTTTCCCACTAAAAAGTCTTTTCTAAAATCTTTTGGAAGATAAATAACGTAGTTTACTTCTCTATAAAATAAAGCATCTTCTATTGCTTGATTCTCATTCTTAACTTCTATTATATTACTATTTTCCTCTAAATAAGTTATTAAATTTTTTGTAATTCCTTCTTCTTCATCATTATTTATGATTAAAATATCTGGTTTACTTGCAATAAATGTTGTACTGTTTTCACTTGTTTGCATATTAAATGCTGCAAAAAAAATTAAAATTATAGTATATAAAATAACGGTTATTTTACATTGATTTAATACTTTTAAAAATGCGCTAAATACTGTCATATTTTTGCCTCCTTAAACAAGTATATGAAATTGCTATCATAATCAAAGTAAACACCACTAAACTTATGATATTAAAATAGTATCTATCTAAAGTATCATAATAATACAATGAGTAGAATCCATCTGTTATCATACTAGCAGGATTTATTTTATTGATAATTGGTATATTTTTATCTATTGTATATTTCATCGTAACACCCATCATACCTGATAAAAAGCAACCTAACATTGTAACAGATATTAAAATTCCTGTTTTTATGCTTTCTTTTGCTTTTAATACACTACCTATAGCTATCCCCATGGATAAACCAGCAAAACTTCCTATCATACCTAATAAAAAGATAAGTGGTAGATTACTTCCATAATCTACTTTTAATACAAATATGGTATAAATAAATAAGATAACTAGTCCTACCATTTGTGCCACATAACCAGCAAAAACACTACTTAATACCACTTTTCCTTTAGAAGTTGGTGCTACTGATACTCTTTTTCCATTGTCACTCATATTCGGCAAATTTTGATTGATTGCAACCATTCCTAGTAATCCTCCATATAGGCATGTCATAGCAATTAATGTATAAAATTCTACCATTGTATAACTTATATTATCTTTACTGCTATTTTTAATTTCTACACTTTCTTGCTGTATTTTTTGTAAAATTTCTTGGATATTTTTTTGGTAATCTAGTTCCCCTTTTTGTATTTTATTTTGAAGAAGCTGATTAACTATTTCTCTATTTTGCATTATTTCTTCAGTTACTTGTTTTAAAATAGTTTGTCCTATTCCATTTGATTGAAAAATTACATTTGATTCATCTTTTTCTAGTCGTAAATATCCCTCTATTTCTCCTTTTTGTAATAATTCTTTGGCTTCTTCTTCTTTTTCAACATAAGTTGTTTGAAAAATTCTATCTTCATTTTCTTCATCACTTAATGTTTGAAACGTTTCTTTCATCATTTCGTTGGTTTTAAATGTTTCATTATCAATAATGGCAATTTTTATGATATCTAATTTTTCGCTATTTTCTATATTAGAAAATGCCATATTAAAAAATGTTCCGAAGTATAATAGGAAAAGCATATGTCCAAAATATTAACATTCTATTTCTAAAAATTGTTTTTAGAGCATATTTAAAATTATGAATAAACATTTTAGTCTCGAAGCTCCTTTCCTGTTAATTCTAAAAATACATCATTTAATGTTGGTCTTTCGGAATAAATTTTATTATAATGAATACCTTTTTCTTTTAGATAATCAATTAAGTCAACTAAATTGTTTTTTCCTCTTTGATAAGTTAGCAATAGTAGATTTCCATTATAGCTTACTTGATCTATATTTTGTATTTTTTTTATTTCTTCTATCTCTTCTTTTTTTAACTCTTTTACTTCTACTGTTATTTTTTCCTCTATTTTTGTCAATTCTTTCAATTCATCAGCAGTTCCTGTGGCTAATACTTTTCCTTTGTCTAAAATAATAATTCTGTCACAAATAATTTCCACTTCCTCCATATAATGAGTTGTATAAACAATGGTTGCTCCTGCTTTTCTTAATTTTTCAATCCCTTCTAAAATATGATTTCTACTTTGTGGATCAACGGCAACTGTTGGTTCATCTAAAAAAATTAATTCTGGCTTATGTGCAATGCCACAGGCTATGTTTAACCTTCTCAATAGCCCTCCTGATAATTGCTTAGGATGAAATTTTTTAAATTCTTCCAATCCTACTAAATTTATGGCTTCTTCTATATATTGTTTTCTTTTCTTTTTATCTTTGATATATAATCCACAAAAATAATCAATATTTTCTTCTAATGTTAATTCCTCTAATACA
>CAMXLV010000138.1 GCA_947244675.1 uncultured Clostridium sp. | reverse complement strand
AGATGAAAGCAAAATATGGTGTAAAAGAAAATAGACCACTTGCAGATTTTTTACCAACACTTACAATAGCAGCAAAAAATTTAGCAACTGAAATGACAAATTACAATGTAACTGAAAAAGATATGTATGGAGAAGAAAGTATAACAGATGAACACATAGATAATAACTTAAGTGTAAGAAAAATGCTAAATAAAAGAGGATTAAAGCCAGAAAATTTAAAACCAGCAGAGGATTTGAAAAAACTAGAAAGAAGAGTAAAATCAGAAAATAAAAGAATGGCAAATAATAATAAATTGCCCAAAAGAAATAAATGAAAATATCAAGGAGGAAGAAATGGAAAGATTTAAATTAGTAACAGCAGTACATTTAATATTAATAGAAGATGGAAAAATATTATTACAAAGAAGATATAACACAGGATATGAGGACGGAAATTATAGTGTTGTAGCAGGTCATATAGATGGCAATGAAAGTGTAATAAAAGCGATGAAAAGAGAAACTCTAGAAGAAGCAGGAATAAAAATAAAAGAAGAAGATTTAGAAATTGTTCATGTTATGCATAGAAAAACACCTGATAGAGAAAGCATAGATTACTTTCTTACTTGTAAAAAATATGATGGTAAGATTACTATTATGGAAAAGGATAAGTGTGATGAATTAAAATTTTATAAATTAGATGAATTACCAATTAATGTAATTCCATATGTAAGAAAGGGAATAGAAAGTTATCTAAATAATAAACCATTTTCTATACATGGTTGGTAAAAAATATATAACTTGAGGTTCCAATTTGTCACCTCAAGTTTATAACTATAATTCAATCTTCGGCTGATACTTTTCAAGCCACATATTCACTTGGCAAAGGTAAGCCATAAGCTGAGGCCCAGTCATTAATTGCCCAAACCAAGGACGAAGGAAAGCCTTACCATCTGTATGCAAAATATCTAAAACAAATTCGTAGTTTAATAGTTGATGAATAGGAGCATGCTTATTTTCCATAATAGTTGTAAGCATAGACTTAACTTTTGATAAATAAGTTGGATTGTGCGTTTTTGGATAAGGAGATTTTTTTCGATCGACAATTTCAGCAGGTAAAAAGTCTTTTGCAATATGACGAAGCAATCCTTTTTCTCTGCCATGTAGAGCTTTCCATTCCCAAGGAATATTCCAAACATATTGTGCCAAGCGATAATCGCAAAAAGGAACACGAAGTTCAAATCCATTATACATAGCCATTCTATCAGAACGGTCGAGAAGTGTTTGCATAAACCATTGCATAGTCAAATGTGAGATTTTTCTTTTTTGGGCAGTTTCTTTTGAATCAATATCCAAAATCTCTACTTCTGATAAACTTTCTTGATAACGAAAATCAATATATGATTTCAAATCGATTTTTTTATCAATACTAGGATGTAATAAATTTTGTCTTTCTGATAAAGCGATTGACCAAGGAAATGTATTGCTAGTTAAAGCGTCTTCACGGAAAAACCAAGGGTAACCGCCAAAAATTTCATCAGCACACTCACCTGTTAAAGAAACTGTCATTTCCTTCTTTACATTTTTGCAAAATAAAAGCAAAGAGGAATCAATATCTGCCATACCAGGCATATCTCTAGCAATCATGGCATCTTCTAAATAAGAAGCAAGTTCTGGAGTATCAATGACAATTTTATGATGTGAAGTATGTAAATTTTGATTCATCAAATCAATATAATAATTATCAGAATTTGGCTGAAAATCACTTTTAACAAAGTTTTTATCATTGTCTACATAATCAATGGAATACGTATCTAAAGGTGGAAGTCCTTGTTTTTTGAAATAATCGGCAGCAAATTTTGTGATAATACTAGAATCTAATCCACCAGAAAGAAAAGTACATAAAGGCACATCAGAAATAAGTTGACGAGTAATGGAATCATTTAGTAAAAATTTCACATTTTCGCAAGTTTGAGAAAAATTGTCAGTATGTTTCTTCGAAGTTAATTTCCAATATCTTTCCATATGTAGTCCAGAGGAATTAAAAAGAGCAAAATGAGCAGGTTTTATTTCAAAAATATCTTTAAAAACAGTTGTACCAGGAGTGTGAGCGGCACCAAGCCCAAACAGTTCACAAATTCCTTGTTCATCTAATATTTTAGAAATACCAGGATATTCAAAAATAGCTTTAAGCTCAGAAGCAAAAATAAAAGTGTTATTTTTTATTGTATAAAATAAAGGTTTTACACCAAAATGATCACGAGCTAAGAACAATTCTTGTTTTTTACTATTCCAGATAGCAAAAGCAAAAATACCATTTAAATGATGAACGACATCTTTACCAAAATGAATATAACTTTTGAGTAAAACTTCTGTATCAGAATGGCTTTTTAAAGAAAAACCATTTTTTATTAGTATCTCTTTTAATTCGTTTGTATTATAAAGTTGACCATTATAACAAATGGCAAAATCACCATAAGAATATTTTTCAACCATTGGTTGTTTTCCACCTTCTGGATCAATAACAATTAATCTTTTATGTCCCATCAAAACAGATTCATTTATATAGTAGCCATCTTCATCAGGCCCTCTTTTAGTAAGAGTATGATTCATTCTTTTAAGAACTTCCATACCCTCAGAAGTTTTTTCTTTTATATTAGCAAAACCTACAAAACCACACATAATAACCTCCTAAATTATTTATTTTATATTCTATGCAAAAACTAGATGAAAATTTATTGATTTTTGAAAAAAATTATAGTAAACTAATGTTGGAGGAAAAAGAGATGAAAATAAAAAATGCAATCAAACATTTTTCTTTAATTACCCATCACAAATGGATTGTTTTTAAATTATGTTGTAAAGTAGGAAAACCATGGAGAGGATTATTACATGATTTATCCAAATATTCTCCAACCGAATTTTTAGAAGGAGTTAAATATTATGTAGGAAGTCATTCTCCTATTACAGAGGCAAAAAAACAAGTAGGCTATTCCAAAGCATGGTTACATCATAGAGGGAGAAATAAACATCATTTGGAATATTGGGTAGATCAGACAGCGAAGGAAAGAACACCTATTATGCCATACCCATATGCAGTGGAAATGATTTGTGACAAACTAGCTGCTAGTATAGTTTATGAGGGAAAAAATTGGACAAAAGAATTTGAATTAGCCTATTGGGAAGAAAAAGAAAAAAATAAAGTAGAAATTAATACTAAAATAAGAGATTTTATAACAGCAGTTATGACAGAAGTAGCTAGTCAAGGAATTAATAAAACACTAACTAAAAAAAATATAAAACAATTATATAAGCAATATTGTGAGGAAAAAGAGAAATAAAAAACATAAACCTTACTATTGACAAAAAAGGAAAATCCTTGTATAATCTTATAGTGACTAAAATAAACGAAAAATAGAAACAGATATAAACCTATATCTAAAAGCAAAGGGGGAATTAGAATGGCACAACCAAAAAGAAGATGGTCAAAAGCAAGAACACACTCAAAAAGATCAACATGGAAAAAAGAAAAACCAACACTTTCAAGCTGCCCACATTGTCATGAAGTAGTAATGCCACATAGAGTTTGTAAAAATTGTGGATATTATGATGGAAAAGAAGTCGTAGCTAAAAAAGAAACAGAAAAAGAATAAGAAAAAAATTAAAATAGCACTACATTTAGTAAGTGCTATTTTCCTATTTATGCGTTTGTTAAAGTTGGTTGACAAAGTATGAAAACTATAATAAAATAACTATAAAAAGGGAGAAAAAGAAGGGATTTATATGGAAAAAATTTTGAAAAAATCAAGTTGGACAGATATTATTGTATCATTTTTATTTATTATATTTGGAATGACATTAATGGCGAGACCAGAATGTATCATGTCTATAGTTTCCTTTTTCCTAGGATCAATCGTTATTGTTATGGGATTGCTAAAAGGAGTAGATTATTTCGCATCAGGGAAAACGGATAATTATTTATTAGCAATTGCTATTGTAGCTATTATTACAGGAATTGTTATTATGTTTTGTGCAGATATTATTGTCTCTGTTTTTAGAATAATAATTGCTATTTGGATTATATATAGTGGAATTATAAATTTACAAACAACGATTGTATGGAAAAATTATCAATCAAAACTATGGATGATAAGTTTAGTACTGGCTATTGCAACAATTATGGCAGGAGTTTATATTTTAATGAATAATGGTGCAATGCTTCAAATAATAGGAGGAATTATTACTGTAT
>CAMXLV010000137.1 GCA_947244675.1 uncultured Clostridium sp. | reverse complement strand
TAGCTAGAAGCCTTTAGAACCCCACGTATAACGTGGGGTTTTCATTATACAAAAAAAAACGATAGTTTTTCCTTAGACAAAACTATCGTTTTTTGGTTTTAAGTAATAGAAAAGAATTTTTTTATCATTTTAATAAATTCATTCAATTCCTTAAATCTATAGTTATTACTATAAATTCCAAATTCAACTTTTCCTAATTCTATCGATGTTTTTACTTCTACTAGCTTAAGTTTTTCCATATCAGTTGGATCTATATATTCTTTAGTTACAAGACCTAAATTATCTGCTTTACTTGCCATTGCTAAAATTGTTTTATAACTAGCATTTTTTAATTTTAAATTTTTATCAAATGTTTTTTCTTTTAATCTAGTCACTGATTGTGCATATGTTCTTGGTGTATAAATAATTTGATTTTCTATCTTTTCCAATGTTAATTCTTGTTTCGCCCATATTGATTCTTGTGAGGCAAGAATTATATCATGTAAATAACCTAATTTTATATAGTTAATTCCTTCTAATTCTTCTTTTTCTTTTTTAGAAAACACAATATCAATCTCTTTATTTTGCAGTTTTTTCATCATTTTCGGTGTTTCTTCACACACTAGATTGAGAGTAACATTAGGATATTTTAAATAATAATTGTTAATAATTTCTCCAAAAATACAACTTCCCATATGGTTATGTGTTCCTATATTAATAAATTTTTCTCTGCCAACTTCTATATCAATTCTTGATAATTCCTCGATTGGATTTTTTAGTTTTTCATATAATGCTTTTCCTTCTAATGTTAGTTCTACCCCTTTACTCTTTCTTTCTAATAATTTGTAACCTAATTGATTTTCTAAATTTTTTATTTGTTTTGTTATCGCTGGCTGTGATATGTTCAATTTTTCACTTGCTTTGGTTATATTTTTTTCTTCTGCTACTGCAACAAAAATTCTATATAATTCAAAATCTATCATTTTCTCTCTCCTCTTTTCTTATTAATACTATATTACCATATTTTTTATTTTTTTAGAAATAGATAGATGTTAGTTTGTTATAACTAAACGGAATATCTTTTAAAATCTCATATCTTATCAGAAGATCTTACACTTTTTCACACAAATTTCAAGAAAATAATATAACAAAATATTTACAGCCAATTATTGTAGTTTCAGGTGAGAAAGAAATTTTTTCAGCAATAACTAACAGTCCTTCGATTTATTCTTCTGTTCCTAATTTGAAATATATTTATTCTTTTTCACTTTTTAAAACATTATCTGCTCTTTTCTTTAATTCACTATCTTTATCTATTGTACTTTTTTGTTGGTTTATAAAATCCTTTAAACTTAGACTTTCATCTTCAGATAATTCTTTTTCTTCTAATACTTTTAATACTAAATCATATAACTCTCGTTCAGGTTGTGAAACTGGCGTTTCACCTAAATTAACTACTCCTTCATTTTCTGAAACTTTTTGAATATCATCTAATATTTTATTAAATTCATTTGGATGATATTTGCTCATAATTTCTTTTATCCTATTTTCTTTATCCTCTTTATTTTGTTTTGCAAAATATTCCAATTCTTCCTCTGCAAAATCACTTGATATTGTTTGCTCTAACGAAAAATTATTACGCTCTTTTCTAGCATATTCTTCTTTTTCCTTTAATGCTTCTTCTCTGTCTTGCCTGTTTTTTTCTTCAATAATTGCCTCATTAATAGTTGGTATTTGATGTATTTTTATTGTTGCAAATGTAATTGCAGGTACTAAAACTAATAATATTACAATTATAAATAATATAAATTTCCTTTTTTTAGACATAACATTACCTCCTAATTTTTTATATATTTATGTAATCTATTTTTATAAACTTGTAGTTTTAAAGCTATAGGTAGTTTTTTGTTTTAAAAATGATATTAAACTAATAAAACTTAATAGAGAAAAAGTGGAAAATGAAATTATCAAACCTAAAGATGATATGATAGAAAAACTATATAATGAAAAAGTTTCTTTACAAAAGGAATTATTAAAACAAGTCAATTTAGTTAACGAGGCTGAAAAATATCAAAACGAAAGAGATTCCATACTTGCTGATAATGAAGAATTGCACAATACTGTAAAACATTTAGAACATGAATATAAAGAGAAAAATAATACTCTTGATTTAAGATTTGAAAATAGAAAAAGAGAATTAGTGCAAGAATTTGAAAATAAGGAATTTGACATTGAATATAAATACAAAAGTAAAATTAGGTCATTGGAAAAAGAAAATAATTATTTACACAAGATTATTGATAAATTTTATGAAACTGTTGATAAATTTATAGTTTGGATTTGTCATAAATTTGGTATTGGCGAATCTAAAGAATTAATCAAAAATTTTGAAGAAGAAACTCACTCTTTTATTGATCCAGTAAAACAAATTAAACATGAAGAAAGAGAAGAAGAATGGGATTTGGAAAGATAATAATTACTACAAAGTCTATTATTTATAATTTGATACAAAAAACTGGCTCTTACGAACCAGTTTTTTGTGTACTACTTAATTTAGGAACTTGTTAATTCTCCGTTGCCTCGCCCTGGGTAATCTCTTCGCCTTCCTGACGCAAACGATACGCCTTTCTGCTTCTGTCTTTAGAATTATAAATAATTTCATTCTCGTCATCATTATTGGCTACTTTGAGTCTCAATAATCTGTATTCACGACGATAGACAGGGACAAATTTCATTTTACCATCAAGCAATGCTATGAAAGTTTTAAACTTCCTCTCTTCGGACATTTCTTTTCCATCTGCTCTGTCATACTGAAAAGATTTCCAGTAGTCATAGAACACATTCATAGAAAAGCCTCTGCTACACAATTCTTCCCACTCAGTATTTATTCGATGGATAATTTTCCATAAATCTTCATAATTTTGGAAAATCATACCATCACGCCAATTATGGTGGTCTTCTTTTGAATCGTGCATATTAACCATGTTCTTGCAGAGTATTTCACTTATGCAACTGATTTTGTAGCTAAGATCATCTTTGTATCGTGATTGAGAGTTTCGAGAAATTGCTTCAGCATGAAGTGCATCTAATTCATCAAAGATTTTCTTAATAGATGCAACATCTTCATCTCTAAGTTTCTCATAGTTGCGTGTATTTTCTGCAAGATAAGGCAACATTTCTACAATTCTCTCAATGTGCCAACACACACCAGCTCCATCCCATTTGACTTTAGCATTAACAGATTTTTCATATAAAGCTTTAATCATAGGAACGATTTCTTCTGCACATGGTCCTTTGGCATATCGACCTTCGATAGCCTTGTTCATGTAACCTGTCATCCGAGAGATAAACGGATTAAATGATTTTTCTTTTTTTCTAAACATAGTACTTCCTCCTTATTTGTTATTAAACATCTTCTTGTTGCATTCCATATCAAGCATAAGGAAAAATTTGCTTGTATATGCCTTAATTATAATATGTTTTACATAAAATGTAAAGAAATAAAAGCTGAATTAACTATAGTCTTTTTTTCTGTATTCTCTGCAAAATTCTTCTTCTATAAATTTTGCTTGTTCTTTTGTTAAGTTATTATTTATAACTGCTAATTTTAATAATGATTTTATATTCTCCCATTTCATACATTTAGAACAGCCTTTTGCAGTTAATTCAACATAGTCTACAATTTCTTCAAATATATAATATGGTACACAAAATTCTCTATTTAATTGCTCCATCTTGTACTTCTCCTTTTTCAATGTAATTAAGTATAAAAATATAATAAAGTGTTAACACTTATGAATATAACATAGAAAAATTTATGGAGTGATTTAGATATGTCCTTGATTGCAAGATTTGATGGAAATATGAATGTAATAGAAAGATTACTAAAAGAATATAGAATGGAAAAAGATTTATCTTATGAAAAACTATCTGCAAAATTAGAATTAATGGGAATTAGTATTCATAAGCAAAGTTTATATGATATTGAAAAAAACAAAAGAACTGTAAAAGATTATGAATTATTTGGTATTGCTTATGTTTTAGGAATAGATGTTAATGATTTATTAAAAGATATAAAAAATAAATTTTAAAAATTGGAGTTAAATGTGAATTTAAAAAAATCATTTGACATATAATATAATTGATGTTATAATAACATTAGCTAGCAAATTCGTTTGAAGACATGAAATTGCACGAGATATATTTCGCAGATATATCTCTTTTTTATTTTTAAATATATAATCATAACCACCCGTAAAACGGGTGGTTTGCTCTTAGCCTAGAAGGCTTTTG
>CAMXLV010000136.1 GCA_947244675.1 uncultured Clostridium sp. | reverse complement strand
GCCATTATATAAAAATTTCTTCCATTATGCACGGTACGCACTTTTTACCGTTTACAAATTCGCTCTAAAATATATGAATTTCGCCTGTTTTAAAAAAATGTAGAAAAATATGTTATGATGTAAAAAATAAAAAATTTAACACATCTGATTAAGTCATAGAAAGTGAAGGTGAAAAAATGTTAAAAAATACAGAAAAATGGTCAGTTGCAGATATACAATCGTTTACATTTGTTGTCACTCTTTGAAAATATGCAATATGTAAATAATCAATTAACAGAAGATGAATTGATACAAATTTTAAAGCAAGTTAACCTATGGCATTATATAAACGAATTTCCAATGGGTGTTCATACCCAAATGAGTGAAGCTGGTAAAAATTTTTCTGAAGGACAAAAGCAACGATTAAGTTTAGCTAGAGCAATTGCTAAAAAACCAACTATTTATTTGATGGATGAACCTACATCTGCATTAGACAAAGAAAACAAGTATGAGCTTATTAATATAATTAAGGAGCTGCTAAAAACCGCAATGGTAGTAATAGTAACTCATGATCAAGAATTGTGTAAAGAATTAGCAGAAAAAAGTATGATTATTAATATGGAGGAATTATAAAAATGAAAAAAATAATGAAAGTAACAACAATCACAATAGTTCTTATTATTGGATCAATAATTTTTGTGGGAAATAGTAAGTTGTGGAAGCATAAGGATAAAACAGATAATTTAAGTAAATTAAAAGAATATGAAAGTAATAATAATATTGAATCAGGATATGGAGATGAATTAGAAAAAATTGAAAATTTAAATACATTTGGATATTCGGCAGATGGATTCATGGAAATATCTGATGAGGGGGTAAAAGATATTTATTTAAAATACAAAGAATATGGGTTGGTTCGGTCGGATCAGGATGGAAGCTTATCCTTTAATGGGAAAAGAATCAGGGAATTTATTTGTGAAGAAGAAGGTTGGCGGTATTTTGATACTAGAGAGAATGTTGATTTGTATTTTGATAAAGATAATAAAGTTTTAAAAAATACGAGTAGTGAAGAATATGAAAACAGAACAAAGATTCTTGATGAATATAGTGAATTTTATATGTCTTTAGATATGTTGGAAGAAAATCCCATAGAAGAAACACCTATAAAAGAAACCCCTTCAAAGGAGTAAATTATAATTACGAGCGATATGTTTTACCATTTCATTCAAAATGGCTACGCTCGTGAGTAAGCGTTATTGGTATATTTAAGTGTTTTCGAGTATAAAAGAATGGTGATAGTGATATGGAGATATATGTAAATAATCTAAGAAAAATTATTCAAAACAAAGTAATAATTGATTCCTTAGATTTAAATATTAAAAGTGGTGAAATTTATGGAATTATGGGAGTTTCAGGCTGCGGTAAAACAACTTTGCTTAAAATATTAGGAGGCATAGAAAAATATAATAGCGGTTGTATAAAAGTTAATGATAAAGAATATTATTTAGAAGCAAAAGATAAATATAGAAATAATATTGGTTTCATTTATCAAGATTTTAACTTATTAGAGGGCTTAACTGTTAAAGAAAATATATTGTTACCCTTGGTATTTGAAAAAAAGTGCCAAGAGGAACAAGAGGCTATATATACAGAGATAGTAGAGGATGAGATAAAGAATATACAAGACAAATTTATACATGAAATATCTGGTGGTCAACAGCAAAAAGTAGCTATATATAGGGCACTTATTAAAAAGCCTCCAATTATTTTAGCAGATGAATTAACTGGAAATTTAGATCCTTTTTCTACACAAGAAATTTTTCGTCTTTTAATAAGATTAAACAAAAAAATGGGAATTACAATGGTAATTGTAACTCATGATTTTATGGCAGCAAGGTATTGTGATAGAATCGGTATACTTCAACAGGGAAAAATTCAATCGGAATATAGTCGAAATCAAATGGATTATTTAGAATTTATGAATTTTCTTATGAATAAGATAGAGGTATCAAATGAAATATTTAAAGATTAGTCTTAACAATAAATTGTTACTTGATTTTTTTACTGTTTTAACATCTTGCATTTTTATGCTATTTATAAACTTATATAATAATAAACCACTTTTAAATAAACTTAATTTTGATTTTGGATTATCAAGTTTAATGGAACAAATAGAATATCTGATTATATTATTACTATTATTATTTTTTTGCTATTTATATATACATTTTTGGACTCAAATCCAGAATCAATTAAGAATTTTACTTCTTTTAGGTGGTAAAAATAGCTATATTATTCCTAAAACAATATTAATAAGAGGAGGAATGCATTGTATTTCATCTGCAATAGGATTAATATCAGGAGGCTTGTTTTACAAGGCACTTGTTCAAACATTAGATCAAGATATTTATTCATATACATTGCAAAAACCAATTATATTACTTGCCATTACTTTTATAATAGCTAATGTAGTTACATATTTATTTTTTAAGGTAAAATATGTGGGTATACGTTCAATAAAGATGAGCGTAGTTGATAATTTTTTTGTTGTATATATTTTGGGAGTAATAATACTGTTAGGAACAGGATTTTGGCTAACAATTTGTTTAAAAAAACATAATATTCTTATCACTTCAAATGTATGGTCGCTCCCGGTTATATCAGAGTTAGTTTGTATATATTTATTAGCTAAATGTTTTGTGGCAGGCAACCTTAATAAAAAAGAAATTAAGTTTAATAAAATTTTATTTATAGAGTACCTTAGACGTGAAAAAGGAATATTTACTGTAGTGTTTAGTAGTGTTATGTCCGCTTCTTTTCTTTGTATATTTATAGTTACTATTGTTTTAAATAGTAGTACTTATATATCAAAATCAGCACTTGAATATGATAAACCTTTTGATATAGTATTTGATATTAATAGTCTGGAAAAAAAAGAGATTGATCCATATTTGAAGCAGTTAGAAAGTGATGGTGCAATAGTATATAATATCAATTATATGGATGGATATATAAGGTGGACAGATGATGAGTACGATTTTCCAATACTTATCTTAAAAGAAGATGATTATTATAAGCTTACTAATCAAAATCTAAATTTGAAAGAGGGACAAGCAGCATTACTGAGCCAAGTAAACAAAGATTCTGTTATGATTATGACAGAAATGAATGGGGCAGAGTGGAGTTTTCTGCCTTTGGGGGAAATTCAATTTAAATGTGGATCATTGTATCAAGTAAATTTGGTGAGTGAAATATGGAATATTGTATTTAATCTATCGGAACAAGATATTAGAACATTTATCTTAAATGATGCAGATTATAAAAGGGTTGCATTTGATAATAATAAAGAAAAAAGTAAAATCCTTATAAATAAAAATACCTGTAGGGATTCTTTGATTAATAAGATGATTGATAATATAACAATGGAAAATCTATTGATTAAAGAAACAGGAATGAACTTTCAGAAAGCGCAACGAAAGGTTTTAATAGTATTTACTTTTCTAGTTGATTTTGTTTTATTAATTTGTCTCATTACATTTCAAATTTTGAGGATTTTGGCTGAAAAAGAAAAGTGGGATAGGAATGTAGAACTTCTAAATTTAATATCCATTGAAGAAAAAAGAATAAAATTTGAAACAAGAAAAAGAATGATATTTCAAACGCTTGTTCCATCAATATTCGGTGGAGTATTGGGAATAGTTTTCTCACAAATATATGTAAGACAATTTGCTATGGCAATATTTATAGAACAGATAATTGTGTTTATTTTACTTTTCACAGTAGAATATATCATATATAAGTCGGGGGTGCTTTATTTTGGCAAAACATTATAGTTTATCATTAAGTAAAGATTGCAATAAATTATTGATAGAACAAATATATTTAATTTCGCCGTAAAATATATGAATTTCGCCAAATTAAAAAAATGGAGAATAAAAATGTTATTATTTTTTGAGAATTGAACAACATCACTATATTGATACTACTATGTAGAGGTAAAAAATTATTTAAAGAAGGAGTAAAGTTTATGAAGAAAAATAAAAGTATCTATAAAAAATTATTGGAGAAAATAGCGATTAAAATAGCAACTGCAGACGCGAATGCTACCTGTGCATGTATATCATATCAACCTCGACTTCCTAAGTCTGTAAAAAAATTGAGGAGACCTTAAGACATGATACAAGAACATTTATCCGAAAAGGAACAAAGAGAAATTATTAAATATGGGATAGAAAGAGGAAAGATTATCTTTGCTAGTACTGCGGTTGTTTTTGTCCTTGGAATTTTTTTTAATATAGCCTATCAAAGGTAAACGGTGGATAGCATGTACCTATACAAAATCCGAACCATCCTGTAT
>CAMXLV010000135.1 GCA_947244675.1 uncultured Clostridium sp. | reverse complement strand
ACATAGACATATTCTTGACCTGATAATGTGATTAAATTGATTTCTGAACTTTTTATCATTATTGCAGATAATTTAAATTTCCCTTCAGTTCCTATTGATAACACTTCTATTAAATATTTTTTACCCGCTTCTATTTTATAAAAACCATTCAAACATGTAAGAGGATTTAAATTAGAATCATATACTTGCACAGTTGACGAATTGTTAATAGTAAAATTATAATAACTTGTTTCTTTACTACTAAATTCAAAGTAATCCTTCATATTAGATAAATGATAACCATTAATACTCGTTTCATTAGAAAAAGATTTATATTCAATACTTCTTAGTTCTTGCTGATAATACCCTTTAGAATAAACTATTTCGTTCATGTCATCATCTACAATTTTGAAAGAAATTGAGGTATTAATTAATGTTCGCCAATCTAATGTAGTGTTTATTGAAAATTTACTAGTTACATATTGATCACCAGAATATGTACCAAATAAAACAGGAGTTTCCTCTACATAAGCAAGCAAATTTGAAAATACTTTCAAAAGGCAATTATAATTCTTAATTTGTTCACTTTTGGAAGTATATGCTATTTCTTTATAATATTCACCATAGGATTGTTCAATTCTTAAATTATCAGAATAGGCTATATCTATAGATGCATCTATAGCATCAATGAATCCAAAAACATCTCCAACACTTATACCATTACCAAGTGGTATTAAACCTGCAAAAGTTTTAACTATAGTAATATACTTTGAATAATCCTTTCTCCCAACCCCATTAAAATACATATCACTTCTAGTGAAAAAAGATCCATTATCTTCTATTGCTTGATAATCCAAATCATTTTGATTCAAATGCTGTGTATTGGCTAACCCAGCTTGAAATCCTACATTAGTCAAATAAAATTTATTTATTTGCTCATAATCTCCTCTATTGTGCTTAGGTAAGGGGATTACAACAGAGGATTGACCACTTTTATTTTCAAATTTCATATCATCAATTTTTGTATTATAATCAAATGAGGATCCTAAAAAAAGATATTCTGCTTGAAAAATAGGCTTTACTGTTTGAACAACTTGGCTTGGATTTGTTGGTGAATCTAAATCATATGATTGAACTATGTCTATCAACATAATTTCACAAAGATTACTTGTTTTTGTTTTTTCCTTTGTATTTATAAAAAACGCATAGTCATAGCCAATATATAAATAACTACCTCTAAAAATAAAGAAATCCCTTGGTATAATTTCAGTTATTGGATCCTCTCCATTAATAATAAAAGATAAATTATACGACAATGTTGTATGCCATAATCTGCTTTTATAATCCTGTATAGTATAATTGCTATACTTAGATAATAAGTAATCTGAATCAGTATAATTATCAAAATCACCATAATTATATGATAATTTAGAATTTGAAATATCATTATTTATTTTACCTTCTGATGCATTAGCATTTATACTTGAGAAAAATAATAAAAATAACAATGAACATATAAAAAATGAAGTTAAAAATATTTTTTTCATATCTAATCTTATCCTTTCTAATTTGTTGTTTATTTTTAAGTTTTAGAAAGGACTTTTATAAATGATAAATTTTTACAATTTAACATTTTATATCACCCTCTTTACTTCTCTTTTCTACATTATAATTTTATCACTTGAGATAATATTTTGTCAACATATATTTTATTAAAAGATATTGCGTAAAAATCTATTTTATGCTATATTTAAAATTGTTAATTTAGGAGTGATGATATGACATGGGAAAAGGATATAGAGGAAAACTTTAAGGTAGGGTTACTAGACTTATTGATCCTTAAACTTCTTTCTAAGGAAGATATGTATGGGTATCAATTAAAACAAGAACTTCTATCTCAAAGTAATAACTCTATCGAAATAAAAGAAGGATCGTTATATGGTCCATTTTACCGTTTAGAAAATAAAGCATTTATTACCTCTAATAAAGTATTGGTTGGAGCTAAAAGATTTAGAGTTTATTATCATCTAACGGAAATTGGAAAACAATACTTGGAATGTGGTAGCCAAGTATTTGACAAAATTTATGCTGGAGCAAATGCAATACTAAAGAGGTAAAATTATGTTGAATAAAAGTGATTTGAAAAAATATTACACTTCTATCAAGAAGAACCTATCTTGTTCTTTCAATATGAAGTCTGTGTTTATAAAAGATTTAAATGACAGAGTTTCTGACTTTTTAGAGGAAAATCCAAATTCTACAATAGAGAATATAATTGAGAATTTTGGTACTCCTGAAGAAATTGCAAAAAGTTTCGATAAAGATAATGAGTATTATAAAAGAAAAGCTAAAAAACGACTGATTGTTGAAATTGCTTTATTAGTGTTACTAGTTGTAGCTATTATAGTTTCCAGCATTGTTATTTGCAATTTAATACAAAATCTTGGTGGAGATATAACAGTAACAACAAAGTAAATAAGGGAGGAAGAGATTATGAAAAAAATTATAGGTGTTGTTTGTTTATTATTTGTGCTTTTGATTTCAACAAATCAAAAAGTTTCTGCAAGGGGAAATGAACTTTTAGATGATTTCGCTTTGATTTCAAGTGAAACAGAGTATTTTGAGGATGGAAGTTACATTATTTATAAAACTTTTGAACGAAAAAATGATGCTGTTTTTCTTACTACTTCTTATACAAAAACTGGAAAAAGAACAGTAACAAAAACAGGAAATGATGGTAAAGTTTTATGGACTTATATTCTTTCAGCTGAATATTGGATTGAGGAAGGAATTTCTGTAAGCTGCACAAAAGCAGATTATTCTACTACTATCAATAATTCATCTTGGAGTTTTAGCAATGGGTCTGCTAGTTATAGTGGAAATACTGCTTATGGAAAGGGAAAATTTACATATAAAGTATTATGGCTTTTCCCTACTCAAAATGTCAATATTGATATAGATCTTTCTTGTGATAGTTATGGCAATCTATCTTAATTAAAATTTAAAGAGTCAAAAAATTTATAACCATTTATTTTAAGCATTTAGCAGGATAAAAATTGAACTAGTCAATAGTTCGTAGACACAAAAAAATTATTTAAAAGAAAGCTCAGTTCTGTATTGAATTGGGCTTTTATAATTTAATGAATAGGCTAGACGTTCATTGTTAAAGTAATAGATGTAATCTTTAACAGTTTTTTTGAACGTCTTTTGTTTTGTAAAGATTAAAATCATTTGCCATTTCCTCCTTCATCCATCCATTTAAGGATTCAATGATTGGATTATCTGTAGGAGTTGCTACTCGACTCATAGAACGAATTATGGTATAATCTTTGTGGGTATCAGCGAAAGCCCTGGAGGTATATATTGTGCCTTGATCAGAGTGGACAATCGTTTCAAGGTCTTTATATCCTCTTTTTTCTTTGATTTTCAATAGTTTCTTCATAGCTCTATAATGATTGCTTGGATTACATCCATGCTTACTTATAGCTAAATCATACGCTACAATCTCATTGTTGAATACATCTATATACATCGTTAAATCATATGCTTGATTATTGTTATAAAAGATTGTTGTATCTGTACATACCTTTTCTAATGGTCTGGTAGTAGACCAATTATTCTGGATTATATTTGGATATTTTATGTTTTCTTTACCACCTTTGATATAAGGTGGTTTTCTTGCTTTAGATTGTATTTTAAGAGCTTTACAGCACTTATGGCATAGATTATCAGAAAACCCCCATCCTAAGTCTTGTCTAATATATGCTGCGATATGTCTATATCCCCATGTACGATGTTTCTTGTGAATGTCTATGATCATTTCACTTAATATTCGTCTGTCGTTTTGATATCTGTTTAATGTTCCTTTTCTTTTACCCCATTTATAGTATCCACTTCTTGATACTTCCAATAGTTTACAAAGTGATTCGATATTATACTCTTTACTTAAGTTTTCAACTATCTCATATTCTTTTTGGATGATTTCTTTTGTTTTGCTTGATCCGCCTCCTTCTTTGTGTATCCTTTTTTTAATCGTTCGTTCTCTATTCTTAATTTTAATATCTCATATTCTAATTTCTCTATCTCTGTGAGTTCTTTACGTGCTTGATACTTTACTAGTTGATTCCCTGGCTTTCTTTTGTTCTCTAACCCTTTGATTCCTTTTGCTAGATACAAACCAACCCATTTCCTTACCATCCCAGCTGATTTTATTCCTAAATCTTTGGCTCTTTGCTCTGCTGATACTTTCCCCTCAACTATAGGTTTTATCACATCATATTTTTCTTGGGCACTCCATCTCTTATTTGTTCCACCCTTTGGTCTTCCCATTTTTTTCACCTCCGCGTTTCTCCCTAGGGAGAAGTATATCTTTATTATAAAATGAAAAAA
>CAMXLV010000134.1 GCA_947244675.1 uncultured Clostridium sp. | reverse complement strand
CATTTTTGGCTTTTTTGATATATTCCATTAAGTAATAATTAGTCAAGTGAGATTGACACCCTAAATTTATAGTACCATTAGCTAAATCATTTTTTTCTTTTATTACTTTTTCGGCAAAATCAAAGGAAGAAATACTTTTATTAACCATTTCAAATAATTCTTTTCCCTTTTCTGTTAGCTTTACTCCATTTTTTTCTCTATAAAATAGTTTCACATCTAATTGATTTTCTAAATTGCTTATCTGTGTACTAATATTAGCTGGAGTCTGATCTAATTTATTTCCTGCATCTGCATAGCTTTTAGAACTTGCAACTACACAAAATATCTTATACAAATTATAATTTACATTAGACATAGTAGCACCTCTCAATCGCTATTATTATATCATATTATGTAAATAAAGTAAAGAGTTTTGCCCTATTTCTAGGCAAAACTCCATGTATTATTCGTTATTTTGTTTTGAATATAATAAATTTGCTTTTCTAATATCAAACTTTGTTCCGATTTTTAGGTTAAGTGTTTTTACAAATTCTATTAGCTGCTCTATATTTTGTTCTGCATTTTCTACTTTCTTTGCTTCTAGCTCTATAAATATTCCTAAATCTTTAACATCTTGAATATATGCTATAAACTCATCATTTTCGTACATATAGTTTTTATCAATCATATTTAAAAATCTTGTATAACCTAATATATTCAAATGTTTTTCTGCTTCTTCTATGCTCATAACTTTTAATACAGACTTTTCTGTACTTATCTCAAATCCATTGCTGTTATGATTTCTTCTTTTACAAACTATCTTTTTGTCATCTTCATTAACATATCTAATAATTAGTGTGTCTGTAATTCTTCCATTTTTAGGTGCAAATTCATTAGTTTTATCATTTTTCATATATATATCATCTAATGTAAATTCTTCTATGTATTTGAATCCTTTATCTTCTAAAACTTTAACAATAGTTGATATTTCTTCAAAGACTTCACAAGTTATTTCTACATCTTTTATAAACTTTGTTTCTCTTACTGCATCTCCAACATATTCTTTTAATTTTTGTTCTAGTAACTCAAAATCACATGAAATGCTAATAAAAAATGGGATTTTTATATGTACTACATTTTTGTATATTTTCTTTGCTTTTGAATATATCACATTTTTATTATCATTTATAAAATTGCTTTCTGCTTGTAAGAGATCTCTATACTTGTCCCCTCTACTATTAAAATCTAATAATTTTATTGCTGTTTCTGGAACTGGTAGCATTTCAGAGAATCTTATAATAGATACATTTTTTCCTTTTCTATCTTCTACTCTTATAAAACTAGGATTATCTTTGTACTTATCATAACCTACTTTGTATGAATATAAAGGTGCAAAATATAAATAATTTTCTACCCTTAATACAATTCCTACATAAGGTCTTTTTTGCTCTTTATTCCAACTAACATGACTATCAAATTTGCTCAAATAGTCTATGTAATCTTCATTTACTGTATAAAATTTTAGTGTTTCATTTTCTCCCATTTTGGCTCCTTTACAAACAAAACAGGATATATTACTATACCCTGTTTGTATTTTAAATCTCCCTACTTGAGGCAAGGGTTTTCCTAATGTATAACTCCCTACTTAAGGCAAGGGTTTTCCTAATGTAAATCTCCCCACTTTCGGCAGGGGTTTTTCCGATTAGTAATCATACGATTACTCTTTTAGTATATTCATTATACACTATTTTTATAACATTGTCAAACAAATTTTTACACTAATTTCTTTTTTCCTTTATTTTATTCAAATTAGGAAATGTAGCAACAACAATATCTTTTAAGATTTCTAATTCTTCTTCATCACACTTATCAATGATATTTTTCAATATTTCTTTATTGGTGTATTCTTTATTATTACTCATTCTTTCTCCATATAATAAATAATCAGAAGATTCTTTTAATTTTGAACATATTTGATGCAATGTATGTATGCTACAACTCTTGTCGCCTTTTTCTAAACTCAAAAGATAATTTTCAGTTCTATCTATCATTTCAGATGCTTTTTCTCTTGTTAATCCTATACTTTCCCTCGCATTTTTTGTTCTTTCTCCAAAGCCCTTCCAGTCTGTATATTCCTTTTTATCTGTTCTGCTCATTATTTCGCCCCCATACCAACAATAATTTTTATAATTTCTGTTAGTATTATCTCATTTTAGGCAAAATAATATTAGAAACCAATAATAATTTATATTATTATTATTAGTCATTTTATAAGCAAATAAAAATACGATTTTAAATCGCTTTGAGTTTACATTTTTTGTTTTATCAATTTCATATACTTATCATTTAATTTTTGTAAATATTCAAGGTTAGCATTAGTAATTTGAGTATTTTTTACTACCCCATCTTCTTGCATTTCGTCAAAGTATCTATTGTTTAAGTATAATAGTTGTTCAACTATTTCTTGCTCATCAATATTACAAGCTCTCAATGTTGCATATACATAAACATTATTTGAAAAATGATTTAATTCTTCCTCTTGAGCATTAGGAAAAGATTTCCTCACTTCTTCCTTTATTTTTATTGTCATTTCTAATCTAAATGGCTTGTTCAATAATTCGCTATAATCTTTCACAATTTTCTTCTTTTCATTTTCTAAATATTGTTTTGCTTCTAAATATTTTGCAATTACTTTATCTGTTACTACTGATTGTTCATATAGTTTATCATATTCAGTTGCATTATCAACAAGTCTATTTAGTTCATTTTCTGCATTAGTAATATCTTGATCTAGCTTTACAATGTCATACTTCATAAATTTCCTCCTTTCATTTTCAAGGTTGTGCCTTTCAAATTGTAGCATAAAAAAATGATAAAATCAACATACTTACAATAAAAGGAAGGAATTTTTTTATGAGCAATAATAGAAATCCATATAATGGGCTAAAAGGCAGATTAAATGTTACTGGCGAAAATATAAATCGTATTAGAGTACAGCAAAATTTATCTGCACAAGCATTATCTGATAAACTAATTATGATTGGTTTAGATATTCATAGGCAAGCTATTTACGATATTGAATCTGGAAAAAGAACTGTAGCTGATTATGAACTTTGTGCAATAGCAGAAATGTTAGATACAACTTCTGATGCACTACTAAAAGATTTTTCTAAATATGTAAAAAAAGAAAAAAATTAAAAGAGATTACTAAAATTTGAAATAGTAATCTCTTTATTTATACAAATTGTAACTTATTTATAAAGTCTTTTTACTTGATATTCATAATGACTATCTGATTCTAAATTTGTTTTATGCAAATTTTATAGAATCAATAATAAATTTACTAATTTCTTTCCATTCATCTTCTAGTTCTTTGGTGCAATTAAAATTAACTAATCTTAATTTACCATCAACTGAAAATGCTATTATATGATTATATATTTCTGTATCTGAAGCCTGTGTTGTAAATTCTATTTCTCCAATTTTATGATTATTTATTTCCCAAAAGTTTACTTTTACATCTTTTGAATAATTTTTATATGTAGATTCCATTGTTTTTATATATTCTTCTATTTGAGTATTTTTCATTGCTACATCATTCATAACTAATGCTACATTTATTGTTCCTCTTTCATTTGTATAAACTAATGATGGTGGATTTCCATTTGGATATTTTACATTTAACATTTCATCACTCATTATTTTAAATTCGGTTGGTATCTTTAGTGAAAAGCCTCCAAAATCTTCATATTGTGTTTTAATTATATTTCCTTTATTACTTGTAATCTCCAATGTATTTTCTATTTCACTAATATACGGATCTTTATTAACAGATATATTTGTTATTGTAATAATACCACTAATTAAGGCAGCTACTATACTTATAACTAATACTATTTTTAAAGATTTTGTTTTATCTTTATATTCTGGTATTTTACTTTCCTTATTGTATATTTGATACATCTCTTTTATATCTTTATCATTTTTTACATCTATAAGAATTATTGGAATTGCAATTATCATAATTAAAATTGAATTGATTATAGTTATATTATTGAGAATTAAATTTTTGCTTGTTGCAAAAACATTTCCTACAACCATTATCATTGTAAGCAATATAATAATTATTTCATAAACATAGTAGTTCTTAAATGCTTTGTTTTCTTTTTTCATCATTTTTTTAAATTCACTTTTTTTCATATTTTCCTCCAATTTACTATTTTTAATATACTACGAACTTGCAATTTTTAATTATTTCAACACTTCATTTAATTCTTCTAGTGATAATCCTCTAATTAATATATTATTATCTTTTTCATCAATAACAAATTTCATAAGTCTATTTATTGCTTCATAATAATCTATATCTCCTAAAACTCCATTATTTGTTGTACTT
>CAMXLV010000133.1 GCA_947244675.1 uncultured Clostridium sp. | reverse complement strand
GGAGAGTATTATTTTGATGACTTTGATATAGATACATCAAAATTTAATCAAAAACCTATCGACAATAAATTGTTGTTACAGAATTTGATTGATGCTTCAGAAGTAGAAATTATGGAGGGTGGATATATTAATTTTGATGCTGTTAGTCCAGAGAAAACTATTTTAGAAGAATTGAGAAAAAAATCAGAAATAGATTATGAAAAAACATCAGAATTGTTGTATAAACTTATAAATCAAGTTATAAATAAATTTAAAAACGAATTTGATAATGATCAAGTTAAAAATATAGTAATGATGTATAAAAAGGAATTGGCAAATGAGATATATAATCAAATGCTAAAACATTTTATACGTAATGAAGGAATAATAAAAGAAGAGGTATTTGCGGAAAGACCTATTAATTATCAATCTAACTATACCTATAATATAAAAAAGAATTTATTCGATAATTATGATTCTGACAGAGATGGAAGAATAACTTCAATATTATTTGATGGAATAAAAAAAGGAGTGTTTGATACAGCAAAATTTGATAGTGTACCTGAATTGCAACTTGCTAAAATAGTAGAAAGAGAAACTAATTTCGTAGAAAAATGGTTAAGACCATCCCATATAGACTTTAATATAACATATAACGGTGGAAAAAGTTATGAACCTGACTTTGTAATAGAAACTGAAAAAATTATTTATTTAGTCGAAGTAAAAGGTGATGATAAGTTAAATGATCCAGATGTACTTGCTAAAAAGCAGAAGTCTATAGAATATTGTAAATTAGTTTCTAAATGGGCAGAAGAAACTGGAAATAAAAAGTGGATACATGTATTTATACCTGCAAGTAAAATATCATCAAGATCAACATTTAAATATTTGTCAGAATATTATGCTGTAAAATAAAAAGTTTATACAAATATTATAGTTTTAATAAAGGGGGACAAGCTATGATTTTAAAAACAAATAAAGAATTGAAACAAAAAGATTTTAAAAATGAAAGAGAACTACAAAATTTTTTCGAAAACAACATTGAAACAATATTAGGATATAAATTTATAGATACAGAATTTATTGTAGGTGATTTTAGAATTGATTCTTTAGCATTTGATGAAGAATCCAAATCATTTAGAATAATTGAATATAAAAATGTTAAAAATCATTCTTTAGTTGACCAGGGATATACATATTTAAAATTGATGCTAGAGAGAAAAGCAGATTTTGTTCTTCAATATAATATAAAAACTAAGGCATCGCTAACAACTCAAGATATAGATTGGAGCCAATCAAGGATTATATTTGTTTCACCAATTTATACAGCATATCAATTAAACGCTACAGACTTCAAAAATATACCAGTAGATTTAGTCAAAGTGACCAGATATGAAGATGATATTATCGAAATTGATTTTATAAAAAAGACAAGTAATATTAAAGTGCAAGATATTCAAATGGAATCTATACAAAACGATGTTAATAAAGAAATAATTGTATATACTGAGGAAGATCATTTATCTAAAGTTTCGGACAATGTAAAAAGAGTATATGAAGAATTAAAGACTAGAATATTAGAATTAGATGATATAGATGTGGAAGCAAAGAAACTATACATAGCATTCAAAGGAATTAGAAATATTGCAGATATAGAATTTCATAAGAATAAATTAAAAATATACATTAATATGAAAAAAGGTTCCCTAAATGATCCTCTAAAACTTACAAAAGACATTAGTGAAATAGGTCATTGGGGAAATGGAGATTATTGTATTATAATAGATAAAATGGATGATATTGATAATGTAATTCCATTAATTAAGCAATCTTTAAAAGTAAATAAAAAATAAACAAAAGAAAAGCAAAGTAAGTGAGTAATGATTATTACATAACTATTTTGCTTTTTTGTTCAAAAATTAAAAATAGAATAGGAGAAATTGAATGAAATCAATTAATTTAAAATCATTAATAAACATTTATGTGGCAAATGGAAATATATTACCAAAAGAATACACATATTTTATTGGTGAGGACTATGGATTAGAGGTAAAAAAGTATGAATTAATTGTATTAAAAAGTTTAATTGACTACATTGAAAAATATAATAAGGTATCTTTTAAGGAATATAATTATTTCTACCTAGGATATAGGATTCCTCAAATTGGAAAAGAATTTGATTTACTAAGATTTGATAATGAAAGTATTTTAAATATTGAATATAAAAGAGAAGTAGAAAATATTACTATACTGAAAGAACAGTTGGTAAAGAATAAATACTATTTACAATTTTTAATGAAGAAAATGATATTAATTGGATATATACAAAAAAATAATGAATTATATATATTAAATGAAAATAATGAACTAGAAGAGTTACAAATTGATAAATTTTTAAATATATTGAGCAATAATGAAAATTGTATAGAAATAGATTTAAATAACATATTTAAAGCATCTAACTATTTAATCTCTCCATTTAATAAAACAGAACAATTTATGAAAGATCAGTATTTTCTTACTAGTCATCAAGAAGAAATAATGAATGAGATAATAAGTGACATAAGGGATGGAAATAAATTTTTCTTAATACAAGGTGATGCTGGAACAGGTAAGACTTTACTGACTTATCATTTAGCGAAAGAACTGAAAAGAAAAAATAACAATGTTGCTTTGATTCATTGTGCTCAAATAAATAATGGACAATGTGAATTAATAAACAATTATCAATGGAATATATATCCAATAAAAAATTTTTCTACATTATTTTCAAGAAAATTTGATATACTAGTTATAGATGAAGTTCAAAGAATAAAAATTGAGCAATTTAGACTTATAAAAAAATATGTAGATGATAATGACATAGTTTTAATTCTTAGTGGTGATAGGAAACAAATTTTGAGAAGTGGCGAAGGTGGAATAATTGAGATTCTTGAAAATGAACAATTGAAGAAGTTTTCTATGACAAAAAAGATTAGAACTAACAAGGAATTAGCGGATTTTATATCTGTTATGCTAGATTTAGCCAAACTAAATGATAAAAAAATAACGAAGAAAAATATAAATATAATATATTTTAATTCTTACGAGGAAGCAGACAACTATGTAAAGACAAAGCAAAACTATAGTTTTATAAATTATACATCAACATTATATCCAGAAAAAGGACAAGTTGGATTTGAAAGAATGGATTATAATAAAAATACTGTTGGAAATCCACATAAAGTTATAGGACAAGAGTTTGAAAATGTAGGTGTTCTAATTGATAAGCACTTTTACTATGATAATAATAAGCTTAAAGCTAAAAATATGTTTAATAATGTTTATTCTCCTAGAGATATGCTTTATCAAGCAGTTACGAGGGTGATACAAACATTAGAAATAATAGTGGTAGAAAATATAGATATATTTAATATTCTTATAAATATATTTAATAAGGAATAGACACATATTCTATTTTGGAAAAAACAATATAAAATTAAATAAAAACTTTCTTTTTTAGAAATAATATGATATAATGATATTATAGTGAAAAAAGGAGAGTTTTTATTATGTTAGGAGAAAAAATAAAAAAATATAGAGAAAATCAAAGGATGACTCAAGCTGAAGTTGCAGAGGCATTAGGCATAAAATCTGCTACAGTTTCAAAATATGAGTCTGGGACATTAGAGCCAAATATAGAATCATTAAAAAGATTAGCTGAATTATTTGAAGTTTCCATTGATGAGTTGTTAAAAGAAGATAAATTTGATGTATCTCAAATAAATATTTTAGAAGTGTTAAGAGAGCAAAAGAGCATGAGACTAAAAGGTAATTTATATCATAATACTCAGATTACTTTTGCATATAATACGAATCATATAGAAGGTAGTAAACTTACAGAAGATCAAACTAGATATATTTATGAGACTAATACACTGTTAGCAGAAAAGGATTCTATTACTGACTTAGATGATGTTTTGGAAACAGCTAATCACTTTAAATTAGTTGATTATATGCTGGATATAGCAGATAAAAAACTAACAGAAGAAATGATAAAAGAATTTCACAAAATATTAAAAGAAGGGACATCAGATAGTAGAAAAGAATGGTTTGTTGTAGGAAATTACAAAAAATTAGCAAATGAAGTGGGGGGATTAAAAACTACAGATCCTAAAAATGTTGAAAGGGATATGAAAAAATTATTAGAATGGTATGAATCCTTAAATCAAATAACAATAGATGAAATAATAGAATCCCATGCTAAATTTGAAAAGATACATCCTTTTCAAGATGGTAATGGTAGAGTTGGTAGAATAATTGCATTTAAAGAATGTTTAAAAAATAATATAGTACCATTTATTATTTTAGATAAAGATAAATTATTCTACTATAGAGGGTTAAATCAATATCAAACTAATAAAGAAAAAGGTTATTTAATAGATACTTGTTTAA
>CAMXLV010000132.1 GCA_947244675.1 uncultured Clostridium sp. | reverse complement strand
CACTAATTATATGTGGAGAAAAGGAAAAAGATAATATAAATATGAAAAGTGCAAAACAACTGAATAAGGTTATACAAAATAGTAAATTTAAGATTATAGAAAATGCAGGACACGAAGTAAATATTGATAATCCAATAGAACTGGCTAATACAATTTATGATTTTTGGAAGGACAATGGAAAATGTATAAAGTAACTGAAAAATACAATTTAGGAGTGTGATAATATGGCAATGTGGAATCCGTGGAGAGGTTGTAAAAAATGTAGTGATGGTTGTTTACATTGCTATATTCATAAAGGCGATTCAAAAAGAAATGTCGATACAAGTTTTAAAGATTTGCCAATAAAACATAAATGTATAACAGCACAGCCATTATTAGAGAAAGTAGATATTGAAAAATATCTCGATAATATTGAATTAGTTGTAGTTGGTGGAGAATCAGATATAAATGCTAGAGCATTCAATTATGACTGGGCATTAGATATTAGAGAACAATGTATAAGAAAGAATGTTAATTTTGAGTTTAGACAATGTGGAACTTATACAATAAAAGATGGAAAACAATATAAAATTCAAACAAAAGATTTGTGTAAACAAGCAAAATTAGCAAATATCGATTATAAAAAGTAATCACCAAATTATAATATATAAAGGAGGTAATAAATTGAAAAAAGAGAAATGGTTAATCAGTTTTACTAGAATTGATAGGAATTGCATTAGGTAAAGGCGAATAAAGTAATTAAAATTATTCAGAACAAATAATTTAAAGGGAGATAGAATTATGGCAAGAGTTTTAAAAAATAAAGAATTAGTAAATACGAGATTAGCTACTAATTATGGTGGCTGGATGTATTGCAATGGGTGTAATGAAAATATAGGGTATTTATGTTATTCTACTTATGACAGATTAGAATTAAAATATAAATGTAATTGTGGGAGCCAAGGTAGTGCTGTATTAGATTTTGAAGATAGTAATATAGGAAAAGATAGTAAAGACGAATTGATTATTATAAAAAATAGATTTTGTTGTGCAAAAGATAATGAGCCTTTGATTACTATATTAGACAAAAAAGTAGAGAGTTATGAAATGAAAATTACTTGTAAATCTTGTGGAAATATTTATAAAAAATCAAAATAGATAGGATTTTATAATGGAGGTATATAATGGATGAAAAAGAGAAAATGCTAGCAGGTGAATTGTATGATGCAAACTATAATGAAGATTTGATAAAAGAAAGATTTTTGGTAAAAGATAAGTGTTACGATTATAATCAAATAAGGCCATCTAATTATGATGAAAGACAAAAAATTATGAAAGAGATATTAGGAAAAACCGGAAAAGTTTTTAATATTGAACAACCTTTTATGTGTGATTATGGTTATAATATAGAAATTGGCGAAAATTTTTATGCTAATCATAATTTGATTATTTTAGACTGTAATAAAGTTAAATTCGGTAATAATGTTTTTATTGCACCAAATTGTAGTTTTTATACAGCAGGACATCCATTAGATGCAGAAAGAAGAAATAAAGGTTTAGAGTATGCAAAGCCAATAAAAGTTGGAAACAATGTATGGATTGGCGGAAATGTTTGTGTACTTCCTGGTGTAACAATAGGAGATAATGTTGTAATAGGAGCAGGAAGCATAGTTACAAAGGATATTCCATCAAATGTGGTAGCAGTAGGTAATCCTTGTAAAATTATAAAAGAATTATAAAATATATTAGGAGTAAAGTATGAAAATATATGTATCACATTCCAGTAAATATGATTATATCAATAAAATTTATAATCCTATTGAAAAATCTGATTTGATAAAATCAAATACTTTCTTTTTTCCTCATAAAAATAAAGAGATAAATACAAAGGAGATTATTTCAAATTGTGATTTAGTAATTGCAGAGGTTTCATTACAGACTACTGGACAAGGAATAGAGCTAGGTTGGGCAGATTATGCGAAAGTACCGATATTATGTGTATATGAAAAGGGAGCTCAAATAAGTTCAGCATTAAATTTTATTACAAATGAGTTTATTGAATATGAAAATTCTGAAGATATGATAAGAAAGGTTAAAAATTTTATAAATAAAAAAAGAGAATAGATTAATTTTACAAAACAGTTGTTTTCTAACTAAAAATGTGATATAAATATATAAAGTCTACTAAATTAAGGAGAAAACAATATTGGAAAAATCATATTTAGAATGTATACAGAAGCTTAAACAATTTAAAGAATTATTATTATCTGATATAGATGTAAAACGTGGAAAATTATATTTAACTTGGACAAAGGAAAAAACTGAAAAAATTATAAATGAGAAAGACGAGGATTATATTTTAAAAAATGTAGTTAAGGATACTTTACCGAGTTATGTTATTACACAATATACGTTTAATAAAGCAAATGCAACTATAAAAAATATTATTAATAAGAATTATTCATATAATAATGGTAAATATATTTTTGAGAATTTTGGTATATCTGATGATGACGTAAAGATGTTAATGAAATATATTTTGTTTAAAAGAGGAAATGTAGTTTGGATAGATTTTGGATTTAATATTGGAAATGAATTTGGTGGTATGCATCCAGCTGTTATTTTAAAGAATTTTAGTAATGATTTGTTTGTTTTGCCAATATCGTCAAAAAGGCCATCTGAATATATAAAAATAGAACAAGAGTTATTAGAAAATAAGATTACCAAAAGTGAATGCAAAAATAGAAAAGATGCTATTTCTGAAATAATAGAAATAGAAAAAATAAATGGATTTAGAAAAATGATAAGATGGTCTAGAATTACTAGAATGCAGAAAATTAGTATATTAAGAGTGAATTTTTCAGGAACAATAGGAACTCTAGATGGAAAGTATATGGATATTATAGCAAATAAAATATCTACAGAATTAGGAGATAAAAAGGTATAATTTATTGACTTTCTTAATAAAATATAGTATCATAGTATTATAAGGTAATCAATAAAGATTGCTATGAAAGGGATGAAAATCCCAGTTAAATTGCTATGAAAGATGACTAGTACTTGTACTAGTCATCAGTCGTTTTAGTGAAAATGGAAACTATATAGTTTCTATTTTTGTTCTTGATAATTGTATTTATAGCAAATTTGTGATATAAATAAAAGGAAAAAAGAGAAAGAAGGTTTTTATTATGGAACAACACGAGTTAGTTGATGAAAATGGAAATAAAACAGGGAAAGTGCTTACACATGTTGAGGCAAGATATCCACTTAATATACCAGAAGGATATTATTTGTCAGTAGTAGGTGTACTTATTATAAATGATAGGAATGAGGTGTTGCTTCAAAAACGTAGTAGAACAAAAAGAGTAAATCCAAGTAAGTGGGGAATTTGTGGAGGCAAAGTAGATTTTGGAGAAGATACATTTGATGCTGCAATTCGTGAAACTGAGGAGGAAATTGGTGTACATTTAAATCCAGACAATTTAAGATTTTTAGGTACTAGTAAAAATAAGTATGTTTATTTTACTAGGTATTATATTAAGCAGAATGTAGATATATCTAAGTGTGTATTGCAAAAAGAAGAAGTAGAATTTTTAAGATACTTTAAACTAGAAGAGTTACAATATCTTAATAATGAAGGGTTTGACTGGATTGATGATTTAAAGAAAGTTGTGGAGGAATAAATGGTAGTTATAGCAGGTTGTGTAGTAGAAAAAGATAATAAAATATTATAGATAGGGAGAGAAAATATGGTAAAAAATATAATATTTGATTTGGGAAATGTCATTATAAATTATAACCAAGACAAAATTGCTAGGAATTTTGCTAAAAGTGAAGAAGAAGTAAAATATGTTTTTGACGAGATATTTAATGCTCCAGAGTGGGCTATGCAAGATTTAGGAAATATTACTATTGAAGGCGCAATAGAAAATATAAATAGAAGAAATAACTATAAGTATGAGGATTTAACGACCAATTTTTTAAGTGAGTGGTTTAAACTTCAAGAAATAAATAGAGATATTGTAGACATTGCTAAAAGCCTAAAAAGCAATGGTTATAATATATTTGTATTATCAAATATGGCAAATTCAACTTATCAATTCTTTAAAAATGATGACTTTTTTTCTCTATGTAATGGAATAATTATTTCAGCTGAGGAGCACGTAAAAAAGCCGGATGAGAGAATATATAGAATTCTTTTAGACAGATATAATTTAGTAGCAGAAGAGTGTTTATTTATAGACGATGATCTTAATGGTGAGAATTATAATACAGCAAATAGAATTGGAATAAAAGGCAGACGAATTATTCCTAACAGTAGTGAAGATGTAAAAAAATTATTAGAAGAAAATAAAGTAAAGTTTTAAAGAGGTAATTATATGGAAAATATAAGAATTTTATGTTATGGTGATTCAAATACATGGGGGTACATATCAGGTACTGATCATCAAAGATATGGGAACAATGAGAGATGGACTAAAATACTTACAAGTTTATTAGG
>CAMXLV010000131.1 GCA_947244675.1 uncultured Clostridium sp. | reverse complement strand
CACTATATTGTTTATTATAAAGTTTTAACATTTCTTGTTGTTTTCTAGCTTCTGATATATGTATATAATATCTTCTAGTTGTATCAAAATCACAATGTCCCATTAAAATATGCAATACCTCTGGTGGCATACCTAAGCTTGAATATAGACTGGCATACGAATGGCGAAGTCCATAAACTGTCATGTGTTCTAAATTATACTTCTTGATAAATGTAGGCATTTTGTTTGTAAGCATTTCTGAAACAAAAGGCTCTCCTTTTTCATTAAGAAATATAAAATCATCTTCGTTCCATTTTCTTCCACATCTTTTATATTCTATCATTCTTTCTGCCTTAATTTTCAATAAAAGTTTTTTTAGTCTAGGGTGCAATGGAACATCTCGTAAACTTTGAGGAGTTTTTAAATCTGCTAATTCTCTTTTATGACATTTCTTTTTTAGGTCATTATCATATACTATCGTATCTTTAAATGCTTTTCTAATATGTATTATGTTTTTCTCCATATCAATAGTATTCCACATATAGGCACATACTTCCTCTGGTCTCCCACCTGAAAGCAAAATTGCTTCAAATAGATATGCCCATTGCCTACCATCTTGTTCAAACAAATCTTCCCATACTTCTTGTCTTTCTTTATCTAAATGCTCAATTTCTACACCAATATTACTTTTTCTATTACCAACATATATTTTAGTTGCTGGGTTTTCTTTAATTACACCTAAATTTATAGCTGTTTGAAAAGACATTTTTAATATAAGTTTGATGTCTTTTAGGTACTTTTCAGAATAATCTAATTTATCAAAATGTTGTTGTAGTTGTTCTGTTGTAATAGTTCTTATGTCTAAATCTCCCCAAACAGGAATAACCTGTTTATTGGCTGTACCTAAATATGATGTTACTGTTTTAGGACTTACTTTTCGCCTTCTGCTATATAAATTTATTTCTGACTGTAATTTCTTTTCTTGTAACATTTTATTTACAAATACCCTTAATGTAAAATCTTGTCCTACATTAGACATTACTTGGTCTAATTTTTCATATTCTAATTTGTTACTTATATTATTATCTCTTACTGTTTCGGCTGCATTTATTAATTCTTCTTGTTCTTTTATCTTCAATAATCTTACTGCTTCGCCTTCTGTTAATGCAGTCTTTGAAATTCTTTTAGTAACTTCAAAACCATAAATTTTTGATAAATCTATTGTCTTTCTAGCTTCATAACTATTTCCCTTCTTTCTTACTTTGATACTTTTATCTTTTAACTGTTTATTCATATCTAATTCAATCATATTTTATCTTCCTTTCTAATATCTTTATTATTAATATGATATAAAACAGCAAATAGATTTAAAATTTCTAATATCCAGTTGCTATTTTATATCTCTTTTATTATTTTGACAATACTTCAGGTGTGCTTGTTAGATTATTGACCCATTCTATTAATTGCTGTCTATTTATCAGTATCTTTCTTTTTTTGAATTTTACTGATGGAAAATTATCTAACTTTACTACATCTAACATGGTATTTCTTCCTATACCTGTTAATTCACAAGCTTCTTTTATTCCTATTAAGATAGGCTCTGTTTTTTCTTTATTCATTATTATCTACCTCACAAAATTAAAATTTTGTAAGGGAAATCCTTTAATCAGCCATCTTATATTGGCGATGAGGATTAAAATTTTATAATGTAAATTTAGTTAAAAATTATTTGTTAATAATCGCCACTTTCAAAATAGTATCTTTGCATAGCTTGTTCACTTCCTTTGAAATATTATTAGTATTAAATATTCTGTAACTGCTTTTGAAGAATTTGTATCTGTGATCTTAGTTCTGAATTTTCTTCTTCTAATTCTGCTATTCTTTTATCTTTTTTTGATACCTTTTTAGTAGTGCTTCTTCTAGGTTGAATTTTATCCTCTTTCTTTGGTACATTTCTTGTTATTAGACAATTTTGATTTCTAATTTCTAGTAAATCTATATCATCAAGAATATCCATTATTAGGCAGTCATCTGTATTATAAAAGTCTGTGCCTTTAGGCATAATTACCTTTATATAAACTACATCTCCATTAACTAATAATTTTGTTTTTTCTAATAGTTCTTTATTAGTTGTATCTAATTTTATTCTTGCATTTTCAGCAACTGGATGCCTCTTTTTCTTTTTTATTTTTGTCTGACCTTTTTCTTCAACTAACCTTTTAACCATCTGTGCTTCTTCTAATTCAAAATCACAAATAAGATTTTCTTCATCAATTCCCTTAAATATTATTTCTTTTATTTCATTCTTTTCTATCATATTCATCTCAATTTCCTCCTAAATTTTTACTTTTTCATATTTTAATTTTTTTCTAACAGTTATAAATTTATAAATGTTTACTTCATTTCCTTCGTGCCTTAATTCTTCTGCCTTCTTCTTTAGTTCTTCATCTGTTAAATTCATATATAATTTATTATCAGATGTAGCACCTTCCACTTCGTATATATCTACTGAAAGTAAATTTTTATTTATATAATATTTCCTTTTTTGTTGTTCCATCTTTAACACTCCTTTAAAATTAATTTATTTCTATGCCTTGCCTTTTAATAAAAACAAGGCATAATTGATTATTTATTTAATTTTTTATCACACCATTCTTGTAGTTCCTTTTCAACTTCCTTTGAAACTACTAAATAAGTGTCCATGCCATTATAATCACTTTTTCCAACTCTATGTGGTTCTATATAGAAATCTACTCCTTCTGCCATAAGAATTGGTCTTTTATCTTCATTATCCTCTATAAATTCTACATATCCTAAATCTTTTAGTTTATTCAAAAATTGTTCATACGATACATTTGGATTTCTCATTACTATATCTGATAATAAAGTCATCTTGTCTTGATTATCTGGATTTAACAATTTAATCAGTTTCTTACTATAATGCTCGTGGAATTCGGCTACAAACCATATTCTTTTTTCTATTTCATAATTTTGTTCATACATTCTGTTCTCCAAAATATTTTCTCTTTCTAGCTCTTGTATCTCATAATCTGTCATCGTTATTTCCTCTCTTTCTTTGGCATTACTTATTACTTTGCCATTCTTTTATTTTTAACTTAATTGTTGATTACAATATTCTTGCAACTTATCTTCAACTTTTCGTTCAAGTACCAATTCCTCATCAAAATTTACCAACCTTCCATTTTTTAAAATTGGCATAATGTAGTTGTATGTATATGGTTTTCGAGAATAACATATATTGTTATAAACTCTAATATAACCCCATCTGTACAAAGTTTCTGCAATTTTTGTTACAGAAATTGGTTTGTTTCTTTTGGCTACATCAACAAGTTTAGTTAGATTTTGTTGATGATATGGATTTAATATTTCTGTAATTTCTTGTTCTGTGTATGTTTTAGAACTATACTTTAATTTTTCAATTATTTTAAGCATATATCCATATTCTTCGACATCTCCCATATCTTTTAAAGATGGTATTTTTCTCATACATATCACTCCTTAAAATAATGATGTTGTTAAGCTGTTTTGTTAGAACAGCTTAACCTATTTAATTATTTTCTTTTAATATTGGTCTTTTCTGATAGCACTCATATCCATCATAAAACTTTAAAATTAAAGTTTTAGATTCTGCTACTTTTTTATGAAAGTTTTTGGATTTATCAGCTATATAATTGTTGTCTTCACACCAGTTTTTATAAATCTGATACAATTCTGTTTTTTTAATTCTTTTATCATTTTCAAACATTTTTTCAGATACATCACTAGCCAAAAATGATAAGGTTGAATTGTTATCAGCTTTATATGAAGCTATAAGTTGATTACTTTCTTCATAGTTAGCAAAATTTCTCCTACCTTCCTCAAGTAGTTTAAAATATGCTTTTAAACTAATATATGCGAAATAATCTAATGCTTCTTGTGTAAACAGTTTTTCTTCCATAAACTGATTTTGTTCTTCTACTGTAAATTTTCTTTCAAATAAAAAAATGTTTAAGCGTCTGTAGTAGCCATCATTATTATCTAACACAACTGGCAATGAGTTAGTTGCAAAAATATGTTTTGCATAAGGGCAAAATGAAAATTGTGTTTTATATTTATGTTCTCCTGTGATTTCATCTCCTGTTACAACATTTTTAAACATATCTACTGATTTTAAGTCCGTCTTTGGCAATTCAGATGTTGTATTTAATAGTTTATCTGCTATATTTGCAATACAAAATCTCTCTTGTAGTTTATGTATCGGAATATTAACAGTATTTTCACGACCTATTAAATTTGTTATTAATCTTATTAACACTGATTTTCCATTTTCTGCTGATGGTCCATAAAATACACCTGCTTTTCCTATCCATACACTAGAAGTCATACAATATCCTGTCATCTCTAAAATTGCTTGTTTTCTTTCAGGCTTGTTACAAGTAATATCATCGAGAAATTTTTCAATATCTTCATTTACTGCAACATTTTCATTATAGTTAGCATGGATTTGATT
>CAMXLV010000130.1 GCA_947244675.1 uncultured Clostridium sp. | reverse complement strand
GGTCCACATATTGTTATATTATGATGCCAATTCTTTTCATTTTCGTCTAAAATCTGTTGTACAAGATATTCTACAGCACCCCCTTTTATATTGGGGAGTGGTAACTTCCCTCTAGTAATAACCAATATTTTCATAAAATTTTCCTTTAATTTTTTACTAATTTATCATAAAATTCATTAACATTATTTTTAAGTGAAACTATATCAAATCCAGAGTCTTTCACTATATCAAATGTTTTTTCTCTATCCATTTTTACAGAATATGCAGAAATAATTTTATCTTCCCACTCATTAATATTATTATAATTATTTATCTCATAAAATGCATCTGTAATTTTTATAATTTTATCTGTAAAATTTGGAGCTACCACTGGTAAACCTGCTGCTTGTGCTTCTAGAAGTGATATGCCAAATCCTTCATATCTAGAAGTTAACACAAAAATATCCATCGCCATCAAAAATTTTTCTGGACGTTGCTGCCCTGTAAAACATACAACCTTGTCCAAATTTAGTTTTGACACTTGTTTTTTTAACATGTCTTTATCTTCTCCATCTCCAACAATTATTAAGCGAAAATTTGGATAATTATGATATAATTTAGCAAATATCTTAATTAATAATGTTTGATTTTTCTGGTAAGACAATCGTGCAATATTACCAATTAATATATTATCATCATTATACCCATATTTATTTCTAATTTCTTCACGCGCAGCCAAATCAAATTGAAATTTTTCTAAATCAATAAAATTTTTCCATATAGTTATCCCATTTTTCTCCATACTTTCTTCTGTAAACATCCATGCTGCTGCAATATCAGAACACGCAATTCGATAATCAGCAATATCTGATAATTTCTTTTTATACATATAATGAAGCCATTTTCTTTTTCCTCTAGCACTTGAATTATGTGAATGAATAATTACTTTTCTTCCTAATTTCTTTGCTATTTTTGCATCTATATACATAATTGAATAGGTAGTATGAATATGAATTACTTTATATTCTGGATGCTCTAAAAGTATTTTTTCAAATGCCTTGCAATGATTCTTATAATCTACAGAAATATACGGAATTTGATAAATGATTCCTCCTAAGCTTACTATTTCTTCTGCATATACATTTTCTTTTTCATGTACTACAAAATCAAATTGAAAACGCTTTCTGTCAATATTTCGATATATTTGCATTATAACATTTTCAATTCCGCCAACATTCATATTTCCAATAGGACAATGTAATATTCTAAAAGGTTTCATCAATTTATTCTCCAAAAATAGATGTTACGGCCTTCTCCGTTGCATCACCATAATTAGATATATATTCATCTCTTATTTTTTTTCTTGTATATTCACATTCAATATCATAATCCATTGTTTTAATATGATTGATAACATCTTCCTGATTTCTCATAATACCATGAGAAAAGATCGACTCATATCCATCATAAACGCCTCTTTCTTTACAAAAAATTTCAAAATCATATGCATAAGAAATTATCGGTCGTCCTAAAATTGCAAAATCAAAAATAATCGAACTATAATCTGAAATTAATATATCTGATACTAACATCAAATCATTTATATATGGATATTTAAACGCATTTACAATAAACTCTCTATTATCTGGAATATTCATATATTTTGCAACTTCATAATGTGCTGTCAAGATTAAAACATATTCATTACCTAAATTTCGATACCATATATCATAATCAAAGGGTGACTTCAAATAAACTGTACCCATTATATCTTTATTATACTCTCTATATGTCGGTGCATATAATATTACTTTTTTATCCAGTGGAATTCCAATTTGGAGTTTTAACTTTATAATCTCATCTACTGATTTATTAACTAATTCATCATTACGAGGAAGTCCAATGCTCAATAACTTCTCTTCATCAGCCTCCCACGCTCTTACTAAAATTTCTTTTTCTTTCTTTCCTTCAATAAATATACAATCAAACTCTTCTTTGAACATATTACCAAAAGACTTATTTCCTACATGAATGTCCTTTCCTATCACTTTAATTCCTGCCATACCATGTTGAAAAAGAATATTAATTGTATTTTTTTTTCTGAAATTTAAACCCCGAGAAGCAGATGAATTTGTAATCCAATATTTAGCCTGCAACGCAGTCATATAATATTCTAATGAATCTATTTTTATTTTATAATCTATATCTACATTAATACTTTCTGGTTCCATAAAAGCCCAAACTAATTTATATTTTTGATATTTCTTCATGTATTCATATACAAATCTTGGACTATCATCGTACCTCTGACCACCATAAACTACAAACAACACCAAATTTTCGTCTGTTTTAACAAAAAGGCCCAATACTCGCAATGCCAGTGAACCAATATGATAATATATAAAATATATAATTGGTGAAGATTTAACTATTTGTTTTATTTTAAATAACATAGCAAATATCCCTTTATTTATCTTTTCTTTTATTATTAAAATTAAATAGCATTGTCTATTTTTATCATATACTTTTTTACTATACTTTTATCAAATTTTTTTATTCTTGCCTGATTAAATTTACCAAACTCTCTCCTTTTTTCTGGAGTAGATATAAGTTCTATAAGCATCTTTTCCAAATCTAAACTATTTAAAAATCTATACCCTCCCTTAGATTTCAAAATAAGATCTTTATTTCCACGTATATCAGATACAATACATGGCAACCCGCTTGCCATTGCTTCCATTAAACTAACATTTAATCCTTCACGTTTTGATGGAAGCATAAAAATATCTGTTGCCTTAAGCAAATTAGGAATATCATGCCTAAAACCCAGCATATGCAAATTAATTTTTAATTCATTAGCAACCCTTTCAAGTTCATTACACAATATACCTTCTCCGGCTATAAAATAATGTAAATGATGTGACATATTAGGATATTTTCTTCTTATCTTTCCCAGTACTTCTATAATAATTTTATGATTTTTATTTTTATTTAACTCACCCACCGACAAAAGCATAATATCATTTTGGGCAATACCTAATTTTTCACGTATTTTTTCTCTTTTTTCTAATATTTTTTCATAATAAAATGTATCAATCCCCACTCCGGGAATATATTCTACATTCTTTGCATAAAACACTTTTTTTGCTCTACCAAAATCTTCCCTATTTATTGTTATCAATGTATCTGTAAAAAAACTTAATATCCATTCTATAGGGAAAAAAATAATCCAATTTTCAATAGATGCTCCTTTATAAAAATGAAAACCATGAGCAGTATATATTATTTTTATACCAGATTTTCTAAATCTTAAAGCTGCAAGTCTAGCAATAACTCCTCCAACTGGTGTATGACAATGAATTAATGAAAATCTTTCCTTATCAATCAAATTAATCATACAAAAAAATGCCGCTATATTTTTTATTGATATGGGATTTCTTGAAAATCCAACATGATGCTTTATAATCTGTAATTTCGATATATTATCTTCACATTTCAAATGTATATTTGTTGCAACATGTACTTCGTATCCCATACTTTTTAAAAGATCTATATTATCTTTTTCAAAACAATTTATAAATTCACCTACTGTTGCAACAATTAATGCTTTCTTTTTTTGCTCCATATTCTTATACATTTCTCCAAACTATATTCTTAGTAATCTATGCTTTGTATCTTGGAAAAAAATCACTCTGTGGTAAATGCTCTCTCATGCTAATTAATGTTCCATAATACTTTTCATTAAAGATTTTCTTTCCAATATAAAACTTATATAATTCTCCTTTATAAAACGCCCTCTTAAATTTAAATAGATTATCTTCTCCTGCACCTACACCCCCTCCAAGATAAAGTAATTTATAGCCATTAGCATTACCCCATAAAGCAACTTCATAAAGAAGTAAATTCGTAGCTGCTAAACTACCATATTCTTGAAGAAATCCCGATAAATGATAATTCAAAATACCATTTGCACCTACAATTATGGATGCCGCAATTATTGTCCCATCAGGTATTTGTGCATAAAATATTTGCGCATTTTTAGATAAATCATTTAAAATGCTATCATAAAATTCTGATTTAAAATAATAATATGGATCTGCATTATTTTTGTCCATTGTATTATTATAAATCTCTCTAAATCTTTCATAAATTTCAGGGTATCGACCGTTATAAATTTTAACGCCACTCTTAATTGCTTTTCTGATAACATTTCGATTTTTACTACTTATATTTTTCCAAATTACCTCTACGGAGGTTAAATCCATTGCAATAGTTTCACCTAATGCCTTAACATTATAATATTTTGTATTGTAAATATAATTTTTGACTATAGGATGAAATCTTACAAACTCGGAAATAATCCCATTTTCTTGACACCACTGTTCATATTCATTAAAAAGCTGTTCAACATCTTCTCCCTCAATTAGCCAGCCACCATATCCATAAGGAGTCGAAAAATCAAATAATTTCCCTTTTTCTATTTTGTCAGAAAAATGTGGATCACAGCTAATATCT
>CAMXLV010000129.1 GCA_947244675.1 uncultured Clostridium sp. | reverse complement strand
CTTCTAATTTATCAGATTCCATAATTTCTTCAATTTCTTCTTCTTGGCTATCTGGTATTTTCATTCCTTTATTACTAAAAAATTTAATTCCATTAAATTCATAACTATTATGAGATGCAGAAATAACAACACTAGCATCTGCCTTTAATTTTCTTGTCAAATACGCAACAGCTGGTGTTGGTATAACACCTAATAATTTAACATTAGCACCATAACTTAAAAATCCTGCTACCATAGCACTTTCAATTAAATTTCCAGATATTCTAGTATCTCTTCCAATTAAAATAGTTGGTATATGATTTTGGTGTTTTGATAATACATATGCTCCTGCTTTTGCCACTTTGTATGCTAATTCTGGCGTTAATTCCGTATTAGCAATTCTTCTAATTCCATCTGTTCCAAAATATTTTCTCATGATTCTACTTCCTTTCAAAGGGAATTTTTCTTTTTTAAGAGTGTCCCTTTTTCCCTTTTAGGAGGGATTTAAAGAACGTCCCCCAATCCCTGCTTTCCATTTTATTCGGCATAGTGATTTCTATTCTTTTATTTTGCAATACTAATTTGGGATTTTTACTTGTTAATTCTTCTAGCTTTTCTTTTCCTATTATTTGTGTTAGTTTCTCCATTGCTTGCGGAATTTTAGGATATATTGTACCAGGTCTATGACTATCACTTCCTAGAAAATGAATCATATTGTTTTCTAATAATTTTCTGACAAGGCTTTGTGCTTTTTTTCCATAATATCCTAAAATACTAGCATAATTTGCTTGCATTAATACCCCTTTTTCAATTAACTCATAAATTATTTTTGGTTCTTGTTGCACAAATGTGTATCGCTCTGGATGTGCTAATATCGGTATTAGTTTGTATTGCATCATTTCATATACTACATTATATAAATTTAATGGCTCTATGTTCAATGGCATTTCAAATAATACATAACTAGTATCATTAATCGTAGATGCTCTTTCCTCTTCTAATAAACTAATTATATTTTCTGATAAATAAATTTCATTTCCTAAATATAGTTTTAATTTGATGTTTTCTTCTTGTAATTTTTGATAAATGATATTAATCCACATTTCACGTTCTGGTGCATTGGTTTCATAATATCCTTCCATATAATGAGATGTGGCAACAATTGCTTCAAAACCAACCTCTTGTGCTTCTTGCATTAATTTTATTGTTTCATCTATGTTTCTTGCTCCATCATCTATATTTGGTAATACATGAGAGTGAAGGTCAATCATTTTTTTCTCCTTTTTTCTTCTTTGCCTTTTCTTTATCCAAATATTCATTCATTTGTTTTAAAATATCTTCTGTTTTTTGACTTTGCTTCTCTTCCGATTTTGGGGCTTCTTGACTCGTTTTAGCTGTCTTACTTCTTGTTTTTGTCCCTGTTTTGGTTGGCGTTTTTGTTGTTTTAGTTGTTCTCTTTTTTATCTCTTTTAACGCTTCTTCTTGTTCCTCTATTGTATTTTCTTTTTTTATGGTTGCTGGTTTAAGCGTTGATGTTATTCTATTTTCTAAACTTGGTTCACTTCCATAATAGTAATATCTTTCTTCATATCTTTTGGTTGAAACTGGTAATTTATTAACAACTACCCCTGTAATCTTACCTCCTACATTGTTGATATTTTTAATAACTCTTTCTAAGGCATCTTTTTTAGTTACTTTATGTGCTGTTACAATAATAGTTGAATCTACCATTCTTGATAAAATAACAGCATCTGTTACCAATTCACAAGGAGTTCCATCAATAATGACAATATCACATACGTTTTTTAGTTTTTCCAATAAATCAATCATTTTAGCTGAAACTAACAATTCTGATGGATTTTGTGGTATACTTCCTGCTGGAATTAAATATAAATTTTTAATTTCTGTTTTTTGCATACAAGCTATGATTTCTTTATTGATATTTTGATTTTCCTTGATTCCTATCTGAGATAAAAAGTTAGATAATCCTGGCTTTGGAGATACTCCAAAAATAGCATATTGTCTACCTTTTCTCATATCAGCATCAATTAAAACTACTTTTTTTCCTGCTTGTGCAAATGTTACTGCTAAATTAGAAGTAATCCAACTTTTTCCTTCTCCTGGAAGAGTAGAAGTTACTAATAATGTTTTTGTTTTTTGATCACTATTGATAAATTGTATGTTGGTTCTTAGGGTTCTAAAAATTTCTGATATTGGAGATTTTGGGTCAATATGTGCTACTACTTCATTTTTCATTATCTTCTACTTCTCCTTTCGTACTCTAAATCTTCTATCATTGGTATGGATGCTAATACTGGTATATCATAATTTGCTTCAATATCTTCTGCTGTTTTTATGGTGGTATCTAACATATTAGCGATTAATACATAAGCAACTGATACTACAATACCAATAAATACAAAAATAACAATATCTTTGATTGGATTAATGTTTGAAGGTGATTCTTCTATTTCTGCTTCATCTACTATTTGTACATTGTCAATACTATATAACTCTTTTACTTTACTAATAAATACTTCTGCTATTTCATTAGCAATTCTTGCTGCTAAATTTCCTTGTTCATTCTTTACTGTTATTTCAATTAATTCTGTTCCTTTTAAAGCACTAACTGATACGTTTTTTCTTAGAGAGTCTTCTTCAATATTAATTCCTAAATTTAAAATAACTTCTCTTAAGATATTTTTACTCTTTACAATTTCACTATAGGTAGATACTAATTTAGAATTTATAGTTATTTCGGTTGCTGTTATACTAGTGTTAGCATTTATATTTTCACTCCCTGCTGAGGCTAATACTAGTGTCGTAGATGAACTATACATAGGAACAGTAAATGCTACTGTATATATAATTCCTAACACAAAAAATATTAATAATATTAGTATGATTTGAAGTTTTCTACTCCAGAATACATTAAATAATTCTTTTAAATTTAATTCTTCCATCTTTGTATTTTTCCTTTCTCTTTTTCATTTGTTGTATTCTTTATATAGTATACCTTTAACTTTGTTTTTTTGCAATACATAAATTAATTTTTTCTTATCATTTTTAGTAAAATTTCTTTATAATATTGGAATTGTTTTGTTTGATAAAACAATAACCAATATAATACATTAGGAATAATACATACCATTAAGGTATTTACGATAATTTGCATCATACTATTTTGTATTACGATCTTTGTTGTTATAAAATATGTTGATATCATTACTAAAATACTGCTTCCTATATAAGGAATATAATCTTTTAGGTACTGTGTATAGCTTCTATTGAATAATGGTTGGTAAACAAATTTGGGATAACTATAAAAAAACACTAGAAAAGTGCTAATAATCGTTCCCATAAATACACCAGCCAAACCAAATTTTTTTACTAAAATGATAGAAACAACTATATTAATTAAAGATTCCCATAAAGGGATAAATCTATCTTCATAATAGACACCTGCCGCTTCTTTAAATGTATTTGTTGTTTTTCGTAAGCCTTGTATATAAAAATTAATCACTAATATAACTAACACTCCAATTGGCAAAACGAACTCTTTTCCTATCCAAACCTTAATAAATGGTTCCATAACACACAATAATCCTGTCCCTGCAAAAGTATAGATCCAAGAATTCAAAAATAACATATTTTTATAAATTTGATAAGACTTTTCTTTGTCATTTTCAATTAACAAATTTCCTACACTAGCAGTAATCGAAGTAAACACCTGGGTAAGTAAATTACTTAAAGCTTGTATGATTAAATTGTAATTAGAATACAAACCTACTGTAGATACTCCTAAGAAAACAGAAATAATAATATTATCACTTCCCAGTACAATAAAAGCACCTACTTTATGATAAACTAGTCCTTTTACTTTTGTAAAAATACTTTTTTTAGATTTTTCTTCTAATGGCTCTATCTTTTTCTCTTTTATATAAGGATACATTTTATTAGCCACCATAGTAATGACAATATTTTCTAAAATTCTACTAATAATTTTAATCCATAAATAAAAAATATAATTCTTAGTTGTAGTTAAAATTGCCAATTGCAAGACATTCATAACAATAAAACAAATCATATGAATTAAGTTTACAACATATGTCTTTTGGTTCGCATATAAAATAGAACGTTTATAACTTAATAAATAAGAAGCTACTATATCCATTAAAAACAACACATAAATATAAGTAATATTTTCTGCTATTGTTACTTTTCCTACAATTAATGGCAAAAATGGAATCAAAATTATTCCAATGAGCATTACTAAAAATGCAATTACACGATATCCTATTTTATAAAATAGCATAAATGATTTTATCTTTTCTTGATCTTGCTCAGCAATTGGTTTATATAAATGATAAATAATTGCTGTACCAAGCCCTAGCTCTATAATACCAAGCATTGAAAGAACATTCGTAAATAAACCATTGACACCTAACATCTCTGTTCCTAGGGTTTCGATGAATATTTTTTGTGCTATAAATCCTATTAAAATAGTTACTACAT
>CAMXLV010000128.1 GCA_947244675.1 uncultured Clostridium sp. | reverse complement strand
CTCGGTAGGACTTAAATTTTTGCCTACTGTCTTTGGCTATTTTTGATTAATATAAATTCCAGGTCCCATTGTTGTAGTGATTGCTACACTTCTAATATATTGACCTTTTGCTGCTGCTGGTTTTGCTTTTATAATAGCATTAATAATTGTTTCATAGTTTTCTAATAATTTATCAGTTCCAAATGAAACTTTTCCAAATCCTAAGTGAATAATATTAGTTTTATCTAAACGATATTCAACTTTACCAGATTTAATTTCATTAATAGCTTTTGTTACATCCATTGTAACAGTTCCTGATTTAGGATTTGGCATTAATCCTTTTGGTCCTAATACTTTACCTAATCTTCCTACTACACCCATCATATCTGGAGTAGCAACTACTACGTCATAATCAAACCAGTTATCATTTTGAATTTTTGGAATTAACTCTTCTGCTCCAACAAAGTCTGCTCCAGCTTTTTCGGCTTCTTCTGCTTTTGGTCCTTTTGCAAATACTAACACTCTTTGTGTTTTTCCTGTACCATTTGGAAGTACTACTGTACCTCTAACTTGTTGGTCTGCATGTTTAGAATCTACTCCTAATTTTACGTGTAATTCAACAGTTTCGTCAAATTTTGGTTTTGGCATTTTCTCAATTATTTCTAAAGCTTCTTTTACTTCATATTCTTTTGTTTTATCAACTAATTTTACACTTTCTGCATATCTTTTAGCTAATTTCATTTTCTTTACCTCCTTTGGTTCTAACGAGCTACGCTCTCCCAATTTTTTATTCTTTGTTTAAAAACAATTATTCTGTTACAACAACTCCCATAGATCTAGCAGTTCCTTCTACCATACTCATTGCTGTTTCAATACTTGCAGCATTTAAGTCTGGCATTTTTTGTTCTGCAATTTCTTTTACTTGTGCTTTTGTTATTTTTGCAACTTTTTCCATATTTGGTTTTCCTGAACCTTTTTGTATTTTAATTGCTTTTTTAATTAATACTGCTACTGGTGGAACTTTTGTAATAAAATCAAATGATTTATCTTTATATACAGTAATAACTACTGGTATGATCATTCCTGGTTGATTGGCTGTTCTATCATTAAATTCTTTTACAAATTGCATGATATTAACACCACTTGAACCTAATGCAGGTCCTACTGGTGGAGCTGGTGATGCTTTTCCTGCTTCAATTTGTAACTTAATTAAATTTGAAATTTCCTTTTCTGCCATTTTAATGGCACCTCCTATTTTATTTTATTTTTTGCACTTGTGAAAATTCTAGTTCTACTGGTGTTTCTCTTCCAAACATAGATACTAAAACTTTTACTTTATGTTTTTCTGTATTTATTTCTTGAACTGTACCCACAAAGCCTTCAAATGGACCATTCATAACTTGTACTTGTTCACTTACTTCATAATCAACATTAATGGGAACATCTTCAAATCCCATGTTTCTAATTTCATCTTCTGTTAATGGTATTGGATCTGTTCCAGATCCTACAAATCCAGTAACTCCTCTTGTATTTCTTACAATATACCAAGATTCTTCTGTTACTATCATTTTTATTAATACATAACCAGGGAAAACTTTTTTTAAGTTTGTTTTTCTTTTTCCATCTTTAATTTCAATTTGTTCTTCCATTGGAACAATAATATCAAAGAAGAATTCTTCTAACTCCCTATTTTTTACTGTTTTCTCTAAGTCTGCCTTTACTTTGTTTTCATAACCAGAATAAGTATGTACCACATACCATCTAGCTACATTATCATAATCTTTTTGAGACATTCGTTTGTTAGCCTCCTTCTATTTTTCAATTATTCAACATTTTCTTGTGTTGTTGTTTCTTCACTAGAAGTTGGATTTTCTACTTCTGTTGAAGTATTCTCTACTATATTATTTCCACCTTCACTTGTTTCATTGGTTGTATTATTTTCTACCACTTCATTTTCTGTCACAATAACTTCTTTTACTTTTTCAATTCCATGTTTGTTTAGTGTTTCAAATATTACATCCAATACAAAAACAATAGCTGCTGTAATAATTACAATAGTTACTACTGCAATTGTGTTGTTTAATAATTGTTTTGGTGTTGGCCAATTAACTTTTTTTAATTCCGCTTTAAAATCTTTGAAAAAGCTTTTCTTATTTTTACTATTTTCTTTATTAGCCATTTTATTTCCTCCTTAAAATAGCTTTTTACTATTTTGTTTCTTTATGTGTTGTACGTTTTTTACAAAATTTACAATACTTTTTAAGTTCTAATCGATCTGTATTATTTCTCTTGTTTTTTGAAGTTGTGTAATTTCTTCTTTTACACTCTGTACATTCTAATGTTATATTTTCTCTTGGTCCTTTTGCTGCCATTTGAATAACACCTCCGTATTTTTTAACATTACTTTTTTGAAACGATGTGAGCGTATATCCGTAATAATTATACGCTCAAATATTGTACCATTTTTTTCCTTGTCTGTCAATGATTTTTTCGCTTTTTTGTCTTTTTTTGAACAGAAAATCCAAATTTTCCAATTTTTTTACCTAATTGATAATAATGACCATTTGCATAAGCAATTAGATCACATTTTGCTATATCAAAAGCTCCTTTTTCATTTATGTATTTTTCATCTGCATGAATTGCTAATACTTCTGCTATAAACATATGATGTGACCCAAGTTCTTTTATTTCTTTAACCTTACACTCTACTGATACAGGACTTTCTTTTATCATAGGACAATTTATAAAACTTGCCTCTTCTTTATGCAAATTCATCTGTTTAAATTTATCCACTTTTGCTCCTGTTTTCACACCACACCAATCAGTTGCTTTTGCTAGCTCTTTTGTTGTTAAGTTTATAACAAATTCCTTATTCTCTTTTATCAAAGAATAGGAATATCTAGTAGGACGAACTGAAATATATACCATAGCTGGATTCGTATTTATAATTCCTGTCCAAGCAACTGTTATAATATTAGCCTTTTCCATTGTTCCACAGCTTACCATTACAGCAGGCAAAGGATATAAAAACGTACCTGCTTTCCAAGTTACTTTTGCCACGTCAACTTACTTTCCTTTCTTTTATCTTTCCCTTTTTTGTTTCTCATTTTGTCGATAAATAGCAACTGCTGATAACATTTCTTGTTCTTCCTTATTTAATGACTCTTTATTTAATGTGATTTCATATTTTCCCATTGTATTCTTGATAATATCACCAATATACCCTTCATTATATCTAGCTCCCAAAATAGTTTCTTCTGAGAATAATTCATTTATAACACAATCAAAAAAAATTCTATCAAATTCTTTTGGAATTCTCATTCTATTTAAAGTCAATTGATGAATGGAAATAGGTGTATAAATTATATCACTCAAATCCTCTCCATTAATCGTTCTTTTTACTACATATTCATACATATATTTTTTGATACCCATAGAACTTTGAAAACCAATCATTGCTGTTTTTTTAATTCTCAAATTTCTGTTTTCACTATCTGGAAAAAATTGCTCTTTTGTATCTTCTTCTGCTTTTCTTATAACCAACTTACTTTCTTTTCCTTGACTATTTTTTCTAGTTTTTATCATATCAGGATTACATTCTGCTATATGAGAATATTTACTTTCAATTTCTTTCATTTTTTTTGCATGATTTTTTTCTTTCTGTTCTCTTCTCAAATATTCGTCATATTCTCTTCTTCCTTTAGCATCTTTAATTAATTCATAATTTCTCTTTATTTCACTAATTTTAGTTGCAATTCTTCCTCGTTCAATCGGATCATTTGTCCTCTCCAATAATGCAAAAAGATTTTGTAAAAAATTTTCTTTTTTATTTTCAATAATAGCATCATTAACCTTATCAGAACGACTCTCTAGTGTTTCTGGCAAAATATTTAAAATATCATATGCTGTTTTCTTCACTTTTGGCTTATATCTATTTTTAAAAGAAGCCACTTTATCATCTGTGTCAATAATTCTTTCTTTTACTTCTCTATAAGTATTTTTGAAACTTTTAAATCTTGTTTGCAAATCCTTATTTCTTTCATAATTTTCCTGTTCTATTTTTTCTTGTATTTCTAATACTTGATTATACTCATCTCTAAGTTTTTTAGTTGCTAATGCTTCATAAGCTCTATCACAAAGTTTCCTTATTTCATCCAATTCTTCTAATTTTTCAGGCATGGAACTCATTATAATAGCTTCCATTTTTATATTTAACTTTCTTTTAGCATCTATATACTTTTCTTTTATATAATCATCTTGATCCATTTCACCTTTTATTCTCTCTACTGCTTCTCTATTGGTTCCAAGAACTTTATAATAATTTTGCATTCTATACCTTCCTTTTATTATTTATATTAACACTATTCTAGCATATTTTTGCACAAAAAGTAAAGTCATAAAAAAAATAGACTAAAAATTAACACTTTATTAGTTCTTAGCCTATTCTTTTTTAATAAAAAAAAATCTAGCAACAACCTATTTTTCCAGCAGGGTAACCCGCAAGTATTTTCGGCACACTTAGGCTTGACTTCTGTGTTCGGGATGGGAACAGGTATTACCCTAAATGTTATCGTCACTAGAAAATTATCGTGTTTTAAGCACACTCAAAAATACATAGATGAATCTTTTCGGTTTCGTTTTA
>CAMXLV010000127.1 GCA_947244675.1 uncultured Clostridium sp. | reverse complement strand
TACAATTTCATCATTATAAAAGAATGCATATACTTCTCCTGTTTTATAACCTATCATATTTTCTTCTTTAAATGATGGCTCTCCTAAAACTTTTTTTACATCCTCTAAAGAAGTCCCAACATAAATATCTCCCATAACTTTATCTTTATATGTAGAATTAAAAACTATATAATTTACAAGAGTATTATTACAATAAAACTTATATCCTTCTTTAAATGTACAATTTCCATCTAAATCCATTTCAAAATTTTTAAAATTTGCTTTTATTCTATCCCAACCATTATTTTTTAAATTAACTATAACCATTGAATTTACTTTTATTCCAACTTCTTCAATTACATCACTTTTTACTTCTTCTTCTTTTTTAGAATCTTTATTAGAAGGTAATGAAAAACCAATAATTCCAGATTTATTCGTTTCTTCTGGATTCATAGTTTGAGAAAATCCAATAACATTCATAAAAATTGATATTAAAAATATTAGTATTGCAAGCACTGATATAATTGCAACTTTTAAAATATTTTTTCTTTTAGTCTTTTTATCATCCAATTTTAATTACCTCCTATTCTTTTTTATTTATTATGTATCTTTAAAAACATTAACATCAAAGAAGTCTAACTCATTATATAATATAGATTCTACTGTTACATATCTTTTTTTACTATCTGTATCATCTGCTCTTGTTGAGTCAAGTCCAATGTCTTCTACTGTATATGTATTTGTATCTGTTAAATTTGCTACTGTCCAGTTTAATAATCTATCAAACATTGATGCAAATCCTATCCATATCATTCTACTTATTAATGCTAAAATTCCTGTTAAATAATATAATATATTTTGTAGAAAATCTATTATTGCATCAAATATATTTGCTCTTGCTAAAGAATATTTTCCATCTGGTATACCATTGAAGAAAAAGTTTGAATAATCTATTTTTGTTGAACCAATATTTCCTGTTCCTGTAATTGAGAAATCACTGTTTAATGTTGTTACTTGACTTGCTGTTTCTTCTGATATTCTCCATGCATGTTCCCAACTAGACGGTGAATACGTAGTAACATGAATATCACCCAAAGGCAGAGGAGTTGAAGACGATGCCTCAGCTTGTTGATTATTTCCAATATAAATTGCAGTATGACCTCCCCTGGAAGTACGCGTTGTCAAAACATCACCAGGTTGAACACTATTTAAATCTACTTCAATTCCAAGACCATTTTTAAATTTATTTCCAACATCTAAAGCTCCATCTGTTCTAATTTGAATTCCTGCAACATGTTCATAAACACAACTTACAAATGTTGCACAACAAAACCAATGCACACCGCTAACTGATACTCCTCCAACAGAACCGTCCATGAGTATATTGATCTCCTTCTGTATCCCACTGGCTATATTCATACCATCCAGATTTTTCATAACTACTTAATGCATATCCAATAGTTCCTGTAGAATTTCCTTGCTCTATATAATTTTTTGCATAACCGAGCAATTGCACTACCAATTTCAGAAATAGTATAAGCAGAAGCCACACCACTTCCACAGGAAGCTAATATAATCATAAATATCACTATATATACAATTACTTTTTTTCCTAATCTTTTTATAACTTTCATATATAACACTTTCATAAAATATTTTTAATGAATTTGTACTAATAATTCCTCTGTTTCATTATAAATAATTTTACTATCTTTTAAAGAATTTATAGTTATTTTTCCTTGCACATCTAATAATTTATTATTATTTCTAGTAACACAATTGTAAACATATATTCCATCATCATCAACAGAATAAACAAAATTATAATCATCATACCAAATATAAGAAGATATTAATAAATTTCTATCTAACTCTGAATCTGGATATTCTCTATTTCTACTATAAAATACAGGACCTTTATTACCAGTTTCATTAGTTCCCAATTTTCCCTGAAATCTTATTGAGAATTTAGTTCCTAAATAATACTTTTCTTCTTCTTCTGAAAAGTTTCCATCATAATTTATACTTAATATTTCTGACATTCTTCTAGACTTTTCATATTCAAATACAGAATCTGTATCTATAATATAAACATTTTCCAAACTTTGTATATTTCTATTTCCACTATAATTTTGAGAAATATAAATACCGTTTTTTAAGGAATTAGAAACTATTCTTAATTCTACACCTTTTAATGTATATTTTAAATCTACATAATTTGAAGAATATTCATATTCATCATAATCTATCCATAAATCTGTCAAATTACTTGCAAAAGTTTTTATATCATATGTAGTATTCATTTTTTCAATAATTTCTTTTAATTTATTTTCATCATCTTCTGAAACTTTTACTTTAGGATAAACAGATACTTCCTTATTAGTAAAATCAAAGAATAAATAATTGTCTTCTCCTACATATCCATAAATTAAATCATAATCATTAAAACTTGGATTACCTAAAGCATTTTTTATTTCTTCTGCTGTAGAGTTTGCATTCAAACCACCTGCTATTTGACCTGTATATTTATCAGTAAATACTACATTATAAATATTTCTACCAACTAATTTATATTTAATACCTTCGTCAAAGAATATTTTATATCCATTACAAGTACTTTCTTGTGTACCCCAATCTACTTTATTTTCTTGCCAATTTCCATTTATTAATTGTTGTAATTCTTTTGACTGTATTGTAAAGTTTGTTAATGTTACTGCTGTTTTTTTTCTATTAATTTCTGAATCATGATTTAAAAAATAATTAACATCTCCGATTTATTTTTAATTCTACTATATTTGTATCTTCGCATTTAACTGCAATATTTATATTTTTATTAGTATCTATTAATTCAAAATCTTTAAATTTTTGAAATTCAGCTATAACCCTACACATTTGAACGAAATGTCTTTCATTACTTTTATCTCCTGTATATAAGTCTAAACCAAATGATACATATGCAACTAAATTTCAACTTGACTCATCTTTACTAATTACTTTGCAATTATAATTTTGCATTATTTCCTCAAAACTTCCATAATCACTAACTTTATAATAAGCTTCTTTTTTCTCTATATTAGTTTCAGGAATAGAATTAACAGCTCTTATCGCACTTTTTATTATTATATATATTACCAAAATAGAAACTAAAATAATTCCTACTATTTTAATTTTTTTTGGAATATCATTATTATTTTTTCGTTTAAAATTAACTCTTTCTCCCATAAATTTTATCCCTTCCTAAATAGTGAAAATCCACCTTGCATATTTAACATTATTTTTGCAACTTTTTCAGCTCTTGATAATGCCCATAAGAATGTTATTCCCAAAAGTGGTGCATTAATTGCTAATTCAGATGCTGTAAACATAAAAATTATATATAACAATGCATGAATTGGCTGTATAAATAAAAATGTCACATATTTTTTTAACCAACTAGAAATTGTTGATTTCTCATCACCTTTCATAACATTGTATGCATGAAGTATTCCAAAAATTGGAGATGTAACTGCTAAGAATATTAATGAAAAAGCTCTCATTATGTATTTTACAAAAAACGATATTTGTGCAAATATAAAAAGGAAGTATAACATACCATATAGCCAAGCCTGAAATCCTGATAATCTTTTAAATTCAATATACATTGTTTCAAAAAACGATACTTCAAAATTAACATAATTATTTTCTTCCAGAGATGTTCTAATACTCCATAACATGTCTAAAATTTTATCATTTAATGTATTTAAAGCAATTATAATATATTTTGAAAAGAATATAAATACTAGAGCTAATAACCAACTTCCAAGAATTTTTTTCCAACCAGCTGATTCTTCTCCAGTTGTTGCCATAAATATTTTTATTAATGCATAAACCATCATTGGAAGAGTTATACCTAATGCAACTGTTTTTAATACACTAAACCAATAAGCAGCCTTTGCTTTTATATCATCAATTTGTACAGCTACCGTTTCCCTTTCTACTTCTGGATTTAAAGATTCATTAGTTTCATATATTTTTCCATTAAACAATAGAAATTCTCCAAAAACTAATGAACAAATTGAAAACATTCCTGTATTTGCAGCTGAATATTCACTCTCTGTATGATATAATCCTCCAGATATAGCTAATTGTGATAATAACCATTCTGATGTAGCAGCACAATATGGAACTACTATACAAGCTAATCCACCCATTGCTGCACTTAGCATAACATCTCTGTTATTAGGAGATGCTTTCATAGTTCTATCTCCTGTTGATGTTGTTATAGTAGTATAACCTTCTTCTGAAAATACTTTATAATTTTCATAAGAAAAAACTCCTTTTTTACCATCATCATCTTCATTATCTGTCGGAGTAGTTGTTGCCGGAGCATCTGTACTTGGCTCTTCTGTAGATGGATCTCCAGTACTTGGAGTTGTAGTTGTTTGATCTCCTGTAGGTGGCTCTGGTGTTGCAAAAGAATAACTACTAAATATGAAATTGAACATTACTACTATTAGCATTAAAATTCCAAGTTTTCTCATTAACATCTCCTATACTACTTTTATTAGCTATCTTTTAGTACTTGTGCTTTTTGTTTCATTTTTTCCATTGCTATCTGTTTAGAAAGGTTAGTTTCAACAAATTCAAATTCTTTAGCTGTTGGTGTTATTTGTAAGAT
>CAMXLV010000126.1 GCA_947244675.1 uncultured Clostridium sp. | reverse complement strand
GACAAATTGAATTTTTAATTAGTTGGAATATCAAAAAATTTATTAAAAGAAAAATATATAAAGCGAAAAAAAAATTTTAATATTGATGACTATTAAAACTATTTATCGAATAATAAAACATTAGATGAACTATATGATGAAAATATCTCAATAATGATTTTACAAAAAAGATTAAATTTGTTAAACGAAAACGACCGAAAAATTTTTAGATTATTTTACTATGGTAACAAGAAAACAAAAGAAATCGCTAAAGAGATGAATATGAATGAAATTACAGTAAGAACACGATTGCATAGAATAAAAAAACAAATAAAAAAAGATTTAACTTTGGGAGGATATAGTTATGAATAATGAAGAATTGCAAAATAGAATAGTAGAAAATGTACAAAATAAAATAGCTATATTCGAGTTTAAAAAGGAGGATAAAAAAATGAAACAGGGTACTAAAAAACTTGCAAATATAGCAGCGATAGTAGCCGTAGCAGTAGGATTATCAGTCGGTACAGTATATGCAGGAACTATGATATATGAGAAAATATGGAAAGAGCCAACTAAAATTAGCCAAGAAGAATTAGATAAAGAAGTAGAAAAAATAAAAGAACCGATAACAACAGAAGAAAAAGAAAAAATGATAGATGATGAAAATGCAATAGAAATAGCTAATGAAGTAGTTAAAAATTTAGGATATAACCAAATTACTTTTAAAGAATCTAATATAGTAAGAGGATACGATTTAAGAAATCATTATATATTGAGCACAGAAACAGATCCTTCAAAAGGAATAGTAATTAATCTAAACGCATTAACTGGAGAATTTGAGTATTTTTGCGATAATGATATTATTTCTAAAGATATAAAATGTGATGAAATATCAGATGAAGAAGCAAAAAATATTGCAAATGATATTTATAAAAAATTAAAAATTATACCACAAAATGACGGATATGAAATAATGTCTGCACAAAAATCAAATATAGCTTCTGGAAATAATATAAATGAAATGTGGCAAGTTACTTATGCTTTAAAATATAATAATAATTTTGATAAAACCTCTGCATTTAGTACGGCATTTTCAGTCGTTGATGGAAAAACAATAATTTATATTATAAAAGGGAAAAATGAAAATAATTTTGAAGATAATTCAATTAATCTAACTAGAGAAGAAGCAATAGAAATTGCTATTAAAAAAGAAAAAGAATTTAGTTCACTAGAAATATCAGAAGTAACAGCTGATTTATCAATTCAAAAAATGAATATATTCATTTATGCTTTAGAAAATAACATTACAAATGATAATGGAGAATATCAATTAGATGATATTAGCAGAAATGTATGGGTAGTTGAAATTAAGCATAATAAGGATAGTAAACCTAAGGATTCTGAACTAGAAACTGTGAAACAATTATATAATAAAAAATATTTCATAGATGCAACTACAGGAGAAATAATTGGTGGAGAACAATCAGAATTTTTTCAGTAAATAATTTAAACTATAAGTTATATAAAATAAGGCAGGTAATTTTTTTGAAATTATCTGTCTTTTATGGTATAATCATTTCGAGAAATTTCTGAGCCCAGTAGTAATTTTTTATAAATGAATGATAGGATAAGAAAAAATATGAATAATAAGATTTTTATAAATTTAGATAAGGAAAAAACAATACCAAAGTTAACGCCTTTTCAAGGTCTAGTAGATATACAAAAAAATGGTAGGTTAATAGTAAAAAATTCAGTATTAGAAAATATAGATACAATGAGAGAAGATGAGTTAACATATATATTGAGAACATTAAAAAGTTATATTTCACCAGTAGTTACCAGTCAATATATACCAAGTATTGCGCAAATGAATATCTTATACCAATTAGCTCCAGAATTTAAAGTCAGATTTAAAACCGAAAAGCCAGGGGGAAGTTTAATAATACCCATAAGTAGTAAGGAATTTTTTGAAGGAGAAAGAATTTTTAGTAAAATTTTAGCACAGATGAAACCAGAATGGACAGAGTTGCAGAAACATAAATATTTGTATAATAGAATTGCGCAAATGCTATCATATGATGTTAATACATTAGAGCATAATCAATATAGTAATGTGCATGAAAAGTATGCAAGAAATATTTTTACAGCTATATTAAAAAATTGGGGACTATGTGCTTCTTTTGCAGCAATCAATGATTATTTATGTTATAGAGCGGGACTGGAAAGTCAAGTTTTATCAGAAGAGGAACATGATTATTTATTAATAGAAACTTTAGAATATGGTGATTTACTAACAGATGTTACATTTGATTCTGCAATATTAAAATTTGGAATGAAATCGAGAAATTTTGGAATTTCAAGAAAAAAATTTGTGGACAATGGGCATAAACTAGATGAAACGGAAGCAAGTGACTATGATATCGGAGAAGTGAGTGAAGAAATTATAGAACAATTAGATAGACAAACAGGATACCTAACTGACTTTGGAGGAGAATATACAGATAAATATATTAGTGATATAGGAAATAATCTTGAAGGAATAAATAATTTTGAAAAAGCTGAAAATCTTTTCGAGAGAATTAGAAAAATAAAATATGTTGGAAGACCTTCAACATATGACTTTGAAACAATCATTAAATTTATTTTGCTACAATCAAAAGATAGGGAATTTGCAAATAAAATAGTAGTTTATACTTTTGCCTCAGACAATACACCTAAATTACCAAGACAAATTGCAGTTGAAATTAATGAAAGTGACAATAGTAAAAGGATAAAGTATTATGAAGTAGAAGATGGTGTCGGAATAAAAGAAGCGGATAAAAGAGAAAAAACAGAACATATTCAGAAAATTTAGAAGACAGATACTACTTGCAATTATGGATTTTATGAGCATCAGGGAATGATAAGACGTAATGAAAAATCACAAAAATTTGTAATTCAAGGGCAAGAAGTAGAAAAGGTATTTTTTATATATGATTATTGTATTTAACTAGTAATAATGTGAGGGAGTAAAATATGGGGAATTTTGCAAAGAAAATGAAGAAAAAATATGAGGAAACAAATAAAAAATCAATTGCAGTATATTTAGTATTAAGAGTATTGGTTGTAATTAGTATGATATTCCAAATTTTAATGGGGAATTTTGAGAATGTATTTATGTGCATTTTAGCTTTGTTATTGTTCACGATACCAACAATTATATCTGAAAAATTTAAAATAGGGTTACCAAGCTTATTAGAAGCAATTATCTATTTATTCATATTTTCAACTACTATTTTGGGAGAAATAAATAATTTTTATGGAATTATACCTTTTTGGGATACAATATTGCACACATTAAATGGATTTCTATGTGCCGGAATTGGTTTTGCATTGGTAGATTTATTAAATCAAAATAGTAAACAAATACATCTATCACCACTATATGTTGCGATTGTAGCTTTTTGCTTTTCAATGACAATAGGGATATTGTGGGAATTTTATGAATTTACAGCAGATGGTGTATTAAGAACCGATATGCAAAAAGATAGAATTGTTCAAAGTATTTCTTCAGTAGAATTAAACCCAGATAGAGAAAATATACCAATTAAAGTAAATAACATTGAAAAAACTGAGATTTATTCAAAAGATGGAACAATTACAACAATAGAAAATGGATATTTAGATATTGGTATTATAGATACAATGAAAGATTTGTTTGTTAATTTCATTGGTGCAGTAGTTTTTAGTGTTATAGGCTTTTTATATATAAAAAATAGAGAAAAATATAAATTTGCTAAAAATTTTATTCCGATAAAAGATGTTTAATAAAAATATTAAAATTAGATAAATAAAATAAGACTGTTTTTGCAGTCTTATTTTATAATGTTAATAGAGATGATATCGTTAAGACGATAATAATACCATTCCTTTTTATTTTTATTATTTGTAGCTTCCAAAACTAACCATTTATTATTAAATTCTTTTAATATTCCTCTTGTTTCACTTCCAAAAATTAAATCATCTTCCGTTTCTATTTCAATATTTTTACCGATAAGACCTTCTAGTGAAGGAAAATTCTTTTTATGTTTTAGATTGTCAGGTAAAGATTTTAAAATTTTATCTACTTTGGAAGAAAGGCTAGTAATACTACAATATAACAATGCAACTAGTCCAAGTGTAAAATATTCCATTTTATTCTCCTTCCACTACTTTAATTGATATTATTAAATCAATATCAATCAATTTTGTATGTTTTTCTTTTTGATAATTATACTCGATTTTTATAAAATCATTATTAACCTCTAAAATTTTTACAGGCTTATCATGGTTTAAATAAAAATCGTATAAAGTTTCAGATACATTTAAATGACAAGTTTTACCTATTAAGTTACTAAAAACATTATCAGTTAGATTATTTTTACAAGCAATATCTAAATTGTTATCAACTAATTCATCTAAACTTATTTTAAAAATTTTAGTCAATTTGCTTGCTTGTAATAAATCTGGACTTGTAGAATTGCTTTCCCAGTTAGATACAGTTTGTCTTGAAACCTCTATTTTCTCTGCAAGTTTTTCTTGAGTTAAATTATATTTTTTTCTTAATTCAATGATTTTTTCACCAATTGCCATTATTAATCACCTCCTAAATTTATATTATCACAAAGGAATAATAAGTAAATAAAAATTCTTTAACATTTTGTAAAAATTATATAACATATATCAAGTTTTTTATATTTGAAAACTTTTTAAAATTGATAAATAAATAATTATATGATATTATTTATTTGTAAGTAAAATAGTAATTTATTGCTATAATTAAGGAGAAAATGTAAAAATGAAAAATAAAAATGTTAGAAATAGTGGAATGGGATTTATTAGTGTATTAACTTTAATATTCATATTGCTAAAGTTAACGAATAACAT
>CAMXLV010000125.1 GCA_947244675.1 uncultured Clostridium sp. | reverse complement strand
GAGACAAATATTCCAATAGCTTTGCATTTAGACCATGGACCAGACTTTGAAACAGCTAAAATGTGTATTGATAATGGATTTACATCAGTGATGATTGATGGATCTAAATATGATTTTGAAGAAAATGTACAATTAACGAAAAAAGTAGTAGAATATGCACATGAAAAAGGTGTTGTAGTAGAAGCGGAACTTGGAAAATTGGCAGGAATAGAAGATGATGTGAAAGTAGATGCATCAGATGCTATGTATACAGATCCAGCACAAGCACAAGAATTTGTAGAAAGAACAGGATGCGATTCTTTAGCAATTGCTATTGGAACCAGTCATGGAGCTTATAAATTCAAAGGAGAAGCAAAATTAAGATTTGACATTTTAAAAGAAATTAAAGAAAGAATACCAAATACACCAATTGTATTACATGGAGCATCTACTGTTATCCCAGAATTAGTACAAATGTGTAATCAATATGGTGGAGACATACCAGGAGCTAAAGGGGTACCAGATGAAATACTAAAAGAAGCAAGCATCTCTGGTGTATCTAAAATCAATGTAGATACTGATTTAAGATTAGCGATGACAGCTGGAATTAGAAAAGTATTTGTAGAAGAGCCAAATGCTTTTGATCCTAGAAAATATTTAACTCCTGCAAGAGAATTAATAAAGGAAACAGTAAAACACAAAATGATAGATGTTTTTGGTTCAAGTAATAAAATTTAAAGATAAAGAAAAATCATGATAGATTCTATAAACACTTATTATAAGAATGATCATGATTTTTCTTTTAATTTTGGCGTCAAAATTGTTTGTTTTTTAAATTAAATGCAATTTGTCTTTGGGCATCTTTTTTGGCTAAATCTTGACGTTTATCGTAAAGTTTTTTACCTTTTCCAATACCTAAATCTACTTTTACATAACTTCCTTTAAAATAGATACTAATAGGTACTAAGCTATATCCTTTTTGTTTTGTCAAACCAATTAATTTGTTAATTTCTTTTTTATGTAATAGTAATTTTCGATCACGTAAGGGATCTTTATTAAAAATATTTCCATGTTCATAAGGGCTAATATGCATACCGCAAATAAAAACTTCATTATTTTTTAAATAAGCATAACTATCTTTTAAATTAACTTTTCCGAGTACGGATTGATTTGATTTCTGTTCCTGTTAAAATAATACCAACTTCCATTTTATTCTCAATTGTATAATTATGATAAGCAGTTGGATTTTTAGCAATTAATTTTGTGTTCATTCAATACATTACCTCAATTTTCAATTTTGTTCATTATACCATATATTTTTTTATTTATCTATCCTATTTAAATAAAAACTATGTAAAAAGTCTGTTAATTGTTTAATATCAATCATTAACAGACTTTTTTAATTTATTCTCTTCCATCATAATTAGAAGAACGAAGTTGCATAGAATAATACCAAACTAAAGCTACAATAGCAATAGCAGCAATTCCCATAATTAACCAAGTCCAAGCAGTTGCACTCATACCCATAAATGTTGTATCTTGAGTAGCTGTTCTAGTAGCTGTATAGTTATTATTAGCAGTATTTGTTCTAGTGTTATTATTGTTCATCAAAGCATTTCCCATATTGTTAGCACCTTGCTCCATCTTACCAGTTGCATCTTTAGAAGCATTAGAAATATTTTTAGCAGCACCTTCAACAGCGTTCTCAGCACCACCAACTACATCTCTAACACCGTCTACAGCATTTTGCATACCATTATCATTAGCAAAACAGATAGAAAAAGAGAAAATAGCCATGATTAAAACAATTGTACTAATTAATAATTTTCTGTACATAAAATTATCCTCCTATTTAAAATTTCAATAAGATTAGTTTTCATATTTGATATGAAAATTAAATTCTATGAATAGTATTGAAAAATTTTAAGAAAAATATACCTAGAATAAAAACAAAAAAACTCTCAAAAATGAGATTTTTTGACAATTTTTATTTTAAACGAATTAAAATAGCAATAGCTAATAAAATCAAAAGAATTCCAATGACAATTAACAAAATACTAAGAACAGTAGATAATTGTAAACCAGAATTAGAATTTGTATTCATATTACTTACAGTGGCAGATGAATTTTGTAATGTTGAATTAGAAGAAGTATTAGTAAAAGAATCATCCATAGTATTTGTAGTTGTATTAGTATTATTTTCATCAAAATTGGTAAAATCATCTGCTGTATTAAGTGTTAGATCAGAATTAGAATTTGTGTTACTAGTATTATTGTTTGTTGTTAAATTAATGTCATTGGTTAGATCATCAGACATATCTAAATTAACGGCATAACAAAAGTTAAATCCAAATAAAAAAGTTAGCATTGCTAAAATTAAAAAAAATTTTTTTGTTTTCATCATTTTATTTCCCTCCATTAAACCTTAAGTTTGGTTTGTTCTTTTGTTTTTTATATAATATCATAAAAAGATTTAAGTTGTCTAGTAGAAATGAATAAATTCATAAAAATTTATTCATTTATTGTAAAAAGCTGGAGAGTATGATATAAAATAATTAAGGTGATGAATATGAAAAAGGTGATTTATAGTATGATAATAATAGGAATCATAGGAATAGTTGCTATTTTTTTAATTGATTTTTATGTAAGAGAAACAACTAAAAAACAAATAAAAAAAGAAGAAATAAGTTCTTTAGAAAAAATGGATTGTATCTTGGTATTAGGGGCAGGAATATGGGGAGATAAGCCAAGTCATATGCTAGAAGACAGACTTTTGCAAGCAATTTCTTTATATGAGAATAAGGTAGCTCCTAAAATTATTATGAGTGGTGATCATAGCAAAGAAAATTATGATGAAGTTAATCTTATGAAACAGTTTGCAATGGATAAAGGTGTGCCATCAGAAGATATTTTTATGGATCATGCAGGTTTTTCTTCTTATGAAAGTTTATATAGAGCTAAAGAGATTTTTGGGGTAGAAAAAGTAGTTATTGTAACACAAAAGTATCATTTATATCGAGCTTTATATATTGCAAATCAATTAAAAATGCAAAGTTATGGTATAGCATCTAATCCAAGAGAATATGCTGGACAAACATATCGAGAAGCAAGAGAAATTTTGGCAAGAAATAAAGATTTTGTCAAATGTATTTTCAAGCCGAAACCTAAATTCTTGGGAGATAAAATTTCAATAACTACCAGCAGTGGCGATATAACAAATGATCCATAAATAAAGTAAAAAACTAGGGAATTATTCCTAGTTTTTTGTTGTATAGGAATCATGAGATCTTAAAAAGTGTAAAGAAAAAGTAAACTTGGTTGAAATTTTTAGAAAAATATGTTAACATGATAAAGAAACAAAAATTAGTAAATAGTGAAAGGATAATAAAAAAATGAAGGAATTTCATCAAGATGAAGAAAATAGAAAAGTTAACACAAAAGAAAAATTAGAAAAGATAGGGATAAATGTAGAACTAGAAAGTGGTCAAATTGACTATAATGGAAATGATAAATTAAGTTTGAAATGTGAAGCGTTGTACTTATTAAGACATGCTCATACAAAAGCAACACAAGAGCATAAGTTTATGAGTGATTTCTCAGAAAATTCTCATATTTGTCAAAAAGGAATTGACGACATTTTAAAACTAGAAAATTGTTGTGAAAGATACAATTTTAATTCTGTAATAGTTTGTTCTAACATTCCAAGAGTTTTAGAAACAGCTATTATATTTAAAGAAGTAAATCCAAATATCGAATTTTTTTATCAAAATGATTTTAAAGGAATTAATAATGAGGGATGGGAAAACAAGGAAGTAAATATGTTTAATGAACAAGAAATGTTAGATTATACACAAAGAGAAATAAAACACAATATATTTGCAAAATCAACATATGGAGAAAGCTGGAATCAAGTTTTATTAAATTGTATTAATCTTATCAATTACATAAATGAAGAACATAGCAATGAGAGAATTTTACTAATTGGGCAAGGAAGCATTATAAGAGGAATCAATATTCTAATTGGAACATTTGAAAAACCATGGGATCAATATAATGTAAAAAGATTATATAATTTTGAAGAAAAGAATAAGGAAGATAATTATGGTACAATTTCTTGTATTATGGAAAGAGGAAAGGGAATAGGTGAGTAATATGGAAAAAATAACAGGAAATGGAATGATACATGGAAGATTTCAACCATTTACAATAGGACATATGCAACATTTAAAGAGAGCTTTAAGTAGGCTAGAAAAAGATAGTAAATTATATGTGGGAATAACAAAACCATTTGTAACAGATAATGGGATTTCAGAAGGAGATGATCATAGAGATAGCAAAAATTCAAATCCATATACATTTGAACAAAGAAGGGCTATGATCTTAGCATCAATAGAAATGGATCCAACCATAAAAGATAGATTAAATAATATTATAGTAATTCCATGGTCTATGAATAATATGGAAGATTTAGATAAAATAATTGATTTTTTTATGCCAGACAAAAAAGTTACACAGTTTATGAATATTATCCCAAATGACGGTTGGGAATATGAAAAAGAAAGATTATTACAACAAAGAGGATTTGTTACAATGAATTTAGTAGATATAAAAAAACCACGAATAACAAGTGCAACAGAAGTGAGAAAAAGGTATAAAAGTAAATCAGATAATTGGATGGAAATAGTACCAAAAGGTACACAATATATATTAGAAGAACTTGAAAAAGATCCAGAAGTAATAGAACAACAATATGGTTCAATAGATGAATTTTTAAATAAATGCGAAGAATTGACTCCATTGAGTATTGCAAAAGATGTACTAGCAAGAACTCCAGAAGAACAAACAAAAGTGGATGAAGCAAGAGGTGCGCCATGCAAAATATCAATGTAGAATAAAGTACAATGATATTT
>CAMXLV010000124.1 GCA_947244675.1 uncultured Clostridium sp. | reverse complement strand
TAATTTTATGATTTCTTTTCCTTCTTCTTGTTTTGTATTTTCTTTGGCTGTTGTTGCTTTTTTTAATATGCCATTTTCTCCTGTTAAAGTTGCTATTGCAATTCCTGCTAGTATTAATAATATAATAATTGTAATTACTAATGCAATTAACGTGATTCCTTGGTTTTTTTTGTTCATTTTTCCCTATACTCCTCCTTCGTTTTTATTATTAATTATATCTTTAGCCTTTTTTGAATACAATAAAAGTGATTATATTTGATAATCACTTTTTTACATAATTTTTATCCTATCTTAAGTTTTACATTGTCAATGTTCCATTTGGTGTATTTGTAATGATTAAAATGTCTTCTTCTCTACCATTTTCAGCATTGATATAAACCAAAAATTCTCTTTCTTCTACTTTTCCTTTGAATTCGTAACATAAGATTTCACTTTGCCATTTAGTTGGAATAACTGCTAATCCTTCACTTTTTATTTCTAAATCTTTATTTAGTGTTTTCTTAGCTTCTTCTTTACTTATTTTTATTTTTTCTATATCTCTTGTGGTATGATTATTTAGATATCCTGTTGTTTCCATTCCAAGTATTTCTCCATCATCTAAAGCTACTTTTATTTTAATTAGATCAGGATACATTATTACATTATTTTGGGTGCTAGCATAGTTAATGGTTACAATTCCTTCTTGTTTTAGATAATAGGTTTCTCTCATATCTGGAAATCCTTTGTTTTGTAGAAATTCTTTTCCTTTTTTATTTGCTTCTTCTTGTGTAATGTTTTCTACTTTTACTTCTCGATTGCTATTCATAGAAACGATATGCCCACCTTTTTTGGCAATTGATACATTTATGGTTTCTTCTTCTTGATTTGTAATTGAGAAGTCATATACTGGAATGGTTGCATTTTCTGAGAATCCTAAGTTATTTGTTTGTTTTATGTTACTTTTTCCTATAAATTCTTCTGCTATTTGTTTTGCTTTTTCTTCTTCAATATCTTCTCCTGTTAATCCTTTTTTTTCTTGACTTGTTATATGTTCCGAAAAAGCTCCATCATAAATTAATCCGAGCATATTCATGGAAATTTTCTTCTAAATTACTAAAGCTTTCTTTTGACACATTATCTACTTGTTGTGCAAATGCAATGCTTCCTTTTTGGGTTAGTTCTCCCCATGAAAATCTTCCGCTATTTAAATCGTCTGACAGTTGATTTAGTGTGTTTTGTAATTCTACGCTGTAACTATGCAAATCTTTTAGATTTTTTAGGTCTTCTTGGTTTAAGTCTTCATGATATATATTTTTTCTGGATAAAGTATAACTATAGTCACTTACTTGGTTTAAGAATTTTTCTGTATTTTCTAGTTCTTGACTTTCAATAGGAAGTCTTGCTAGATAACTTTGGGCTAGGTTTGCTTCTCTCCATAGATTTGTTAGGGTTTCTGCTCCGTGTTCTGAGGTAGAAGAGATAAGTGATTTGGCTAAATAATTTTCGACGTTTTCAACATAGTCCACTAATTCGAAAAAAGCCATGTTGTAGTTATTTTCTGATGCTTGTCTATATTTTTTTTGGTTTTGATAAAATAATACTCCCAAGGCTATTATGGCAATTACTAGTATCATCATAATAGCTAAGATTGATCCTTTTTTTAAATTTTTCATATGAAATTCTCCTTTACATGATTTTATAATTTTATTTGCAGAATCTGTGCTTTCCTATGGTTTTGACTAATGGTCTTGACCAAATCCATTTGTTGGTTGCTGTATTGGGATTGAAGTAATAAATGCATCCTCCTGTTGGATCCCATCCATTTAAAGCATCTTGTGCTGCTTTGTATACAGTAGATCCTTCTGGAATTGCTGTATTGATTTGTCCATCTGCCACTGCTGTGAAGGCTCCTGATTGATAGATAACACCTGCTATGGTGTTAGGAAATTGTGAACTTTTTACACGATTTAAGATAACAGCTCCTACTGCTACTTGTCCTTCATATGGTTCTCCTCTTGCTTCTCCATTAATAGCTCTTGCCATTAATTGTGTATCTTTGTTACCAGATGTAGCTGCTAAGCTTATGTTTTCTTGCTTTATGTCACTTTTTAAGAATAAGATTACTAGCACTAATGTTACTAGTATGAATGTTAATGCTATCCATTTGCTTATATTTTTCAAAATATCACCTTTTTCTTTTTTTCTTATTTTGTATTTTATTTTAAAAAATATTCCATTTTTTGAAATTTTATTTTTTTTGTGATAAAATGAAAAAAAATTTAAGGAGATTTTTTAATTTATGAAAAATATTTTGATTTTTTATGCTTCTTATGGTGGTGGGCATTTAAATGCTGCCAAATCTATTTATGATTGTATTGCAAAAAATTATGGAAAGAATCATGTTGAATTGATTGATTGTATGAAATATGTAAATAAAACAGTGGAAAAAATTTCGACTGCTGCTTATCGCGAAGCTGCCAAAAAGGCTCCTTGGGTATGGGGAAGAATTTACTCTGATTCCCAAAGAGGTCCTTTGGCTCATCTTTCTAGCCGTTCTAATAAGATTATGGCTATTAAATTGCTTAGACTTCTTCGTGAAAAGAAACCTGATTTGATTATTTCTACTCATCCTTTTAGTAGTCAAATGTGTTCTTATTTGAAGAGAAAGGGAAAGATAACAGCCAAAATTGCAACGATTATGACAGATTTTGCACCACATGATCAATGGCTTGTTGGTAGTGATTTTACCGATTATTTTTTTGTAGCTAATGATAGGATGAAAGATTATTTGCTTTCGACTGGTATTGCTAAGTCTAAGGTTTTTGTTTCTGGTATTCCTTTGTCTAGTCGCTTTTTGCAAAGTTATGATAGGAATAAGGTTTTGTCTGGTTTTGATTTAGCAAATGATAAGAAAGTGGTTTTGTTTTTTGGTGGTGGTGAGTTTGGTTTAGGAAAGAATAAAACTTTTTCGATTTTGAATGCTTTGATTACTTTTTCTAACGATCTGCAAATTGTTGCTATTGCTCGGAAAAAATGAAAAGATGAAACTTAAGTTTGATGAAATTGTTTTACAAAATAAGGCTCATGATCGTGTTAGGGTTCTTCGTTTTTCTGATCAGATTCCAGAACTTATGAGTGTTTCTGATTTGGTTGTTACAAAGCCTCGGTGGTTTGACAACTACAGAGTCTTTGGCTTCTGGACTTCCTATGCTTATTATTAATCCAATTCCTGGACAAGAAGAAGAAAATGCTGAGTTTTTAGAGAGCAAGGGTGTTGGTATTTGGCTTAAGAAATCTGATGACATTTCTAGGGTTTTAAAGCTTTTGCTTTCTGATTCTAATAAACTAGCCAAAATGAAAGAAAATGCTTTGCTTCTTGGACATTTAGATTCTACTAAGGTAATTTGTGATGTTTTGATGAAGTAGTTTGTTTAAGATATTATAGAAAAGATATTTAGTAAAATTGTACTAGGTATCTTTTTTTATGAAGGTTTATAATTTTTGGTATTTTTTGTATTTAATATGATTGATTATGATATAAATACTAGCTATGGTAAAGTATATGATAAATATTGTTGTTTTTCCTGCTTTTGGTAAGTTTGTTTTTCAATTTTATCTGTTGTTTCTACAGCAAAGACAATTAAATGCTCACTATTATTATCTGTTGTTGTTGATAAATTTATTTCTCTTTTTTATTTGTTTCTCTATCAAAATATGAAATGTCTTCTGGTTCTCTTGTTTCAATTTTGTAAATTTTATAATTTACTATGTTGTCTTCTTTATTGGTTATTTTTATATAATCTCCAATTTTTAACTTAGATAAGTTTGAAAATAGTGTGTTGTTATGTAAGTTATTTCCTACTATTATATTGTTTCTAACTTGATTGATTCCTGTTCCATAAAGTAGTGCTACTGATTCTTTTAAATATGATTGTGTTGCTTTTTCTAATATTGGTAAATTAACTGATATTTTGGGTATTTCTATGTTCCCTATTACATTGAATCCATGGTATGTATTTTCTATTGCATATGTTTTTGGTGCTAGAAAAGAAACACTTATTATAGTAAATATTATAACGAATTTTATGATCTTTTTTTCATATTTTTCTCCTTTTTTATTTTAATCTTTTGTCTAATTTAGATAGTATTATATACTTTTTGTTTTTGCAATAGATATTTAAAAAAATGCTTACTTTATGGTGTTTACTTAATTTTATTCTTAACTTAACAAATAAAATTTAAATTTGTTCAAAGAAATAGTGCAAGCGGAAGAACCAGTTAATTGCACTGGTTCTTCCGCTTGTAGGGGGATAGGAATACAGAAGCAAATAATTCTCTTCTGCTTCCCATTCCTCTAACGACTCTTGCTCCCACTCATAGCTATTTAGGAGCAAAATCATTGGTTTTTCAGCCTGGAAACTAGGCTTTTTCACCTTATCCCGTTTCCATTTTAGATTTCCATTTTCATTGGCGAAATGATGCAAATCTTCGCCAATTGTTGCCTCTCCAACAAGGATCCTGACGGATTCCTTTTCAGTTCCTCCGTCCACTCCCCATTTCCCTCGGTCGTTAGACCAAGAGAAATCAATCGGAGTCAGAACTTTTTCCAACTCGGATTTGTCTATTTGACAAATCCTCAACTTGTAATAAAAGTCTTCCCCGTCCTTAAAATCCTCAGCTGTCAGCTTTTCTACTGCCAGCCGAATTGTTGCTTCAGATAGAGATGATCCCATCATCTCTATCAGTTTCCTTGCCAGTCTCTCCTTCGCCTCTTCTAAAGAGACGAAATTCCGCATTTCTAAAAAAATTATTTCTGTCATCTTTTTTACCCCTTTCTCGCCATATCTATTGGAAAAGTTCCAACTGTCAATGGCTTTTCTTTTTTTTAAGTTATTTATTTATATCATATCACTTTTACATAATATCTTATTACCCGACAGTTTTTTGAAAAGTAAAAAAATCCTTAAAGGCCGAGT
>CAMXLV010000123.1 GCA_947244675.1 uncultured Clostridium sp. | reverse complement strand
TTTCATAGTATTTTATTAACAAGCAAGCCACATAAAACCAACTGCTATTACAATAACCCCTATCATAAATAGCCAACCTGTTATGGGAAGTAATAATACTAATAATATTCCCAGTCCAAAGCCAATAAGACAAATGGCTAATGTTTTTCTAAATAATTTTAACATTTAACTATTACCTCCACTGTTTTTGTATATTATATTATCTTTTTACTTTATTGGTTCCTTTTTATGTTTATTTCATTTTTCATTGACAAACTCCCTATTTCTTTTGTAAAATAAACTTCGGAGGTAATTATAATGAAAAAACAAGATATCCCTACTTTAATAGAATCTTTAAAAAAGAACTACCCTGATGCTACTTGTAGCTTAGATTTTACTACTCCTTTTGAACTAGTAGTAGCTGTTATGCTCTCAGCACAATGTACAGATGAAAGAGTCAATAAGACAACTCCTTCTCTTTTTCTTCGTTGCCAAACGATAAAAGATTTTGCTACTATTGATTTATCAGAATTGGAAGATTTAATCCATCCTTGTGGATTTTATAAAAACAAAGCTAAAAATATTAAATTATGTGCCAAACAAGTTTTAGAAAATTTCAATGGTGAAGTTCCTCATACCATGGAAGAACTAACTAGTTTAGCTGGTGTTGGCAGAAAAAGTGCTAATGTGATTCTACTAGAAGTTTTTGGTATAGCAGAAGGAATTGCTGTTGATACACATGCTAAAAGAATTTCTAATTTGCTTGGTTTATCAAAAGAAAAAGAACCAGTAAAAATTGAACAAGATCTACTCCGTCTTTTTCCTAAAGAATATTTAAAAGATGTTAATCATCTTTTTGTATGGCATGGAAGAAACACTTGTATTGCTAGAAATCCTAAATGTAGCACTTGTGTTGTACGAAATTTATGTAACTATTACTTAAATTTAAAATCTTATTGACAAAAACAAAATAAAGTTATATATTTTTTACATATTATATTTATTTTTAGGAGGAATTTTTATGTTGAAAAACAAATTAAAAATCATTGCCCTTTTCATGGTAATTATTTTATCTCTTGCTCTCCCTATTGTAAAAGCAGATGATGAGACAAATAATAACCCTATTCAAACCCCAGATGATGAAACTACTGCATCAATTGATGAAAACACATCTAATCCAGATTCTGCCTCACCAATAGCAGTAGATCCATCTACTAATACTTCTAACACTACTCAAAATGACGAAAACTTTAAAAAGAGTGACATCTACATAACTGGTGATAATGTCACAATTGATTACATCATAGATGGAAACTTATTTGTTATTGCAAACCATGTTACAATTAATGCACAAATTGGCGGAGATGCCTTTATTTGCTCTAATAGTGTTACAATTGGAGAACAAGGTTATATCTTTAGCAATTTATTTACTTTCTCTAAAGATGTTGTAATTGATGGTGTTGTCTATGATTTATATGCTGCTTCTGAGAATACAACCATTAATGGCTATATTTATAGAGATATTCGTGTTGGTTCTAATACTGTTAATATCTTAGGTACAGTTGGAAGAAATGCTTATATCAAATGTGCTAATATGAATTTTTCTAAAAATAAAGAAAATAGTGAACAAGAAAATTCTATTTCTTCGCAAGGTGTTATTAATGGAAACTTAAAATATTCTGCTCAAAACGAAGCATCTATTCCAGAAGGTGTTGTTTCTGGTGACACCACTTTTGAGCCAAAAGTTGTATTCCAAGAAGACTCTCTACAAAATAAACTTATGTATTTAGTTTCTTTTGTTATTACTGTTATTTTCATTTGGCTAATATGCTTGTGGCTTGCTCCTAAATTCATAAAAAATAGCAGTGCTTATTTAACTACTAAAAAAGTTTTACCAGTAATAGGTTTTGGAATTTTAACACCAATCGTTCTTATTCTTTTATCTGTGCTATTCTTTGTTTTAGGAATTACCGCTGTATTGGGATTATTACTATTATTCTTATTCTTTATTTTTATTGCTATTAGTAATTCTGTGTTCCTTATTACATTGAATCGCATCCTTTGTGAAAAATTAAAAATTGAAAAAACAATGGTAAGCTTTGCTACCTTAATTGCTTTAGCAATTGTGTTATGGTTAATTGGATTAATTCCTATCATTGGTTCTATCCTAGCAACTATTGTTATTATTTTAGGAATAGGAATTACAACTTCTAATTTAATTTTAAAAGAAAAACAAAAAATAGAAGAAAAATAAATTCATATGCAAATAGAAAAAGCGAACCTTTGATAACCAATCTTAGGATCGCTTTTTTATTATAAAATTTTACCTATTATTTACCTTCGCCGAACTTCTTTTTTTAATTCATTTATAATTTCCTTAAAATCCTTTGCCATAAGAATTGCTGTTCCTGCTACCAATACATTAGCACCTGCTTTTTTTACCTCTGGAGCTGTTTTTAGATTAATACCTCCATCTACTTCTATATCAAATGCTAATTTTTGTTCTTCTCTATATGTTTTTATCATTTGAATTTTCTTTAACATATCTGATAAAAAAGTTTGTCCTCCTTTTCCTGGCTCTACTGTCATCACTAAACATATATGTACATAGGGTAAAAATTCATATACCTCCTCTATTTTTGTGTTTGGTTTTATAGCAATTCCTATTCTACAATGATTTTCTTTTATTCTATTCATTATTTCATAAACTTCTTCTCTATTTTGACAAGCTTCTAAATGAAATGTAATAATATTAGGTTCTATCGCTAAAAAATCATCAATTGCTTCTTTTACATTTTCTACCATTAAATGAACATCTAATGGCAAATTAGAAACTCTTTTTAGATAACTTGCATAATTTATCATGTTAGCATAAGTATCTTTTTTTACAAATTTTCCATCCATAACATCAATGTGAAAATAATCTGTCTTAGCAGCTTCTAATGCTAAAAAAATTTTAGCTTCTTCCCCTTTATTCATAGACAATATCGATGTTGAAACTTCTACCATTTCTTTTTCTCCTCTCCTAACTTTAATTGTTCATAGATTTTACAAAATCTTTTATACCTATCTTTAGAAATTTCATTTCTTTGTATAGAGCTTTTTATTCCACAATTTTCTTCCTTAATATGTGTACATCCCACAAATTCACATTGACTGACTTTATCCTTAAATTCTACAAAAAAATTGGCTAAATCTTTGCTTGCAATCTCTTCAATCGAAAAAGTAGAAAAACCTGGTGTATCAGCAATATATGTGTTTTCTTCTATTTTATACAATTTGATAGCTGTTGTTGTATTTTTTCCTCTTTTATTTCTTTTGCTTACTTCACCTTCTAAAGTTACATCTTCTTCAAAAATACTATTAATTAAGGTAGACTTTCCTACTCCAGAATTACCAGAAAATGCATTGGTATGATTTTTTAATTTTTGTTTTAACTCATCTAGCCCTTTCTGATTTTTTGCTTCTGTTTCTATTATTGTATAACCTATTTTTTGATAAATTTCTTTTATTTTCTTAAATTCTTTTTTATCATCTAAGTCAGATTTATTCAGAACAATAATTGCTTCTATCCCTAAAAACTGAGCAAAAGCTAGTTGCTTATCTAAAAGCAACAAATCAGGTTTTGGATTTTGACTAGAAAGTACAAATACAAGCTGTGTAATATTAGCAAGTTTTGGTCTTTTAATATAAACACTTCTTTCCTTAATTTGATTAATTACTGCCTTTTTACTTTCTTCTTCAATAATTTCAAACTCAACAAAATCTCCTACAACAGGTATTTTATCTTCTTTTTTAAATCTTCCTCTTGCTGTTGCTTCAAAATAGTTTCCTTCTTCTTCTATCTGATATAAATTAGTAATATTTTCTACAATTCGCCCTTGCATTGTTTCTCCTTTTATATAAATTTACCACACCTATAAAAATCCTTTTCAAGGAAATAAAAGGTGTGGCTCTTACTTCTATTTTATTCAAATACGCAACTATTTGTTGTATTTAAGTTCATTTCCTTTGTTCCTTTTAGTATTTCATCAACATATACTTTTACTGTTACATTTCCTTTTGCACTAAAAGATGCTGTTATATCTGTTTTCGTTTTTGCTTCTGATTGATTATGAATGGTATCATTTCCTACTGTAATTTTTACTTTTCCTTTTTCTACAATTTCTTTTCCCTCTTCATCTTTTTGTGGTGTATAATTTAAAAGCGATTTTAAATTTACTGTCACTGTTCCTTGTTTCATTTCTGCTAATTTATTTACTGTAATTGTAATAGTGGTTCCTTCATCTATTTCTTTTCCTGCTTCTATACTTTGTTTTAATACTACACCATTATCTTTTGTATTATCTTCTTCATAAGATACATTAACTTTTAAGCCTAACCCTTCTAAAGAACTTTTAGCATTTGCCTCTGCTTGCCCAATTACACTAACTACAATAACACGTTTAATACCAGTTCCAATACTTAAATGTATTTTTATGGTATCTCCTGCTAAAACTTCCTTATCTGGTTCTATTTCTTGGCTAATTACATATCCTTCTTTTACGGTTTTACTTGTTTCTTCTACTAATTCTGGTTTTAGTTTTGCTTCTTCTATTAATTTAATCGCCTCTTGCTTTTCTTTTCCCTTTACATTAGGTACTTTAGTTTTTTCTTGTCCTTTACTAATGATAACACTAACTGTACTTCCTTCTTTTACTTTGTTGAAACGTTCCATATATGTTGGTTCTTGTGAAATAATAAATCCTTCTGGCACTTCTTTATTATACTCTTCTTTTTCTACTTCAAAAACTAGTTTAGCATTTTCGATCTCTCTTTGTGCTTCTTCTTTAGAAAGCCCTACTACATTTGGCATTTCCACTTCAGCAGGATTAGTTGCATTTAAGGCAAAAAGGGTTGTTCCTAAACTTAAAGAAAATAATAAAATAAGTCCTACTACTGTACTAATAATTTTATGTTTTTTGATAAAACCGTTTGAATTTCCCTTG
>CAMXLV010000122.1 GCA_947244675.1 uncultured Clostridium sp. | reverse complement strand
TAGCTAGAAGCCTTTAGAACCCCACGTATAACGTGGGGTTTTCATTATACAAAAAGGAGATTTTAGAACTTTAAAAATAGAGTTCTAAAATCTCCTTTAAAAAAACTTGAAATTTTTCATTACTTTTTATATAATAACAAACAAGAAATCAAAAGAGGAAAGGTAGGGAAATGAAGTATGGCACAGATAAAACTAAATCTAGAGAAGAGTGATATTACACAAGAAAATATTTTAGAATACAAAGAACAAATAGAAAAAATACATCAAGATTTGCATAAAAGAGCAAATGAGGAAAAAGATTTTGTAGGATGGCTTACATTACCAACAAATTATGATAAAAGAGAGTTTGCTAGAATAAAAAAAGCAGCCAAAAAAATAAAAAAAGAATCAGATATTTTAGTGGTTATTGGAATAGGAGGATCTTATTTAGGAGCAAGAGCTGTTATTGAAAGTTTAAGTAGTTCTTTTTACAATATGCTTCCAGAAACACAAAGAAAATATCCACAAATCTTATATGTAGGAAACAATTTAAGTCCTAATTACTTGAATGAATTAGTTGAATACATTGGAAATAAAGATTTTTCTGTCAATGTAATATCCAAATCTGGAACAACAACAGAACCAGCAATAGCTTTCCGAATTTTTAGAGAAATATTAGAAAATAAGTATGGGATCGAAGAAGCAAGAAGTAGAATTTATGTAACAACTGATCATGAAAAAGGAGCATTAAAAACATTAGCAGATAATGAAGGATATGAAAGATTTATCATTCCTAATAACATAGGAGGAAGATATTCTGTTTTAACAGGAGTGGGGTTACTTCCTATTGCGACGGCAGGAATTGACATCGATAAATTAATGGAAGGAGCTAAAATAGGGCAAGAAAGATACAATGATCATGATTTAAAATATAATGAATGTTACCAATATGCAGTAGCAAGAAATATTTTATATCAAAAAGAAAAAAACATTGAAATCTTAGTAAACTATGAGCCTAAAATGCATTATTTTACAGAATGGTGGAAGCAATTATTTGGTGAGAGTGAAGGAAAAGAAGGAAAAGGAATATTCACAGCAGGTGTTGATTTCACAACAGATTTACATTCTATGGGACAATATATACAAGAAGGAAGAAGAAATTTATTTGAAACAGTAATAACCATTCAAAAACCACATTCTGATATAACCATTCCACTAGATGAAGATAACTTAGATGGTTTAAATTACTTAGCAGGAAAAGGATTAGACTATATTAACAAAAAAGCAATGGAAGGAACCATAGAGGCACATATAACAGGAGGAGTACCTAACATACAAATTAGTATGGAAAAATTAGATGAAATCACATTGGGAGAATTAATATATTTCTTTGAAAAAGCGTGTGCTGTATCAGGAAACTTATTAGGTGTAAATCCTTTTAACCAGCCAGGTGTGGAAGAATATAAGAAAAATATGTTTAAACTCTTAGAAAAACCAGGTTATTAAGAAAGGAATACAAAATGATATACAAAGAAAAATTTAAAATGGGACTAAAAGATGTATGGAAAGGTAAACAAATAAGTAATCATGCAATCTTAGAGTATTTGGAAAATATAGCAGCATATCATTCTGACCAAGTGGGATATGGAATTAATACTTCTGATGAAACAGGTCTTACTTGGATCTTATTAGATTGGAAAGTAAAAGTAATAAAAAGACCAGAATATGGACAAAATTTGGATATACACACTTGGTCAAGAGAAATCATAAAATATTATGCTTATCGTGATTTTGAAATTTATGATGAAAACCACAATTTATGTGTAATAGCTTCATCTAAATGGTTACTCATAAACAATAAAACAGGAAAAATAGCTAAAGTAGAACAAGAGATGGCAGATAAATATCAATCTGAATTTGGAAAATCTGTTTTTCAAGAAGAACTAGAAAAAATAAAATTACCAGAAAATTATGAAAGTAGTATAATATATGAAGTAAAAAGGAAAGATATAGATATTATTGGTCATATGCACAATTTATATTATTTAGACATAGCTTATGAAGCATTGCCAGAAGAAATTTACCAAAAAAGACCATTTAATGAGCTAAGAATTAACTACAAAAAAGAAATAAAATTGGGAGAAAGTGTAAGATGTTCTTATACGTATACGGAAAATAAACAAATTGTAGTGATTCAAAGTGAAGATAATAAAACTGTACATGCAGTTATTGAATTAAAATAATTTTTCAATTCTGCGATTCCTAAAATCGGTGAAAAAATTGAAAAAAGTGTTGAAATTTGTAAACTACATATGATATAATACAAAACGGTTTTAAGTAAGAGAGGAAACAACCTCAGGAAAGGAATGAAAATTAAAATGAAAAAAAATTTAAGAAAAACAAAAATTGTTGGAACAATAGGACCAGCTAGTGAAAACAAATTAAGAGAACTATTTGATGCAGGATTAAATGTTACAAGAATTAACTATTCACATGGTAGTTGGGATGAACAATCAGAAAAAACACAAGAAGTTATTCGATTAAGAAAAGAACTAGACATTCCAATTTCTTTATTATTGGATATGCAAGGGCCAGAAATCAGAACAGGAATGTTAGTAACAGGAAAAAATGAAAAAATACAATTAGAAGATGGTCAAAAATTCACATTAGTAAATGAAGACATTGTAGGAGACAAAGATAAAGTATCTATATCATATAAAGAATTATACAATGATGTAAAACCAGGAAGCAAAGTATTAATTGATGATGGAGCAATCGAATTAGTAATTGATGAAATAGTAGGAAAAGACATTGTATGTACAGTTGTACATGGAAATGGTTTAGGAAGCAGAAAAACTGTTAATTTACCAGGAACTGCTGTACGTTTGCCAGCTTTAAAACAAAAGGATATTGATGATCTAAAAACAGCTTGTGAACATGATTATGATTTTGTTGCAATTTCTTTTGCTAGAAATAAAGATGACATAGAACAAGTTAGAAAAGTATTAGATGAAAATGGTGGAAAAGACATCAAAATAATTACAAAAGTAGAAAACGTAGAAGGGCTAGAACATATGGAAGAAATCGTAGAAAATGCAGATGTTCAAATGATTGCCCGTGGTGATATGGCAACAGAAACTGATTTTACAGAACCACCAGTGATGCAAAAAAGATTTATCAAATTATCAAACAAAGCAAATAAACCAGCCATTACAGCAACACAAATGTTAGAAACCATGACATATAACCCATTACCAACAAGAGCAGAAGCAAGTGACGTAGCAAATGCTATTTATGATAGAACAAGTGCAGTTATGCTATCTGGAGAATGTGCTATGGGAAAATATCCAGTAGAATGTGTTCAAACTATGGTAAAAATAGCAAATAGAGTAGAAAGTGATATAGATTACTGGAAGAAATTTAGAGAAAATGAAAATATTGATATGGACAATTTAGAAAGTAAAATAGCCTATTCATCAGCAGTTATGGCAATGAACTTAAATGCAGATGCTATTTGTTGCTATACCAATACTGGTGACTCAGCAAGAAGATTTGCTGGAATGGGAGTAGGATGTCCAATCTTAGCTATTACAGACAATAGAAGAACTTATAACCAATTAGCTATTGTATGGAATGTAACACCAATTTATATTGAAAAACAAGAAAATATTGATAAAGTAGTAGAAGCTGGAATCGAAAAACTAAAACAAAAAGGAATCTTAGAAAAAGGAGATACCATAGTAGTTTCTGGTGGAGCTAAATGGTTAGCATCAGCAGAAAGTAGCAAAATTATTGGAGGAATTGCAAAAATTTAATAAAATTAAAAACTGTCATACTTAAAAAATATGGCAGTTTTTTAGTAATCAAGGAGATATATTTAATTTATATTGCATTTTTTAAATAGAATATGATATACTATACCTATTGAAGAAGAAAGGGGAAAACTTAGATAAATGAAACCAATTGTAGCAATCATTCGGGAAACCAAATGTAGGAAAATCAACTTTTTTTAATTATTTAGCAGGAAGTAGAATATCAATAGTAGAAGATACCCCAGGAGTAACGAGAGATAGAATTTATGCAGAAACCAATTGGAGAGGAAGAGACTTTACCTTAATTGACACAGGAGGAATCGAACCAGACTCAGAAGACATTATCTTATCGCAAATGAGAGAACAAGCCAATTTAGCAATAGCGATGGCAGATGTGATCCTATTTTTAACAGACATAAGACAAGGTGTTACAGCAGCAGATAAAGAAATAGCCTTAATGCTTAAAAAATCTGGAAAGCCAATTGTTTTAGTTTGCAATAAAGCAGACAATTTTGACAAAGACAAACAAGAAGCTTATGAATTTTATAATCTAGGAATAGGAGATCCATACCCAATATCAGCAGCCAATGCCATTGGGATTGGAGATGTATTAGATGAAATTTATGAAAAATTTCCGCCAAAGAACGAAAAAGAAGAAGAAAAAAACATCATAAAAGTAGCACTTATTGGAAAACCTAATGTAGGGAAATCATCATTAATTAACAAAATATTAGGACAAAACAGAGCAATTGTAAGTGATATAGCTGGAACAACACGAGATGCTATTGATACAGAATTTGAAAATGAAAATGGAAAATATGTCTTAATTGACACAGCAGGAATTAGAAGAAAAAGTAAAGTAACAGAAGTAATTGAAAAATTCAGCATTATGAGAACACTTTTAGCAATTGAAAGAGCAGATGTCTGTTTAATGATGATTGATGCAACAGAAGGAGTAACAGACCAAGATGCTAAAATAGCAGGTGAGGCACACGAAGCTGGAAAAGGAGTTATCATAGTTGTAAACAAATGGGATATAGTTGAAAAAGAAACAGGCACATTAGAAAAATATAAAAAAGAACTCTATGATAAACTAAAATATTTATCTTATGCACCAATTTTATTTATATCAGCCAAAACAGGGCAAAGAGTTTTTAAATTATTTGATCTAATCAACCATGTAGCTGAGCAGAATGCTACTAGAGT
>CAMXLV010000121.1 GCA_947244675.1 uncultured Clostridium sp. | reverse complement strand
GAATCGTAGATGAAGCTTTAGAAATAGCAGACTATGTAGTAAATAAAGGAGAAGTTCTTTTATATGAAGTGGATAAAAATAATAATGAGAAAGTTAAAAAATCAGAAAAAGACCCAATTATAAATATGCCAATCATTATTTTAACAAACAAAAATACAGCTAGTTCATCTGAAATTTTAGCAGGAGCATTAAAAGATTTAGGAAAAGCAAAAACAGTGGGAGAAACTACTTATGGTAAAGGTGTTATTCAACAAGTGTTGACTTTGCCAGATGGAAGTGGATTAAAAATAACATCAGAAAAATATTTAACACCAAATAAAACAGAAATTAACAAAATTGGTATTAAACCAGATGAAGAAGTTGCTTTGCCAGATACAGTTAAAAATATTTTATTAGTAGAAGAAAGTGAAGATTCTCAGTTGCAAAAGGCAATAGAAATGTTAAAATAGAAAGGGAATAAAAAAGATGAATTTACCAAATAAATTAACCATATTTAGAATTATATTAGTGCCGATTATGGTAATTATACCTTTTTTGGGAATGAAAGGAGAATTTTTAGGAATACCAATTACCTATTGGTTAATTGAATTTGTATTTATTTTAGCTTCTCTAACAGATAAATTAGATGGATATTTAGCAAGAAAAAATAATCAGGTAACTACTTTTGGAAAATTTTTAGATCCATTAGCTGATAAAATTTTAGTACTAGCAGCAATGGTTATGTTAGTAGAAATGACAAAATTGCCAGCATGGATACCAATTATTGTATTAGCAAGAGAATTTTTAGTATCTGGTTATCGATTAATTGCTGTTGAAAAAGGGGGAAAAGTAATTGCAGCTTCTAACTGGGGGAAACTAAAGACAGTAACACAAATGATAGCAATTATTTTAGCATTTTTAGATGTAAATGCATTTGCGAAATGTTTTACAGGAGAATTAGAAGGTGTACCTTTTTTATTAAATCTTACAGTAACGATTATGATGATTGTGCAAACAATTGCTACTATTTTTTCGGGAGTAGATTATATGAAAGGTGCGAAAGATTTAATAAAAGATTAATGAAATTTGCTTGACAAATTTCATTTTTTAACGTAATATAGTAAAAGATTTTTAACGAATAAAATAAAATCAAATAGAAACTTTAGATAGGAAAGGAGAAAATACAATGGAGGAAAAAGAAGTAATTTTAACACAAGAAGGATATGATAATTTAGAAAAAGAATTAAATTATTTAAGAACAGAAAAAAGAGCAGAAATAGCAGATAGAATTAAAGTAGCATTAGGATTTGGTGATTTATCAGAAAACTCAGAATATGATGAGGCAAAAAATGCACAAGCAGAAAATGAAGTAAAAATAGCAGAGTTAGAAAACAAAGTAAGACATGCAAAAATCATTGATGAAAAAGATATTGATACAGAAACAGTTCAAGTTGGAAATATTGTAAAAGTATTAGATATGGAATTTGATGAAAAGATTGAATACACAATTGTAGGATCAACAGAGGTAAACTTAGCAGAAAATAAAATATCAAATGAATCACCACTTGGAAGTGCATTGCTAGGGGCAAAAAAGAATCAAGTAGTAGAAGTTAATGCACCAGCTGGAATTATGAAATATAAAATTTTATCAATTAAAAAATAAAGTATAGATAAAAATTTTCGATTTTTTCTATACCATAGAAAGAGGAAGTCTTTGCATTAAGTAAGACTTCCTTTTTTATTTTATAAGAAAATCAAAGATTTAACCTATAAAACATATTCTATGCACCTTTTGTGTTGGTAATTAAATGGATATAGCAGAATCCAAAGCTAATTTTATCATTTTGTGAAGCCCAAGTTCTCTTTCTTTGGCAGTAGCACTTGGTTTATCTTTAGCATTTACAACATCAACAACACTCATTAAACAAGAAGCATTTTTGCCAAATACTTTAGCAACATAGAATAAGGCAAAAGCTTCCATCTCTGCACTAATTGGGTTAAAATCTTTTGGAACTCTAGTGAAAAATTTAGTAATATCAGTAGCATATAAATCAAAAAAGTCCATACAAGTAGTATTTCCTTGAATAATAGGAATATTAGTTTCTTTGGCAGTTTTGATGATACAAGCATTTAATTTTTCACTTGCTTTTGCAATATGACAATCTTCATTATGAAAGGTTAGAGCCAAATTGCTTTCACTAAAGACTTGATTAGATAAAATAATATCAAATAATTTTAGATCTTCTCGATAAGCACCACAAGAACCAATACGAATAATGTTTTCTACTTCATAGAATTTGTATAATTCATAACAATAAATTCCCATACTAGGCATTCCCATTCCGAGAAGCCATAACAGTTAAATCTTTTCCTTGATAAGTTCCTGTGTAAGCATACATTCCTCTAATTTGATTGACTAATTTTACATTTTCTAAAAAATTTTCGGCGATATATTTTGCACGTAAAGGGTCTCCTGGCATGATAACAGTTTTTGCAATTTCGCCTAATTTTGCTTCATTATGTGGTGTTGGCATAAAAAATCCTCCTTTTTTCTAATTCTTTTACAGTATATCAATAAAAAAGAAAAAAAGCAAAAAAATGCTTGAAAAAATTTTTTAAAAGTGATAGAATAAAAATAGATTAAAAAAAAACCGATTTTGGCAATTTTTTTAATCTTTTTTTGATTTTTATGTCATAATGCCAAGGGGAAAGGAAGATAAGAAAATGAATACAAAGTATATTTTTGTTACAGGAGGAGTTGTTTCACGGTCTTGGAAAAGGAATAACAGCAGCATCATTAGGAAGACTATTAAAAAATAGAGGATATAAAGTTACGATTCAAAAATTTGATCCTTACATTAATGTGGATCCAGGAACGATGAATCCTTATGAACATCGGAGAAGTATTTGTTACTGATGATGGAGCAGAAACAGACTTAGACCTAGGTCATTATGAAAGATTTATTAATGAGAATTTAACCAAAAATTCAAGTGTCACAATGGGAAAAATTTATCAAAGTGTTATTGAGAAAGAGAGAAAAGGAGATTACTTGGGAAAAACTGTGCAAGTAATACCTCATATTACCAATGAAATTAAAGAGAGAATTTATGGTTTTGAAAATACGGATACAGATATTGTTATTACAGAAATTGGAGGAACAGTAGGGGATATAGAAGGCTTATCAATTATAGAAGCAATTCGTCAGGTTGGGTTAGAAAAAAATCCAGAAGATGTAATCTATATTCATGTTACTTTATTGCCTTATATATTTGGTTCAAATGAGATTAAGTCAAAGCCAACACAACATTCAGTCAAAGAATTGCAAAGCTTTGGAATTAAGCCTAATATATTAGTTTGTAGAACAGAAAATGATATTCCAGATAGTATTCGAGAAAAATTGTCATTGTTTTGTAATGTAAGAAAAACAAGTGTTATTCAAAATAAAACAGCAGATTGTTTATATGCAGTTCCATTAATGCTAGAGGAAGAAGGACTAGCAAGAGAAGTTTGCAATCACTTAAAATTGGAAAATTATGTACCAGATAATACAAGATGGGAAAAGATGATTGAAAGTATTAGAAGTATTGATGATAATAAAGTAGTTAAAGTAGCAATTGTTGGAAAATATGTACAATTGGAAGATTCTTATATTTCTGTGATGGAAAGCTTATATCATGCAGGTTTTGAAAATCATGTGAAAGTAAAAGTACATTTGATTGATTCTGAGACAATTACTAGTGAAAATGTTGCTGAGAAGTTAGATAGAATTGATGCAGTAGTTGTTCCAGGAGGATTTGGAAATAGAGGAATTGAAGGTAAAGTTGAAACGATAAAATATGTAAGAGAAAATAAGATACCATTTTTAGGAATTTGTTTGGGTATGCAGATGGCAGTAGTAGAGTTTGCAAGAAATGTGTTAGGAATACAGGATGCTAATTCGGCAGAATTAGATGAAACAACTAAAAATCCAATTATTCATATTATGGAAGAACAAAAGGAAGTAAATAAAAAAGGTGGAACAATGAGGCTAGGAGCTTATCCTTGTATCATAAAAGAGGGGAGCTTAGCAAGTAAAATATATGGAGCAAAGGAGATATCAGAAAGACATAGACATCGTTATGAATATAATAACGATTATAGAGAAAGGCTAGAAGAAGCAGGTTTGAAAATTTCTGGAACTTCTCCAGATGGATTGCTAGTAGAGATGGTAGAAATACAAGATCATCCATATTTTATAGCAGGACAATTTCATCCAGAATTAAAATCAAGACCAAATAAGCCAGCACCATTATTTGTTGGATTGGTGAAAGCTTGTTTATAAAATATTAAATTTTTTTAAGAAAAGTATTGACAAAAAAAATAAAAACAATTATAATTTATAATTGTTAGGAGCAAATGCAGGTGTAGTTCAATGGTAGAACCTCAGCCTTCCAAGCTGATGACGTGGGTTCGATTCCCACTACCTGCTCCATTAAGTAAAATCGTCGCACCAGACGAAAACATTGATAAATCAACTGTAAAAGGTTGATTTTTTTAATGCCTTTATCTTGAAAAAGGAAGGATGGTGTGGTATGATTAGTATCGTTAAGAAGAAAAACAAGATTAAAAGAGAATTGCTCTCTAAAATTGAATGGGCTTGTAGTTTGAATGCTATAAAACTTGAACACGAAATGATATTTGAAGGTTGTTTAAGAATTATAGAACATACAAACTTGGCGTATGTAGAACCACATAGAGTAATCATTAAAAATAAGTTATTTTTATTCTTTAATGAATGTGATTACTTTTATGTGGGAGATTTAAGGTATAAATACCCTTTATCTCAGTTAAAAGACTACATAGAAAGGCTACTTTAATTTTAGAGTTTTTTTGTGCTTAAAATTTATTTAAGTGCCTTTCCATTCAATAGTGAAGGGAGAGATTTATAAAATGAACGAAGAAAAGAAAATTGCAGGAATTTATATTAGAGTTAGTACAGAAGATCAAGTTAGAGGTGCGCCATGCAAAATATCAATGTAGAATA
>CAMXLV010000120.1 GCA_947244675.1 uncultured Clostridium sp. | reverse complement strand
ATTTCAACACCTGATAATTTTTTATATCCCTTGTCATTTAAAAATGCAAGAAAAAAAAGGATATGTAAGTTTTGTTCTTCATGCCCATCTTCCTTTTATCCATCATCCAGAAAGTGATGACTATTTAGAAGAATCTTGGCTATATGAAGCAATTTCGGAAACTTATCTTCCACTCTTAACCAATTTTCAAAAATTAGTAGATGAAGGGGTGTCATTTAGAATTACCATGTCTATGACACCTCCTCTGCTTTCTATGTTAGACAATAAATTATTACAAAAAAAATACATTCATTATTTAAAACAATTAATTGAATTATCAAAAAAAGAAGTCAAAAGAACTGCTAATGATGAAAGATTAAATAAACTTTCTCATTATTACTTAGATCGCTATTCTAATGATTTACACTTATTTAAAGATATTTATCATTGTAATTTAATAGAAGCCTTTAAACATTTTCAAGACATTGGTGTTTTAGAAATTATCACTTGTGGTGCTACCCATGGTTATTTTCCAATTCTCTATGTCAATGAAAAAACAGTAAAAGCTCAAATTGCAGTTGGTGTACAAACCTATGAAAGATATTTCGGAAAAAAACCTCGTGGTATATGGCTTCCAGAATGTGGTTATGTGCCAGAAGCTGATAAATACTTAAAAGAATTTGGTATTGACTATATTATTACGGAATCTCATGGAATTTTATATGCAAACCCTACTCCTATTTATGGTACTTTTGCTCCTATTGTTTCACCAGAAGGTGTTATTGCCTTTGGACGTGATATTGAATCTTCTAGACAAGTTTGGAGTTCTATTAATGGTTATCCAGGAGATTACAACTACAGAGAATTTTATCGTGACATTGGTTATGAAGCTGATTATGACTATATAAAACCTTATATTGCTCACAATGGTGTAAGAGTACATACTGGAATTAAATACTATCGTATTACAGGAGATTCTGATTTTAAAGATTATTATAATCCTCAATGGGCTTGTGACTCTGCTGAAAAACAAGCTGGACATTTCTTGGATAGTAGAAACGCTCAAATTAATCATCTTTCTCCATACATGGAAACACCACCTATTGTTCTTTGTCCCTATGATGCTGAACTTTACGGACATTGGTGGTATGAAGGGCCTTATTGGTTATATATCCTATTTAAAAAAGTTTATTATGATGATTGTAATTTTGAATTGATTACACCATCTGAATATATTGACAAATATCCAAATATGCAAGAAGCTTCTCCTTGTCGTTCTAGTTGGGGTGCTAATGGCTATAGTGAAGTATGGTTAAATCCAACAAACGATTATGTTCATAGACACTTACATGTGGCTGGTGATAGAATGTGTGAATTAGCCTACCTTTACCCTGATGCAAAAGGGCTAAAGAAAAAAGCTTTAAATCAATGTGCTAGAGAACTACTATTAGCACAAAGTAGTGACTGGTTATTTATTATAACAAATGGAACCATGGTTGATTATGCAAAAAAAAGGATTAAAGATCATATTGGTAGATTTACTCGTTTATATGAACAAATAAAAGAAAATAAAATAGATGAAGATTTCTTAAAAGATATTAGTAAAAAAGATTGTGTTTTTCCTGATATTGATTATCACATTTATCGCTAATCTCTTTTAGAAGATTTTTCAAACAGAGGCATGCTCTAAAACATGCCTTGTTTTTATTGTTAAATCATCTCACCAAATTTTCTAATTTAGCATACTATAATGTATAAGTTTTTCAAATTTAGTAGATACTATGTATGTTAGAAAGGGGAATTTTTATGAAATCGCTATGTATTAAGACAAATGATGCTGATTTAATCAATTATCTACTAAATGAATTAAAAAATCTTGATTTACATGATCTATGCTTTTCTAAAAATCAATTTAAACTTTATCAGAATGTTATTATTCATTATTCTGGTAATGATGAAGCACTTTTTTTATCAAAAATTGCTTCCCTTCTATGTTTTTTAGTAATTGACGAACTAGAAGAAGAATTATTAAAACGTTCCATACAACAAAATTATTTTTATTTTGATTATAAAGAAAGAGAAAAAATATTAGCCATTTGTTTTGATGTAATGTTAGATGACTTTTCTAATTTTTTTGATAAAAAATTTAAAACTCTTTATGATGCTTTTTACCGTTTTTTATCTGATAATAAGACAATTGTCCTAAATGGTTTTATTAATTTTCGATTAAAAGATTATTTCTCACTTTTAGATAATGTAGTAAATGAATCTGTCAATAGCTTTGTAATAGAAAAAGAATATTTGGAATTTATTTCTTTATTAAAATTATACATTAACTCTCAAAACTATGGATGCGAAATGGTTCATATTGTATTTTCTGCCTCAGATTCTATTTTATTAGATGAACATAAGAATTTAATTGTAGTAAGTGATGATATTTTTAAAGCTAAAATTTTAAGTGATATTACTTTTTCTTCTAATGATTATATCTTAAATTCTTTGCTAACCTTACTACCTAAAAAAATATACATTCACTTAGTAGATAACTATGTTGACGAATTTATTAATACTCTTCAACTAGTATTTGAAAATAGAGTTCATTTATGCACAGATTGTAATATCTGTCAATTGTATAAAAAAACAAAAATTCCACACTCAGAACATCTTTAAATTTCTGGTGTGGAATTTTTTTAATTAAATGCACTAATTGCTTCATAAAATCCTGGTAATACTATATTCATAAATTTTTCTTGTTCCACCATTTCCCATTTTCCATCTTTTTTCTCTAATACAATTGTCTGACTAACTGTTACTGTTTCTACTTCTTCATTTCTTAATTCTTCCATTAAGTAGTTTGTCATTTCATCTTTGTTAGCATTTCCACTAAATGCTGATGTTAATGCTTTTTGCATATAATTTCCAATAATAGTTTTGAAGTTTTTATTGGTAACTTCTATTTCTAAAGTTGCCTTTTCTTTTTCTTCTTCTACTTTTAATATTTTCCATTCTAGTTTTTCAAAAAGCAATTTTTGTGCTTCACTATTGACATTATCTTCTCCTTGTACTAAACCAGATAGCATTTCTTGTGCATAAGCTCCTGCTTTTAGATCAATCAATGCTTTTTCTAATGCTTTTTTAGGTGAATCTTTTCTAAGAATCATCGCTCCTATGATAGCTATGATTATAATAGCTACCACTGCTACTCCTATAATAATTGTTTGGTTATTTGCTTTTTTTACTTCTACCTTTTCTTCTTTTTTTGTCTCTACTACTTTCTTTTCTGTAGTTTGGTTTTCTTTTTTTTCTTCTTCCATTTTTCTCATTCCTTTCTTGAAAGGATCCTTTGTTCCGCTTTTTTACGTTTTCCTCTCTTTATTCTATTCCGATTATATCTTAATAAAATGTTTTTTGCAACATTTTTTGACATTTTTTTAGATTTGTTAAAACATATCTTTTCCTTTTTCCATAACTACGTTTAATTGATCTATAAAAAACCAAAGCGCACCTATTGTTCCTACAATTATCACCAGATAAAAAAATATATATCCTACTTTTAGTGAAATACCAGTTAAATAACAAATCCATTTTATTAGTGTTGCATGAATAGATTCTAATCCTTCTTGATAACTATTGGTTTTTGCTGTAACAAAATCTTCACTTGGTATGAAATATAATTCCGATAATTTGTAAATTTCATCTAACTCAGGATATTCTAATCCTATTTCCCATTTTTTCATTTTTTTCTCATCAACGATTAATCCTATTTGGTTCAATTCTTGTACTACATGCATATAAGTCCACTGTTTTTCCTCTCGTAGATCTTTTAATAATTGTTCTAATGTTCTTTCCTCTACTTTTATTTCTTCTTTTGATTCATTCATTTTTATCCCCTTTTCTTAATTCCAATCATATTAAAGCCATAGATTTTACTATGACTTTATTCTACAACACTATTTTAACTTTGTCTATCATTTCTAATAATTTTTTTATTTACATTGCTCCATTAATTCCACCGAGCTACAATTTCTTTCATATTTTCAATTAAGTCATCAATTTCTTTTGGTGTTACAATTAAATTATAGTCTTTTGGAAGTAGTGCTTCTTTAATTTCTTCATAATTATCTTGTTCTTTTAATTGATTCAAATATTCATTCGATTTGGCTTCTTCTTGTAATTTTGTAATAAATAAATCTAAAGAATCATTTACCAATACAGCCGTTTCTACAACTGTTGGTATACCGAATTGCTACTACAGGAACTCCTAATGTTTTTTGACTAATTTCACTTCTTGTATTTCCTACTCCTGCTCCTGGTACAATTCCAGTGTCAGACAATTGCACTGTACTACTAATTCTCTCAATACTACGAGAAGCTAAGGCATCAATTACAACTACTAGTTTTGGTTTAATATTCTCGACAATTCCCTTTAAAATTTCAACTGTTTCGATTCCTGTTGTTCCTAATACTCCTGGTGATATAGCACTTACCATTCTAGTTCCTTCTTCTACATATTGTGGTAAATAATTTATGATATGTCTTGTTACTTCAATTTCGTTAATTACTTTTGGTCCTAAAGCATCTGGTGTAACATAGATATTTCCCAATCCTACTACTAATATTTCTCCTTGACTATCAATATGTTTTCCAATTACTTCTTTTAACTCCTTGCTTAAAGTCTCACTTGCTTGTTTTATTTCTTCTTCTTGTGCTATTTTTAATTTTTTTATGTCTATAGTAATGTAATTTCCAACTGGTTTTCCAATAGCTTTTTCTCCATTTTCATTGGTTATCTTTACTCTCTCTACTTTTATATTTTCACTAATCTCTTCCTGATTTGTTTCGATTCCATCAATCTCTTCTAAGTTATTTGCTTTTTGGTAAATTTCTTTTCTCTCAGATGCTAAGTCTGTCCTAAAATTAAACATAAAAATCCTCCTTTTTATTTTTTTTAGTATTGACTTTTTTTCTAATATTTATTAAAAAAATTATTTTTTGCATCTAAAGATTTGTAAAAAAAAGGATTGTCGGAAATCATTGACA